>JANMII010000337.1:0-27238 GCA_031375665.1 Hyphomicrobium sp.
GAGCGTGACGGCAATCCTCGGCGTCGGTGGCTTCCTTGGAATGGGCGAACGTAACGTCGCCGTTCCTATGACGGCGCTGAAGCTAACGCGCGACGGCAGTAGCTGGAAGGTCGTCGTTGACGGCACGAAGGAAAGCCTCACCGCGATGCCAGTCTACGTTTACTACAAGTCGTAATGGTGTGGCTCTTCCAGGTTTGCCTGGAAGAGCTTCATTTCGTATTTGGGTAAGCTTTAATGCTCCGCGTAGCGCCACGTATGAACGACTAGGTTTTTTGCCGCCTGCCGCTTTGCCTCTTGCAACTGCTGCCATGTCAGAAGGCCAGAAATCGTATCGGCATGTCCAATGACGGACGCTGCATTGATACTCGCAGCAACGAGACAATCGTCGATCGTTTGACCCTGAGCTCGGCCGGCAGCGAATGTCGTGTTGAACGCGTCGCCCGCCCCTGCAGTGCCAAAAACCGCGACCCTCGGCGCAGCACAAAATACGATGCCCTCGCGGGTTGCAGCGTAACTTCCACGCTCGCCATCGGTCACGACGACAGATCCCAAGCCCGTCGACGTCAGCGCCTCGAAAAAATGCGGCAACGACATCGTGATATTATCTTTCGTCAAATTTTGTCGCATCAACGCGCCAACAGGCTTGCTCTGTACCGCGTCAGCCGATGCGGAGCAACGCGGGTACTTATCGAAAATCTGCGGCACGATTTCAGCAGCTTCAACAGCATTGACGGACAATTGAGACAAGCGTGGCAACGCTTGATAAATAGCATCGAACCGATGCGCGAGTTGGCGTACACCAGGATTGATCGCAATAGATGTCTTTAGCGAAGCGGCTCGATCGACGATCGCTGGCAGGATATCTGCGGATTGGTCGCTCAACCCGGCCACATAGACTAAATGTGGCTGATAGGTTTCGTCAGGAAGATCTGACGCCAGCAACTCTGAATTTGCGCCACGGTATGTAATGATCGCGGCATTGTTCTGGTGCGATGAGATGATGACCGATGCACCAGTCGCCTTATCGGGGTGCTCACACACCCAACGCGAATTAATGCCTTCATGTTTTAGCGTTTCTCGCACCAGCCTGCCACGATCGTCACGGCCGAGTTTGACGAGCGTCTGAACTGAAAATCCAAGTCGCTGCAGACAAACTGCTGAATTGACGCCGCCGCCGCCGACATGTCCGGTGACACGATCAGCGACAAATTTTCGACCCTCTTCCAGCATTAGGAATGTGCGATCGCCGCCAGGCTGTTCGACGCGCTCGATCTGGTCCGATTGCACGACAGCAATGGTATCAACCATCGCCCCGCCAATCGTGAGAGCCGTTGGTCGGTGATCAACCACTTCGCATCAGACTGCCGATAAACGCGAATGTCATCACTGCAAGTGATGTCCAGCACAAAATAACCGCTGCCGCCGACGCTTCGCCAGCTCCACCGCCAAAACCTAACACAGCCGAGATGCTGGCAATCACTGCAAACACAAATGCCCAATGAGACGACTTGCCCAAAGCTTCCTCCCACTCAGTAGGTGCGTGATTTTATAGAACCACAATGTCTCAAGCGCTCGAAATGTTCCCACGAGTTGGAACAAAGTCAGTGGCCATGCGTTAGTCGCGAGGCACGGGTGTGTGCCGTTTAATCAGCGTGGGGTTTATGGACGACGTGCGTCGCTGGTTGGCTGCGAAATGGCCTGCACCGTGGTTGGCAGTGTGGCCGGCGCCGTGGAATGATGAAAACGCAATTCGCGACGTCGTATTTTCACAAGAACGCTTGGAATCGCACGCCGAAAGTTTAGCGGCGGCCCAGCCGGTCAGCATCAATCCGCCGAAGGTCGTCAGTCTTCGCAAGCGTTTGGCGTCAAATGCAGAAGAACTGTTCCAAGCTCACCGCGTGATTTCGAGTTTTGTCTCGGATGGGCGATCTTTAAGTCCAGCAGCCGAGTGGCTGCTGAACAATTCGCACATCATCGAAGAGCAAATCCGGGAGATCCGGTTAAAGCTGCCACCCGCCTATTATGGTCAGCTACCAAAGCTTGCCGAGGGCCCCTTTGCGGGCTACCCGCGCGTGTTTGGCCTCGCGTGGGCCTATGTAGCCCATACCGACAGTCATTTTGATCTGAACCTGTTGCGCGCCTATGTGTCGGCTTACCAACGCGTTCAACCACTCACCATTGGTGAACTGTGGGCCCTGCCCCTCACGTTGCAGATCGTGCTCGTCGAAAACTTGCGCCGTGCAGCCAAGCGCATTGTCTTAAGTTGGACGCAGCGTGCCGAAGCCGATGTAATTGCTGACGCCTTCACGCGCGATCCCAACGGTGCCGACAGTCTAG
Organism: Hyphomicrobium sp.; assembly: GCA_031375665.1. Classification (GTDB taxonomy): domain Bacteria; phylum Pseudomonadota; class Alphaproteobacteria; order Rhizobiales; family Hyphomicrobiaceae; genus Hyphomicrobium_B. The sequence continues at coordinate 2,338 of JANMII010000337.1, forward strand.
CCCACGCCAGCTTGGTCGACGCCAGCGGCGCAATCAAATCAGCTTTCGTGTCGCAATTGGTTCATCGCTTCAATGATTGGGACAGTCATCAATCACGAGATTGGTTAGAGACCGAACTTCGCCGCGAAGATGTATCGATCGACGATCTCATTCGTGACGAGCACGCGCGCATGGGCGCAACCAACACGACGGTGCGCAATATTCTGCGCAGCATGCGCCTCATCCCGGATGCCGTTTGGCCCGACTTTGTTGAAGGTGTGAGTACCGTCAACGATGTGCTCGCGACCCACCCTACATTTGCTAGCATGGACTTTCCGAGCCGCAATGCCTACCGAACGGTGATCGAAGAGCTGGCTCGGCGATCGAGCGAGACTGAAACAGCGATCGCACAGCGCGCAGTTGACATGGCGACTAAGTCTCGCGGCCGCGGTGGAGAAGAGCCCGCCGCAGACGATCCTGGTCACTACTTGTTCGGACCCGGCCTGAAGACGCTCAAAACTGCGATCAACTTTCAATATCGGCTTTCAGACTATCCCGCCGCATTGACTCAACGCAGTGGACTAACCGGCTATATCGTGTCGTTGGCATTTTTGGTTGCGTCGATTTTGGCGCTGCCGGCGCTGGCTTTGGTCGGCCAAGGCATAGCTGCGGAAAAGATCGCTATTCTCGCTCTGGCCGGATTTATTCCAACACTGACTTTTGCAATTGCGCTGGTCAATCGCGCCATAACCAACGAACTTCCACCAAAGTTGATCCCGGGCCTTTTGCTTCGCGATGGCGTCCCAGCCGCAGCGCGAACACTCGTCGTTGTGCCAACGCTGATCACAGACGCGTCCAGCATTGAAGCCTTAACCCACACGCTTGAGGTTCACCATCTCGCGACAGGTGACGACAATATTTTTTACGCCATCGCCTCGGATTGGACCGACGCTAGCAGTGAAGTGACGCAAGGCGATAAGCAACTCCTCACCTGCGCTCATCGCGCTGTCGCGGCGCTCAACCTGCGGCATCCGACTGCCCGCGAGGACGAACCACGATTTTACGTATTCCACCGCAAGCGACAATGGAACGCTGCAGAACATCGATGGATGGGCTGGGAGCGCAAGCGGGGCAAACTTCACGAACTCAACCGTCTCCTGCGCGGCAAACCAACGTCCTACATCAGTGACACCGAGCTTCCACCACTTGTGCCAAGCAATATTCGCTTCGTCATTACGCTTGATACGGATACGCGCTTGCCGCGCGATGCCGCTCGCCGGTTGATCGGCAAAATGCTTCATCCCCTCAATCAGCCGATATTTGATGAAGCGACGCGGCGCGTCATTGGCGGGTACGGCATTTTGCAGCCGCGCGTCACGCCAAGTTTGCCAGAGGATCGGCACGCCTCGACGTTCCAAAGATTGTTTACAGCTCCGGGCGGCATCGATCCCTATGCCGGCGCAATTTCAGACGTGTATCAGGACCTGTTCGACGAAGGCTCATTTGCTGGCAAAGGCATCTACGATATTGATGCTTTCGAAGCTGCCACAGCTGGGCGATTTCCCGACAACTCTGTTCTCAGCCACGATTTGATTGAGGGGATCTATGCCCGCGCTGGCCTGGCCAGCGACGTCGAAGTCGTTGAGGAATTCCCAAGTCGATACGATGTTGCGCGAAGCCGCGACCATCGTTGGACTCGCGGCGATTGGCAACTCTTACCGTGGCTTTTGACCGGCCGCTCCGGCTCACAAATCGTTGCTAGTGAAAAATGCCATCCGAGCAACATACACGAGCTATCTGCATTGGCGCGCTGGAAGCTGCTCGATAACCTGCGCCGATCACTCGCTCCGATCATGGCCGTTGTCGCGCTCGTGGTCGGCTGGACGCTACCGGCTGGCGCTGCTGTGATCTGGACGGCTTACATCCTATTAGCGCTTGCGCTGCCAAGTCTGCTGAATGTCTTCGCCGCGGTGGTTTCGCCAGACGAGAACACGTCGCTTCGAAATCACCTGGTCGCAGCCTGGGCAGACTTTCGGTTGGCTTTGAGCCAAGCCGCGGTCGATATTTCATTGCTGGCCGATCGCGCTTACACGATGGCCGACGCGATCGTACGCGCCCTCTATCGGCGCTATTTCAGCCATCACTATCTGCTGGAATGGACCACAGCCGCTCAAGCTAAGTCGCAGGCCGTCAACTCTGTCGGTGCCTACGTCACCTTGATGCAGGGTGGCCTTGCGGTCGCGACGATCGCTGGCGCTGTCACGCTGTTTGCTGGAACCGCCACGGTGATAGCAGCGCCGGTTGTTGCATTGTGGATTTCTGCTCCTGCCATCGCCGCGTGGATCAGCCGAAACTCATCGACAGATCCAGCCCCTCCACTGACCGCATCCAATCGCTTGGCGTTCCGCATCATTGCCCGTCGCACTTGGCGATTCTTTGAGACAGTCGTTGGTGACAGTAACAATCATTTGCCTCCCGATAATTTGCAGGAGGAACCGCAACCCATCGTCGCCCATCGAACGTCGCCGACGAATATCGGCCTCTATCTCTTGACCGTTGCAAGCGCGCGGGAGTTCGGTTGGATTTCGACCAGCGAGGCCGCAGATCGATTCGAGCGCACGCTTCGAACCATGGGACGACTCGAGCGTCATCGTGGGCATTTTCTCAACTGGTATGACACTCAGACACTCGCCTCTCTCGAACCTCGGTATATTTCCTCGGTCGACAGTGGGAACCTCGCAGGCCATCTGCTGGCGCTGGCGGCGCTGTGTCGATCGTGGTCGCTAAACGACGAAGAAACTCGCGCGCGCGACGGGGCGGGCGACGCACTCTTGCTGCTCGAAACTGAATTGGCGTCCGTGACCCCGAACGACCCGGTGACAACATCGGCATTGTCGATCTTGCGGGCTATGCTCAACGCGTCATCGGCAGCGGAACGGCCCAACAGTTCCGAAAGTGCCGCCGATTGGTCAGTCATTGCGATGACAGCTGAGACACTTGTCCAGCATCTGGATCACAGCACATCAAACCCAAGGGCAGCCGTATGGGCAAAGGCGTTGGCGGATACGGCCCGATCGTTGCTTCGAGATGATCCAGCTGCATTCGAACAGTCACGACTTAAGCGTCGCCTGCTGTCGATTGCAGACGCAGCTGAACACACGGCACTGGTTATGGATTTCAGCTTCCTCATCGAGCCCAGTCGCGAGCTCTTGTCGATTGGCTACGTGGTCAATACCGGTCAACTCGATGAAAGTTGCTACGACCTACTGGCGTCTGAAGCGCGGTTGGCGAGTCTCGTTGCGATTGCTAAGGGCGATCTACCAACCCGGCATTGGTTTCGCTTAGGTCGAGCCATTCTTCCCGCAGACGGCCAATCAGTCCTGACCTCGTGGTCGGGCTCGATGTTTGAATATCTCATGCCGGAATTGGTCACTATGACGCCGCGAGAAAGCCTGCTTGGCCTATCGATGCGCACAGCTGTTCGCCAGCACATGCGGCACGGTCAGCGTAACGGCACACCGTGGGGGGTTTCGGAATCAGCCTACAACGCGCGGGATTTGGAATTCACATACCAGTACTCACCATTTGGTGTCGCGACCTTAGGACTAAAACGTGGGCTAGCTGAAAATCACGTCATAGCTCCGTACGCGACGGCACTGGCAGCACTTGTGGCGCCGAACGAAGCGGCTGGAAACTTCAGCTCCCTGCAGTCCATCGGTGCCATCGGCAATCACGGATTTTATGAGGCCATCGACTTCACCCCGACCCGCGTTGCAACGGCGGGGGGCCAGGAAATCGTCAAAGCGTATATGGCTCACCATCAAGGCATGACGATTGTCGCACTCGCCAATGTGGTGTTTGACAACATCATTGCCCGCGCGTTCCACACTAACCCAATTATACAAACCGTCGACCTACTGTTGCAAGAACGCCCACCGAGAGTGACGCCGATGCGGATGCGGCGGGCAACGCTGGTCAACGTCCGTGCTGGCGACGACGACCTGGAGCTTGAAGCCGCTCGCCGCGTGCGGCTCGATACGGCCCGGCCGAGCGATTGTCACTTCTTTGGAAATGGCCGCTTGAGTGCGGTGATGGCTGCATCAGGCGCCGGTCAGATCAAGTGGAACGGCATGGCGATCACCCGGTGGCAGGCTGATCCGACCTTCGAGAACATGGGATCATTTATTTATCTCAGGGATCGCCAGACCGGAACGGTTTGGTCAGCCACCGCGCAGCCGACCTCAATCGAGCCGAACGATTACGTCACGACATTCTCCGAAGATCGCGTGCAAGTGACCCGTCGCGATGGCACCCTCGAAACCGTTCTCGATGTCATTGTTTCACCGATCGATGACGCGATCTGTCGCCGTCTTTCCATCACCAACTTTGGCAACAAGTCGCGTGTTCTCGATGTGACGAGTTATGAAGAATTGGTTTTGGGACAAGTTGCATCTGATGTTATGCATCCCGCATTTTCCAAATTATTCGTTGAGACCTCTCATCGCGCCTCCGACCAAACGTTGATCGCAAAGCGCCGGCGAAGAAGTGCTGCCGAGCCAGCCGTGATGGCGGCGGCGTTCGTGACCTCCAGTGACGACCACGGTCCGCCTGTGGAGTTTGAAACCGATCGCGCCCGCTTCATCGGCCGCGGCCGCACGCTGGCATCACCAACAAGCATCATCAGCGGCCGCGCCTTAAGTGGCACGGTTGGCGCGGTGCTCGATCCAGTGTTCGCGCTCCGCCAGCGGGTCGTCGTTGCGCCCGGCGTGACAGTTCGCCTTTCGTTTTGGACCGTTGTTGCCGATCATCAAGAAAAGCTTGATTCTATTATCGAAAAGCATCGCGACCGTGCCGCGTACGGCCGATGCGCAACGCTGGCGTGGACACACGGTCTTGTCGAGCTGCGCCATCTCGGCGTGACAGCGGAAGAAGCATTGACCTTTCAGCGCATTGCCGGATGTCTGACATTCTCCGAGCGAGCTTTAAGAGCGGCCGAGACTTTGTTGCGACGCGGGTCGACGGGCTTTGGGCCAATTTGGCAAGAAGGCATTTCCGGCGATCTGCCAATTGCGCTCGCCTACATCGACGAGGTGGCCGATCTCAGTCTCATACGGCAACTCCTGCACGCCTTCGAATACTGGCGCAGCAAAGGTTTGGAAATCGATCTCGTCATTATCAATGATCGTGCGACGTCCTATCAGCAAGACCTTCAAACGGCGCTTGAAACGCTGTTGCAGTCGGTGACCAGCCGACACCGATTGAACCGCGATAACACAAAAGGCGCGGTGTATCTGCTCCGCGGTGATCTCTTGCAACCTCTGACCCGCGCGGCACTACCCGCTCTCGCGCGTGCTGTGTTTCATGCCAAACGCGGATCACTCGCTGAACAAGTCGAGCGCCTCGACGTGGCCGCCCCGCCACCCTCCGCGCCACGCCGTCGCCAAGCTGAAATCGCCTTTGAAGCCCAACCCGCCGATACTGGCGATCTTGAGTTCTTCAACGGCTACGGTGGGTTCGGTCGCGACGGAAAAGAATACGTCATGGTCCTCGACAGTGGTGCGAACACACCTGCGCCTTGGATCAATGTGGTGTCCAACCCATCATTTGGTTTCATGGTTTCAGCGGAGGGTGCTGGCTATACGTGGTGCCTTAATAGCAAAGAACGCCAACTGACGCCGTGGTCCAACGACCCGGTCTCCAATCGGCCTGGAGAGATTTTCTATATTCGCGACGATGACAGCGGCCATCTTTGGTCGCCAACAGCTTCACCGATTCGCGATTTCGTTTCGCCCTACCGCGCGGCCCATGGCCAAGGGTATTCGCGATTTCAGCATGTCGTGTATGGCATCGAGGCGACCCTTGAGCAATTTGTAGCGCCATCCGATCCAGTAAAAATTTCACGCCTTCGGTTGCGCAATTCGTCGAACAAAGTCCGTTCACTTTCCGTCACCGGATACGTTGAATGGGTGCTTGGCTCAGCACGCATCACCACGGCGGGAAATATCACGACAGCATTTGACGAAAGCCGCCACAGCATCTTTGCGCGCAATTCGTGGCACCACTTTTTTCCCGATCGCGTGGCGTTCTTTGCCCTTGCCCAACCGATCGCGCAATGGACCGCCGACCGCAGTCATTTCTTTGGTCGCAGGGGAAGCGTCGATATTCCGTCGTCGCTCACACCTGGAGCCCGCCTCAACAGTCATGCGGGCCCTGGGCTCGATGCATGCGCGGCACTCCAAACCCGCGTCACACTGCAACCAGGCCAAGAGATTGAGATCGTCGCACTGTTAGGCGATGGCAACGATCGAGCAGACGCTGAACGCCTCGTTGATCTCTACCTGACGCGCGATGCCGACCATATGCTGCAGCAATCCTCGGCCGCATGGGATGAAATCACCGACGCCATCACGATCAAGACACCCGATCGCGCGCTTGATATTTTAGTCAACCGCTGGCTTCCCTATCAAACGCTGGCGTCGCGCATCTGGGGGCGGGCTGGTTTGTATCAGGCCGGTGGCGCTTACGGCTTTCGAGATCAGTTGCAAGACGTGATGTCACTGACGACAAGTCGTCCCGATATCGCGCGCGACCATCTGCTGGTCGCTGCCGGGCGGCAATTTCCCGAAGGCGACGTGCAGCACTGGTGGATGTCACCATCGGGTCACGGCATTCGGACACGGATCGCGGATAGCTGCTTGTGGCTACCTTATGCAGCGGCCTTCTACGTTACGACGACCGGCGACACCGACGTGCTCGACGAAACGGTCGCCTTCATTGACGGCCCGCTGCTGCAAGATCACGAGCACGAAATTTACTTTGCTCCCCAGACCAGCAGCGCATCGGCATCATTATATGAGCATTGCGCCCTATCCATCGACCGCTCCCTTGCAACGGGTGCAAATGGCCTCGCATTGTTTGGCGGCGGCGATTGGAACGACGGCATGAACCGGGTCGGCATCGAGGGCAAAGGCGAAAGCGTCTGGTTGAGCTGGTTTCTCATCGTCGCCATTCGCGGCATGTTGCCATTGGCTGAAGCGCGTCTCGACACGGAACGTCACAAGCGGTGGAGCCAGCACATTAGGCACTTGGCCGAACATATTGATGTCAATGCTTGGGATGGTGAATGGTATCGGCGCGGCGTCTTCGACGACGGATCTTTGCTTGGCAGTGCCTCTGTTCCTGAATGTCAAATCGACAGTATCGCGCAGTCGTGGGCCGTCTTCAGCCAAGCCGCACCATCTGAGCGATTGGTGCGCGCAATGCAATCGGTCAAGGATCGGCTGCTTGATCGCGATGCCAAACTTGCTCCGTTGTTTACGCCCCCGTTCGACATGACCGAACGAGATCCGGGCTACATCAAGGGCTATCCGCCAGGCATTCGCGAAAATGGCGGGCAATATACGCACGCCGCTATTTGGAGTTTAATCGCCTTTACCGAAATGAAAGACGGCAGTGCGATTGCTGACCTGCTTGCAATGTTGAACCCAATCAACAGGACGCGGTCGCGGCAGGACTGTCAGTTGTACCGATTGGAGCCATACGTGGTGGCGGCCGATATTTACACGGTCGGCGCAAATCGCGGTCGTGGCGGTTGGTCGTGGTACACAGGCTCGGCAGGATGGCTTTACCGTGCCGTCGTTGAGCACGTTCTCGGCGTACGCAAGCATGGTCGAACTCTGATCGTTCGCCCAGCTATCCCCAGCCACTGGGCGGGCTTCGAAATAGACTATCGGTTCGGTGGTGGGCGAACCACGATCCGCGTCATCAATCCCAATTGCGTGACCAGCGGCATCCGCACAGCGTCAATCTCCGGCGTCGCGTTGAACGTCAAGAACGGATGTGAAGTGCAGTTCGTGATGCCAGGCGATGACGAAAATTTCGAAGTGATCATTGAGATGGGAGCGTGCTTATCCGCTCAACCGCAAAATGTTGAAGCGGGCGCATTACACCCACGTGCGAATGTCTCAGTAGGAACGGATGCGGCCGAAGCCGATACAGCTAAAATTGGCTCAATCGTATCGCAAGTCGCCGAACGACCGTGACGGCCACATGGCCGAGCGGCGGCGCGAATGTCGGCACGCAGGCTGCCGACACTCCTATGAAACTTACGCGCTTGTGACTTTTGCTGCGGCGGCATCGACCATCGTCTTGGCTTGATCTTTAGCCTGGCCGAGCCATCCCGTAAGACGCTCAAAGGCGGGCGCTATCGTGGCCTTCGCGTCAGTCGCTGACAGGGCGCCAGCCATTCGCTCAAGGCGGTCAGACATCGACAAGCCGCGCGCCGACTGTTGCAAGGAACGCTTGAGGTCGGCCGCGTAATTCTCCAAATCATGACGCGCCGCATCGAAGCGTGACACCGGTTCAGACCTGCGGCTTTCGAGCAAGAGTATTCCGATGACAGCACCAGCGGCAAACACTGCAGCCATGGTTGCGATTGGATATTCAGTGGCGCTTGTCCGGGCGCTGTTGCCTACGTTTTCCACTGCGCCCGAAACCGCGCGATTTACTTTTTTCGCGCGATCTTCAACGATTTGGGCCACTTCGTTCGACAAGCTGACGATCTGGCTGCGGAGGATCTCCAATACAGCGCCATCATCTTGTGAGGCTGTAGGGTCAACGGGCGGGTTGGTGGCGGCAAGCATCGATCAATCTCCTCAAGACGTGTCTTCACTGAACGCTGCCGAATTCGCCAATGTTCCACACGGCCTATTCTTGCACCCAAAATTCCTGGAACTTAATGCGCGGCGGCACGTTTCGGACCTACCAGTTGAACTGGTTGCCCCAAATTCGCGTGCTCTCGTTTCGCATGCCCAAGATTTGTACGACCACCCCGAGCGGAGACCAAAATGGCCCAAGCCCAGAGACTTCCAAACGACCCGACTGAGCCATCTGCTTCAATCGATCAATTGAAAACTGAATTGTTATCGTTGGCATCGACCGTCAAGCAACTGGCCAGTGACCAGTTTGGCGATGCAGCGGGAGCGGTTCAGGATCAGGCGTCTGCCAAAGTGAACGATTTGGAAGCCGCGATCCGGCGCAATCCAACCCAAGCTGCAGCGATCGCCGCAGGACTTGGCTTCGTTGTCGGTCTCATCCTTCGACGCTGACTGAATTGACGCGGCGCGAGCTGGAAAAAACTTGAGGAGAACTCACAATGAATACGTCCTACGAAACGCTCAAATCGAAAGCCGAAACGGCCGTTGACCGAATGGCGGCTGAGGCACCTCCCGAGCTGATCCAAACAGTTGGGCGGATTAAAGAGGAAGCGAGTGCTCAAGTTGACAGGTTGTCGGCAACAATCCGTCAAAAACCCATGCAGTCGGCAGCGATCGCCGCAGGTTTGGGATTTTTGCTAGCTGTCATTGCACGACGCTAAGCGCTTTCGAGTGAGGGGACGATGCTGAAGTATTTATTCACGCTTGCTGCTACGCGCGCCGCAGGCGACGCCGTCGATGGAATTGCTCGCCGGGCTTTGTGGGGCGCGATCGCTGCGCTGTTTTTACTGACCAGTTTCGTCCTTTCTCTCATGGTCGTCTTTTGGATTTACGAGCCGACCTATGGTGCTGTGCCGGTTGCCCTGTCGATCGCAGCAATATGTGGCGCTGCAGCACTTCTGGCCATTGCGATGCCCGCTTTGGCCGATTGGAGTAAGCGGCGGACGGCCGCTCGAGCTAAGATCGCCGCTGCAGCACCGCCTCCGTCAGTGATGTCAGAGGTTTCAGCGGCCGTCGATGAAGATACTGCTGCAGCGGTTGATTATTTTGGCGCGCTCCAAGTCGTTGCCTCGGCCTTTATGTTTGGGCTTGGCGCAGCTCGCCAGATGAGGAACCGCTAGCGTGGCGCAGCTCGGCCGATCCCTCCCCAATGCTGGGAACAGTCTCGCGCAGGATGCGAGCCCCTACATCATCGCAGCGTTGACGATCGCTGCGCTTTATTTTGGCCAATCTCTTTTCATTCCACTCGCCCTTGCGATGCTTTTGGCGTTCGCCCTCTCCCCCGGCATCAATTGGCTTCGACGGCGGCACGTCCCCAAAGCTCTTGCAGCCACACTGATGGTCGCGTTTCTCTTGACGATCCTTTCATCAGTCGGAGCGTTGATTACAACGCAGGTGTCTAGTCTCATTGATGATCTGCCGAATTACGAACAAACGCTGCGTCAAAAAATTGCGAGCTTGCGAGGTTTGGGTACGCCGTCGGTATCTATCGATCGGGCTGGTGAAACCCTTAAAAAATTGCAAGACGAATTGAGTGACGGACCGAAAGTTCCATCATCAACGCAGCCGATTGCCCCAATCAATAGCGATACGCGGGCAACGCTGCCGCCGCCGGGAGCGGCAGGCACCACTGTCAAAGCGGTTCCTGTCGAAATTACCCAACCAGCATCCACGCCGTTGCAGCAGCTGCTGTCAGGGATCGGCGCTATCGCGGCTCCATTGGGTACCGCTGGCCTGGTACTTCTGTTTCTAATTTTTATCCTGGTGGAGCGCGAAAGCCTGCGGGATCGTCTCATCCGAATTCTCAGTCGCGACGACGTCGAGAGATCGACAACTGCGCTCAACGACACAGCGGCGCGCCTGAGCAAGTACATGTCGACGTTGCTTGCGCTTAACGTCGCCTTTGGTGCGGTGATCGGATTAGGTTTGTGGATCATCGGCGTTCCCGGCGCGGCGCTTTGGGGCCTAATTGCCGGTCTGATGCGGTTTGTGCCGTTCATCGGCAGCATCATAGCTGGCCTGTTTCCCGTTCTGCTGGCCGCATCAGTCGATCCCGGTTGGACCATGGCACTATCGACGCTCGGACTTTATCTCGTCGCCGAGCCGCTCATGGGCCACATCATCGAACCTGTTGTGCAAGGCCGCTCGACTGGCCTGTCGTTATTAGCGATCCTAGTCGCGACCGCTTTTTGGACACTGCTTTGGGGACCGGTCGGCTTGCTGCTCGCCGTCCCACTGACCCTCTTGCTGGTATCGTTTGGGCGTCACCTTGAGCCGCTGGCCGTCTTCAGCTTCTTGCTGGGTGATGAGCCAACGCTATCGCCTTCCGACAAGTTTTATCAGCGCATTTTATCGAACGACACCGAAGATGCTTTTTCACAAGCTAAAGTTCACCTCGAGGATATGACGCTCGCCGACTATTACGATGGGATTGTGCTGGGCGCATTGAGCCAGGCTGCCCGCGATGCTGAGCGTCGACGCTTCGATCAGGTGCGGCTGACTGCGATTAATGCAAGTGTGCGCGACGTGATTGAGATGCTTGAAGATCGAGATGATCTGTTCGGTGACGAGCCCGCAGTCGAAACGAATACCGCCGATGTTGTTTGCATCGGTGCTCGGTCTGCCATCGATGACGCTGGCGCGCGCGTCCTCGCTCATCTTTTAAGTGAGGGTGGCCACAATGTACGTGTCGTCGAGCCTGGTGATTGGTTGGCCGTCAAGGCGCTTCGGCCACGGGCGATTTGCGTCGGCGGGTTTGCAGCGGGCCATCGCTTGGCGTTCGTTGCTCGAATGGCCGCGAAGGCTGGGCGTGGCGCAACGATCATTACTTGCCAGTGGGACGATGCTGCGATCCGCGATGTCGCATCAAGCCCTGATGCAGCGACGTACGCCGGACCTCCAGCAACATTCGCTGCCAGTGTGGACGCCGTACAAAAACTCAATCTTGTTGCGCCGGTCATCTCGGCAGCGGTTGATGAACAAACCGCTGCATAATTAGCAGTGGCTTTATCTCTTGCGGCGAAACACAGCGCGGGCTGCAAACTTACTAGCGCTTTTGGCCTGCGTACCAAGCCGACCCCACGAGAATCCGCGGGTTGCATCACTCGAACGACCGCGATTTAAGCTTGCTTCATCAAGGTCAGATGCGCTCGCATTAGTTGCCGTTGCATTCTTGTCGACGATTTTTTCTCCGTGCCGACCAACCCGCAATCGCCCACTATAGAGATCGATCGCCGCAGTACCGACTTCACGGACATAGCCCTGAGCGAGGCGAACGGTGAATTCATCCTTCAAACTCGTATAGAGTTTTTTCGTCAGTCGCTCGCGCGCTTCGTTGGTGATGGCCGCCACTGGATTGAGCAGCCGCACGATGCGCCAAACGTCATAAGCCCGTTCAGCCCAATCAACAGCACCGCGCCATTCGTATAATCGAAGCACTTGGCGGACCGTCAGTTGGTCGCCTAACGGAACACTGTCGATCACAACCGGCCGCAGCCGCGCCGCGACGCGCTCCGCCACGAGCAAGGCTTCAGGCACCGTGAAGTTCCAATGTGGATTGACCTCCCCGGGATGCATTTCCTGAGCGACGAGATTGATCGTTGCGATTGCAAGATCGCGCAGCCCCTGCTCGCCACTGACCACGTCTGGTGTCAGCGATGCGATGTACGCATCCAGCCGTCGTCGGGCTACCGATTCTCGGTCCGTCGCTGACGCCGGTGGCTCCTCCACGTCAACGGTGAGCGGGCTGATAGCGGGTGGGTCGCGCAACAGCCACCACTGTAGCCCCATGCTGAACCCAACGAGCACCAGTGCCATCGCCGCCCAGTGCAACACGTAGCCATGTTCCCAAAGCCACAACGATCCAAGCGGAACCAGCGTGATAGCGGGAAGAACGAGACTGGTGGTTGAGAGAATGACCCTCAACGCCCTGTTGCCGCGGCGGGGCTGCATGACATACCTCAGGAGTGACAAAGCAAAACGCTCAAGAACTCGAGCGCGTTAACGGAACTATAGCGCGGCTGCGATGTTCCATCGTTGGCGATTTAGCGCGGGGCAATCCAGCATTTTCAACGAACTGACGAGTGATTTAATCGAGCGATCCGCCTCGACGACCGTTTTAGATCTCACCCGACATGTCGGCACTCGACACATACGTCGCGGTCCATAAAGGCAACTCTATGCTCACGGAAAAACGCGACCTGCGGGGCGGAAAATCCCTTTGGCAGGATTATCCGGGCGGTGCCATTCGACCTCGCACGACCCTATCGCGCGTAACATGCGATGTCGCTGTGGTCGGCGCTGGTGTCAGCGGCGCGCTCGTCGCTCTCGCTTTAACCAACGCCGGACACGACGTCGTCATTGTCGACCGAAGATCGCCGGGGTCTGGCAGCACCGCTGCCAGCACCGCGATGATCCAATTCGAGCTTGATGTCCCGCTTCGTGAATTGTCCGACAAGATCGGAGCCAGCAAGGCGCGCCGCGCGTACCGTCGATCGTTGCAAGCCGTTGCCGATCTCAGTGACCTTATCTCGAAAAATAAGTTAGCCTGCGATTGGCGAGATCGAGAGGCTGTGTATTTAGCCGGCAACGAACTGGGACCGGTCGCACTTCGGCGTGAAGCCGCCGCCCGGAAAAGTGCCGGACTTCCGTCATCCTACATAACAGCTCAAAACCTGTTTGACGCCACAGGTATCGAGCGAGGTGGTGCGATTATTTCACAAGGGGCTGGTGAATTAAATCCAGCGAAGCTCACAGCAGCAGCTCTTCTGTCCGCAAAAAAACGCGGCTGCCGCATTTATAGTGGTCACACCATTTCGCGGGTCGAGGGTGCTGGCAAAGGTGTGGTGTTGGCAACCTCTGACGGCGACGAAATTCAGTGCTCGAAAGCAATTTTCACAACGGGCTACGAAACCGTCGAGGGCATGCCGAAAGCGAAGTTCGATATTACGTCGTCGTGGGCCATTGCGACCCGACCGGTTGATGCCAAACAACTATGGCCAGGCCGCAGTCTGATTTGGGAAGCGTCAGATCCGTATCTTTATGTTCGCACAACGCCAGACAATCGCGTGATTGCGGGTGGCGAAGATTCGTCGCTCAAGAACCCGAACCGGCGCGACCGTGCCATTACTGCCAAATCCGAAAAGTTGCTCAACGCTCTCAATCAATTGTTGCCGGGTCGTGGGTTCGAGTTGGATTACGCCTGGGCCGGAGCGTTCGCTGTTAGCCCGAGCGGCTTGCCGATTATCTGCACCATCGAAGGCCAGCCGAACTGCATGGCCGTGTTGGGTTGCGGCGGCAATGGCATCACATTCAGCATGATCGCATCGCAAATTGTTGAAAGCTGGGTCAACGGGGCGCGCGATCCAGACGCCGCTTTGTTTGAGGAGGCGGGCAAGTGAATAATCATAGCCATTTCCAGACGCTTGTCCGTCGAGATGGGCTTGCAGTAATCTGATGGCCCCTCATAGATACGCTTGCCTCTCGTTCATTCATCTCGATCGTTGTCGGCGCTGTTGCTGAACGTGCGTGCTGTATTTCAGCTGACGACCAATCCACAGCTTGAATTAGGATTGCGCCCCTGCCGATCGTTCGGCAAGATCCTACGAAAAAGGTCACCATGCCGTCTGAAGCAATGGTCTTTCCAGCCCCAAGCCTCCTCGATGCCGACGACGTGCTGCCCGAACTCATGTCGTGGACACAGGCCGGCCTACAAACAGCACTTGTCACTTTGGTTGACGTCGACGGTGCCACGCCCAGACCCATCGGTGCGCAGATGGTCGTCGCCAGCGATGGTCGCTACGCTGGATATCTGTCAGGCGGATGCCTGGAGCAAGCCGTCGCGCTCGAAGCCCAGAGGGTTTTTAGCAATCGTAAAAATGCGCTGCTCAAATACGGCAAGGGATCGCCATACTTCGACATCAAGCTTCCGTGCGGAAGTGGGCTCGACATTTACTTCAACCAGTCGCTTACGGCAGATCTGCTCGCCGAAGTGGCGGCACTGCGCGCCGGCCGTCAAGCCTTTACATGGACAACGGATCTTGCAACCGGCTCGAGTTTTCTTGCCCCTGTTACGTCATCAATCCTGCCTGTCAGTCGCCGCGAAAACAGTATCTTCCATCGCGCGCACGTTCCTAAAGTCCGCGTCATGCTGATCGGCGCTGGACCGATGTTGGTTGCCATCGCAGCACTCCTAAACGCCACTGGATTTGAAATGGTGATTGCGTCGCCTGACGATGTCTCGCGCCGCGAACTTGCGGCACTCGGCCTCGATTGCCAGGCACTGGTTCGTACCGATAAACGCGCCATCAGCAGCCTTGATCGCTTTACGGCCGCCATCGTCGCGTTTCACGAACATGACTGGGAGCCGCCGATCCTCGCCCAAATCCTGCAAAGCCCGGCCTTTTACATTGGCGCTCTTGGCAGTCGCACCGCTCATGGCATGCGAAGTCATGCGCTCACCGCCATGGGAGTGAGCGCTGCTGACGTTGCTCGCGTGCATGGCCCAGTCGGTCTCATCCCCGCCGCTAAAAGCCGAGCGACCCTCGCTGTCGGCGTCGTCGCCGAACTGTTGTCTGAAGCAAAGCGTGCCGGACTGGTGTCGTAGGTCAACCTACTTTCGGACCGGCCAGCAACGCGTTTGTTTGATTTGTTGCGTCGTTCATACTCGCTGAAGTCAGCGCAGTCAGATCAACAAATTTCGTCCGTGCCGATCACACCGCTTTTTCTGGTTGAAACCACGGGAACGCGCGACGCTGAATGGCGACCAACACAATGTCCATCAGCCATGCGATCAACGTGATCCACGCGACATACGGAAGAATGACGTCCATGGCCAAAAACCGCCGGACGAGAAAAATCCTATAGCCAAGCCCCCCTGTGGCGGCGATCGCTTCCGCTGAAATTAGGAAAATCCATGCCGGTATCAGTGCAAATCGCGTCGCGACAATCAATTTTGGCAAAACTTGTGGCAAGATAATCCGCACGATCATTTGCCACGTCGAGGCGCCCAAGGTAGCTTTGACGATCATCTCGTAGGGAATATCTTTCACTCCGAGTGCCACGGCCCGCATCATCACAGGCGCCGTGCCGATCACAATCAGTGCGATCTTCGACAGTTCTTCCAGCCCCACGACGATAAATAAAATCGGCAGCACCGTGATCGGCGGAATGAGTGAAAACGCGGCGACAAATGGAGACAGTAGCGCGCCGATAAATGGAATGAACCCAATCAATAATCCAAAGACCAATGAGAGCGTGACGGCAACGGCAATGCCGACACCTAGTCGCCACAGGCTGATGTAGGTATCGGACCAGAGCAGGTATTCGCCCGT
Source organism: Hyphomicrobium sp. (assembly GCA_031375665.1). Classification (GTDB taxonomy): domain Bacteria; phylum Pseudomonadota; class Alphaproteobacteria; order Rhizobiales; family Hyphomicrobiaceae; genus Hyphomicrobium_B. Next base: position 18,362 of record JANMII010000337.1, read on the forward strand.
TCGCTTGTCCGGAACCAAAGCATATTCATACATTGTTGCGGCCATCTGCGGCAGTGACGGCAGCACCTTGTCCGCCGGATTGATGCTCAGACGCGCATGGCTGCCGATCGCATAAGCGATGACCACTACCAGAAATGGCAGCGAAGCGAGCAAAACCGCCTGCCCGCGGCTCGGCACTCTATTGATGATGCGCATGCGCGATTATCCCGTTGAGGCGGTAGCAGCCGGAATGACCAGCGTGTCCGCTTCTTGCTCAAGCCACTCTATTCTGTCGGCTGCGACGGTGGTTGATTGTGAGAAAACAACATCGCGTTCGAAGCTTTCAATTTTCCACATCCGGCTCGCAACCCCGTCACAATCAGTGACTGTCTGTTCCACGACCTTGGCTTGCTTCGTTTGACGAAAGCCATCGAGAAACGTCGCCCGCGTACCCTCGCGGCGCGGGTCCGTCGAAGCTTCAATCGCGAATTGCGGACCATCTCGCCGCCCATAATCGACGGTGCAATCCATGATGCGGTTGATGGCGTCGATCGGCGTAGCGCTATGGCGAACCACGTCTTGGCAGCGCGTGCCACTACTGAATTCATCGCGTCGTGCAATGGATTGAATGGCGTGGTCACCCGCAATTACAAGACCGCCATGGCGCGGGCGTTCGACGCCACTATGATCAATTTCCGCTAGCAACGTCAGCGCTGCCAGCGTGCCCGGTGCGCTTGGTTGGAACCGCCAGTCTTCGACATAGATGGCTGACGGCGCGAATTCGATCATGCAATCGCCGATGCGCTGCAGCTGACCGGGCTCTGGATATTTATCATAGGGCTGAAAGCCCACCCAGTTTGACCACGACATGACACCATCAGCCCAAGCCGTCGCCGCAATGCCTCCTTCCACGCTTGCCAGCTGAATCAAACTTTCAAGATCAAGATCGCCAAGCCTATCGCTTGCCGCCATCGCCGGTCGCAGCGGGTTGATGCGAATGTCACCGGTCATGGCATGAGATTGGACCCAGCGCACGCGCGTGACGGCATCGCTTGCCCCAGTCGCAAAGGTGATCGAACGGCGATGCACTGCGCCGAATGACCATGCTGGTACCGACGCACGTGCGGGCTGAAACGCTGCTATCTCGGCGAGGTCTTCAAGTCTCATATCGCTGCCGAAGGTTGGGATCAGCTCATCTTACGCGTTCGCGCCTCTTGTCCGAAGCTCGACAGGGCAAGCGAACTGTCCGGCAATTTGAAGGTACCCTCGGCGATGCGATTTTTCAGGTACTGGAAGGTTTGCGCGGTTTGCGCGAGCAGGTGGTCACCGGAATGGATGGCGCCATACCGTGGAGGATTGGCTTCACTCACGAACTGATCGAGCGGCGCAACCACCGTGTGATAATCACAAGCTGCGAAATAGGGGAACGAATAACGTTCCTCTTGGACTTTTCGGACGCGGTGCGAGGTTGCAGCGAACGTGCCGTTGCTCCACGCTTCAAGCATATCGCCAATGTTGATGATAAAAGCGTCGGCGATAGGCGGTGCGTCGATCCATTCCCCCAGACCGTTCATGACCTCAAGACCTGGCGCCGTCGGCAGTAAAATCGTGAAGCATTCATAATCGGTGTGGGCGCCGATGCCCGGCTCATCCACCGGCGCAGCTGCGCTATATGGATAATGAATGAGCCGAAGCTGACTGGCTGGCTTTTTCAATTTGTCGTCAAACCACGTTTCTGGCAAACCCAAGGCGAGCGCAAAACCAGCGAACAACTTTCGGGCCAATTCTGCGACGGCTTGATAATACTCTGACGCTGCGGCGCGGAATTCTGGATCGTCGGGCCACTGCACAGGTCCGAGCATTGGTGTTAGACCGGAGAGCACATCAGGATCGTTGGCTGGCACATCAAGGGCGATATCAAACGCCTCTTTGCGATCGGGCTTTTGCGCGTAAAATGCTTCTTCACCCTGCGGAACATAGCCTGAATGATTGGTCGAGTTTCCGATATAGCTCGCCATTTTCGCGTCGACCGGTTGGGCGAAATAGGCCTTCGTCGCAGCCAATAACCGATCGCGTGTCGCACGGTCTATGGCGTGGCCCACAATGTAGAAAAATCCAGCATCGCGCGATGCGGCCGCGATGCTGTCTGCAACTGCGGACCGAGCGGCTGCGTCAGCTGAGTACAGCCCCGACACATCGATAACTGGCAGGTGTTTGAAGCCCGATGCCATAAAGCAAAATTCCCTATATGCCGTAAGATGGATATCTCGTGAGAGGTGTATGCCGTAGGACGTGTGCGCCGTAAGACTTGCGTGCCGTGAGCGGAGACATCACCACGGTGCGTGGCCGTGCAGCCGCCAAATTTGCGCTGACCACCAGCGGCGGTCGGCATAGTAATGACGCCAAGCTGTCAATGAACAGCCTGACGTCATTGCCATCAAGATTCCCGCTTATAATTTGCCGTCTGCCGCCATCTTCTTGAAGGTCGCATCAAATCGCAACTTGATATTGTCCTTCGAACCAAGCACTGACCCATCGGCGAATTCGATGCCGATGTCGTCAACGCTCTTGGCGTTTGTGCCGTACAAGCCTTTTTCAAACGAAAACTTGCGCACGTAGTCGAACTTCGGCTTGGTCTCCGCGTTCGTCACAAATGCGTAGGCTTCAGCTGGCGTGACAAACAACTTTGTTGTGGCGATCTGCGCTTCAAAGCCAGCTAGATCGGTTCCCGATGCCTTGGCCATGCTTTCAAGAGCCGCTTTGCCTGCATCGTCTTTTTTCGTCATCACAGCTAACGTTTCAAACCAAGCACCCGTCAACGCTTTGGCGAAGTCTGGATTTTCTTTGATTGTGGCTGTGTTGGCGATCAACGCATCGACGATTTCACCCGGCAGTTTCGATGAGTCAAACACGAGATTTGCGTCTTTCTCGCCATCTATCGCAGCGAGCGCGGGGTTCCATGCAACGATCGCCGACACATCACCCGACTTGTAAGCAGAGATCCAATCGGCATCTGAAGTGTTGACGATTGAGACATCTTTTTCGGTCAGCCCGACCGTGCTGAGTGCACGAGCCAGAAAATAATGAGAGACGGAAAGCTCAAGCAGGTTGACCTTCTGGCCTTTCACATCCTCAAGTTTCATCTTGTCTTTGAGAACGATGCCGTCGTTGCCATTCGAATAATCGCCCGCGATCAAAACGGTCGTATCAACACCGCCAACCGATGGAATGGCAAGAGCATCCATGGTTGTCGACGTCGCCGCATCGAACTTTCCAGCGGTGTACTGATTGATACACTCGACGTAGTCACCCACCTGCGTGACATTGATTTTGATGCCGTATTTGTCAGCCCATTTCTTCACAATGCCCGCATCGGACGCGTAGCCCCACGGCATCCATCCGGCATAGATGGTCCAGCAGACTGTGAATTCTTTTTTGGGTGCGGCGGCCGCCGTCAAGGCTGGCAGCACCGCGGCAACAGCACAACCAAGTGCGACACTGATCAATTTCCGAAAAGCACGGCTCATCACATTCTCCTGTTTCTACGACGCCCGGCACAGCACCGCTTGTGGAAATTGGAAAACGGACTTCGGGCCACGTCACGCATGAGAGAGGCCGTCCGTTCGTGAGCCAAGGCTCCGGCGGTACAACTCTCCCGGGCTTTTGTCCCGCCGTGGCTCCGCACCATGTGAATGATGCGGGAGAGCCTCTCTCGGACCTGTCGATCGTGCGCCCATCACACGCTCCGGAACCCTAGAGGCGTTATGCAGGTCAACATTGCAGGCATCATGCCAATTAAAAATCGCAAGAAAATCACTGGCTGACGCCATGCGTGCCGTAACCTTCGAACCGTTTGAAGGCGTAGCGCACAAAAACTGGGCAGCGCAGAGCGCCTGCGCGTGACCGCCCACACAGCCCAATTCAGCGACGCTATGAACCCACGCTGTCATGACGTCGGCCGAGCCAGTCTAACCTTCAAAAACGTCTGCAGATCTTGGATCGCGCGCAACGCATCGAATTCTTGCAGCATCATAGTGCGGACAAAAACACCGTCGAGGTACGTCGAGATGAAAGTCGCGGTCTGATCGATGTCGATGGCGCCGAATTCACCGGTCTCTACACCCGTGCGCAATGCCGTGTGCAGAACTTTGCGTTCGTCATCGTAGAATTTTTGAATGGCTTGATCGATCGCCTTTTTTCGGTCGCCCGTGCTCGCATAATCAATGGAAATCTTGATCAACTTAGCAATTGTGTCGAACGCCACGACATGAGTCTCGACCCACGATCGAATAATTTTTCGCGGTTGGTTTGTGTCTTTGCGTGTGGACCGAAAGCACACGAAAGCCTTGTCCACAGCCATCGCCACCGCACGGCCGAAGAGATCTTCTTTGCTCTCAAAATAGTAATAGATCAAAGCGGTATTGAAGCCCGTCGCCTTCGAAATATCCTTGATCGTCACGGCGGAAAAGTTCTTGGCGGCGAACAGTTCGAGCGCCGCCTCGAGGATCACCGCTTCAGCTTCGAGCGATGTCGATCCAAGCCGCGGTCGTCCAACGCGATTGGCCTTTACGATCACTGCATGCCTTTCTTTCGAGCGCACTGCTCTAAAAATTGTTCAAAAAGACATCATTTTTTGAAGTGTTTTCGCTTCCCTTCGAAATTAATCTTCTGATTAAATACGGTGACTATCAGAAGCGCAAGACAATTTTGCGCCGCAGATTTTTCATCGGTCGTGCATCCCGCGCTCTTACATTTCACGACCTCACTCCCAAGGAGTTCGCCATGGACATCGCCGATCCCGAGACGCGCAATCTCGCAGCCAAGCTCGAAGCCGAGGGCGTAAAATACATGTTCGCAAGCTACGTCGATCTACACGGCGTGCCGAAAGGCAAGGTGGTGCCAATTTCGCATCTCGGACGCATGATGTCGGGATCAGAGCTGTGCACGGGAGCAGCACTCGAAGGCGTACCGCAAGAGGTCAGCGAAGAAGAAGTCGCATCATATCCAGACGCGGCGTCATGCATCGTTTTGCCTTGGCGAAAAGAAGTCGCTTGGTTTGCCAGCGACCTTTGGTGCAAGGGCGCACCCTTTGAACCATGCAGTCGCAACATCTTAAAGCGTGTGACCGAGCAGGCCTCCGCCATGGGCTTCACATTTAACCTTGGAATGGAGGCTGAATTCTTTGTCTTGAAAGACGACGCCTCTGCGCCCGAAGGCTTTAGGCCCGTGTCGTCGCGCCAACATCTCGACAAGCCCGCCTACGACGTTGTCCGCATGCTCGATAATATGGGTTGGATGTCCGAACTTGTCAGCGCGATGAACGGTTTGGATTGGGACGTCTATAGTTTTGACCACGAGGACGGCATTGGTCAGTTTGAAGTCGACTTCCGCTATTTCGATGCCGTGTCGATGTCCGATCGCTTTGTCTTCTTCCGCATGATGGCTAACGAAATCGCCCGCAAACACGGTGCGTTCGCGACCTTCATGCCAAAGCCCTACGCCGACCGTGCGGGGAGTGGTGCACACTTCAATATGTCACTTGCCGACAAAGCGACGGGCAAAAACTTGTTCGCCGACGCTAACGATCCGCGCGGCTGTGGCCTGTCGCAGCTTGGCTATCAGTTTATTGCTGGCGTGCTCAAACATTTGCCAGCGATTTGCGCAACCGTCGCGCCAACGGTCAACAGCTACAAACGCTTGGTCTTGAAGGGGTCGATGTCGGGCTTTACGTGGGCGCCAATTTGGGCCTGCTATGGCAACAACAACCGAACCAACACGCTGCGTATTCCAATGGGTGGTGGTCGCGTTGAATTGCGTGCAGCTGACAGCTCTTGCAATCCCTACCTTGGCGCAGCCTTGGTCCTAGCGGCTGGTCTTGAAGGCATCGCCGCTGGTGCCGATCCTGGCGATCCCCACACTGAAAATATGTATCTCAAAAGCGAGGAAGAGTTGAAGCAGCTTGGCATTCAGCGCTTACCCCGCACACTCGGCGAAGCCATCGACGCCTTCGCCGCCGATCCGCTGACCGAGAAAGTTTTCGGCACTGCCATGCATAAGGTTTGGGTCGACTACAAACGTGATGAATGGATCAGCTATCTCAATCATGTTTCCGACTGGGAGCATAAGCGCTACCTCAAGTTCTACTGATGGGTGGCATGAAGCATTGCTGCATTTTCGTCCAGCGGTGCGATCGATAGCGCTCAGATAGACGGCGGTGAGATAGACGGCGGTGAGAACAGTAGCGATGCAATGGGCAGATCACACCTGGGATGAGTTACCAGAAATCATCGCCGCGGCAGGAGCATCCGCTATCCTCCCGGTCGGCGCGACGGAACAGCATGGACCTCATCTCGGCACAGGGATGGATACGGTTCTGGCTGACGTTTTGTGTCGCGCCGTTGCGACTGTGACTGCCGTGCCGATGTTGCCGCCGCTGCCCTATGGGTGCTCGATCGGCCATAGTCAACGGTGGCCCGGCACGCTCGCACTGCAACCGATGACGCTCATTACTCTTGTTAAAGATATCGGCGACTGGGCCTACGCGAGTGGCGTGCGGCGACTGTTCATCATCAACACGCACGTTACCAATGCAGCGCCGCTACGCTGCGCGCTCGAAATGCTACGGGCCGAACATAACGACCTGATGGTCGCTGTGATCAACACTGCGATGCTCAGTGATCGCGTCCGTGCCATTAATTTTTCCGACGCCGACGATTGGCATGCGAATGCTGCCGAGACATCGCTGATGATGGCGGTCGCGCCACACATGGTTCGTGAGGAAAAAATTGCTGCCGCAGACGATCCCGATCGCACGGAGGGCCTCGTCTTTGCGCATCCCGTCAATCGCACCAGCGCAAACGGGGTGACCGGTTTTCCAAGCCGCGCCACCAACGCTGATGGCCGATCGCTCTTTAACATGATGGTCGAAGACCTGTCGGCCATCATAGAGCGGGGAAAAACAGAAACGCCGCCTTTGCCACACAGCTATTCAAGCCGCGCGGAAACCATCTAGACCCCGACGCAACATCGAAGCCGACCGGAGCTCATCGCTTTGTACAATCGCCCACTTGTGCCGCCTGATTTTACAGTCCCAGCGGGGCTTGATTGTGGGGCCTATCGGCTCCGCATGCTTTTGATCGACGACGTCGAGAAAGATTTCGCGGCCGTCACAGCCAGCGCAGATCGGATCCAAGGGTTGTTGGATCCTGACAGCCCATGGCCGGACGGCCTGACCATGAAAGACGACTTGATTGATTTGGCCTGGCACGAGCGCGAGTTTACACTCCGCCACTCGTTTGCCTACACCGTGATGTCCGCCGACGACAGCACGTGCCTGGGCTGCGTATATTTGTTTCCAAGCAACGTTGCGGCATACGATGCCGTTGCGTTTTATTGGGTGCGAACCGGCGCCGACGCCAACGCGCGTGACCATGAACTCGGCCAACACCTTCGCGATTGGCTGAAGCGAGATTGGCCGTTTCAAGCTGTGGCATTTCCAGGTCGCGACATCCCGTGGCCGGAATGGACGCGACTGCAACCGATCGCTCACCGCCCCCTATCATAATTCAGCCCAAAGGCTCATTATTCAACTGCGACCGACGCGCCATCGGAAAACCAGCGACACTCAACCGCTTTCACCAAACCATCCTGATGCACGCCGACGTCGACAAATGCGCCGAATGCCGTCACGTTCGTCACGACCCCTTTAAGCATCATGCCGGGGGGCCCAAATCCTTGTAAGCCATGCTGCGGACCCGATGGGGTCTTGTTCTGCTGTCATGACGTTGGCCAGCAATGCGGGCTCGCAATGGAACGCTCGAAGGAATAGGCCAATAGCGCCCCCGTGATAGAGCGACAGGAACTGTGTAAATAATGCTAGGTGCATTAGGTTGGAACAACCAAAGAAAACAAGAATTTCGGCCCTACACCATCGAGGGACTGGTGCCCGGCCGCGTAGTTGCCGAGCATCGAACACACTCTCAGGTGGCGACCGAACGCGCCGAGATTTCGGCCCAGATCAGCGGCCGCTTTCGCAGCCAAGCTGCCCAGCGAACGGATCTTCCGGGCGTCGGTGATTTCGTCGCCGTCCGGCCAAGCGCAGGTGACGGACCGGGCCTCATTGAGGCGGTCCTGCCGCGTACGAGCGCTCTTGTGCGCAAGGCGGCTGGCGAAATGCGACCGCAGCTGGTCGCGGCAAATGTCGATTTCATTTTTATCGTAATGGCCCTTGATGGCGATTTCAATTTGCAACGGCTGGAGCGTTATCTCGCGTTGACGGCGGAAAGCGGCGCAACGCCCATTATCGTCATTAACAAGGCCGATATTTCGCACGACGCATTGGAGACAACCGGGCAGATCGCAAACACTGCACCTTTTATCCCTGTTCATATCGTCAGCGCGCGTAGGGCCAGCGATATGGCTCAACTCCAGCAGTATTTCGACGGCAATCGCACGATTGCACTTGTCGGTTCGTCAGGCGCCGGCAAGTCAACGATGACAAATCAGTTGTTGGGTCAAGACATGCAGGCAACGCAAGCGGTGCGCGCGCATGACAGCCGAGGACGACACACGACGACGCATCGTCAGCTTTTCATACGTCCCAACGGCGGCGCGATCATCGACACTCCAGGCATGCGTGCACTTGAATCGTGGGAGCCCCGCACCCGTGTCGAAACAGCTTTCGACGATATTGAAGCGCTCGCCGCGCAGTGCCGTTTTCGAAATTGCCGCCATGACAGCGAGCCCGCGTGCGCCGTCCGCGCCGCACTAGCTGGCGGCGATTTGGATGCTGCGCACTTCGCAAACTTCATCAAGCATGCACGCTCTTAATCGGAAGCGGGCCTTTGTAGGCAATTCGCTGTGGTCAAGGTGCAAAGTTGATGATCCGGAATGTCTTGA
>JANMII010000045.1:0-43784 GCA_031375665.1 Hyphomicrobium sp.
GCCTTCTCCCATTGGGAGAAGGTGGCCGAAGGCCGGATGAGGGGGCGCTATTTGCAATCAGCCTTTGTCTGCAAGCCCCTCACCCCAACCCTCTCCTCAAGGGACAGGGAGAAGAACAGTGCTAGTCTGGCATTCTTGATCAACTTTGCCTTCTCCCACGGGGAGAAGGTCGCCGCTGGCCGGATGAGGGGGCGCTATTTGCAATCAGCCTTTGTCTGCAAGCCCCTCACCCCAACCCTCTCCCCAAGGGAGAGGGAGAAGAACAGCGATGGTCCCGGTTTATTGTTCCGCTAGCCCTTCTCCCATCGGGAGAAGATGGCCGAAGGCTGGACGAGGGGGCAACGCCGCAGATGCCGTCGATCATGTTTGCTAATCGCTCGGGCAATGTTAAGCGCTGCGCATGACGTCATCTGAACACGCGCTCTGGGTCGAGCGGCTCGCGCTGACCAATTTCCGCAGCTACACCTCAACCGCGATTGAAACCAGCGCTGGGCCGCAGGTCATCGTCGGCGCCAACGGGGCCGGCAAAACCAATTTGCTGGAAGCCATTTCGCTGCTGGCGCCGGGGCAGGGATTGCGCCGCGCGCCGTTCGCCGAATTAGCTCGGGCAACGGGCGACGGCAGCTTTAGTGTGGCTGCGCACGTGCATACGTTGACGGGCGCGGCCGACATCGGCACTGGGCTTGCTGCATCGTCCCCGTCGAGTCAACTCAACGAACGAACTGCTGAACGTGTTGGCGGCCGCATCGTCCGCATTGACGGTGTCGCACAAACCGGGTCTGGCGTGCTGGCCGAATATCTCGAAATCGTCTGGGTCACACCGGCGATGGATGGACTGTTCACCGGCGCTGCCGCCGAACGTCGTCGGTTTCTCGATCGTCTAATCTTGTGTTTCGACGCCGCCTATCGCGCTATCGCTGGCCGCTTCGAGCGGGCGATGACGAGCCGCAATCGGTTGTTGAGTGATGGCGTCCGCGACGCCGGCCAGCTCGCCGCCATCGAGCGCGTGATGGCCGAGGCCGGTATCGCCGTTGCTGCGGCCCGCATGGAAGCCGTCGCTGCCATGGGAAAAATCGTGGAGCAACGCAAGCAGCGCGACCCGGATTCGGCTTTCCCCTGGTCGGAGGTCAATGTGGAAGGCAGCTTGGTAACCGATCTTATGACGCTGCCCGCGATCGCGGCTGAAGATGCTTACGCCCGTGTGCTTGCCAACGCCCGCGAGCGTGACCGTGCGGCGGGGCGCACACTCGATGGACCGCACCGTTCAGATTTAATAGTGGGGCATGGCCCCAAAGCGATGGCAGCGCGACTCTGTTCGACAGGCGAGCAAAAAGCACTGCTGATTGGCCTCGTGCTGGCACACGCCGAATTGTTGACCGAACGCCAGGACGGGGCTGCACCGATTTTGCTGCTGGACGAAATCACAGCGCACCTTGATGTGGCGCGGAGGGCTGCGCTGTTCGATGAAATTCGCCGCTTAAGAGCGCAGGCGTGGATGACTGGTACCGACATAGCGGCGTTCGACGCGTTAGCCGGGGCAGCCCGATTCTGGCGGGTGGACGAGCAGATTACAGCTGTGCCGTGATGGCCTGCTGCCCACCTCCAAATGGCGAGACTTAAGTCGTTGAAAGTATTGCCACTTAAATGTGGATTTTGCTGTTAATTCCGGCGCTTTAGCAGGCCGAATTGTGCTATAAATTCGTGCTGAATGCGGCAATCGCACTCCGCCTCACCAAAGGTTCAAAATGACCCCTCAATCCGCCCCCGCCATCGCCCCCGTCGACGACTACGGCGAGGACAGCATCAAGATGCTGAAAGGGTTGGACGCCGTCCGAAAACGGCCGGGTATGTACATCGGCGACACCGACGATGGGTCGGGTTTGCATCATATGATTTACGAGGTCGTCGATAACGGCGTTGATGAGGTTTTGGCCGGACATGCGAAGGCGTGTCAGGTGACGCTCAATCCGGATGGCTCGTGCACGGTGCGCGATGACGGTCGCGGCATTACAACTGGCATCAAGAAAGATGACGACCAATTCCCGAAGCGGTCAGCGGCAGAAATCGTATTCACCGAACTGCACGCTGGCGGAAAGTTCGACCAGAATTCCTACAAGGTCTCGGGCGGTTTGCACGGCGTCGGCGTGTCGGTCGTCAACGCGCTGTCGGCTTGGTTGAAATGCCGGATCTGGCGCGAAGGCAAAGAGCACGTCATCGAGTTCCGCCACGGTGTACCGGTCGCCCCGCTGAAAGTGGTTGGCGATGGCAATGGAGAACGCGGCACCGAAGTCTCGTTTCTGCCGAGCACCGAGACGTTCCACAACGTTATCGAGTTTGACTACACCACGCTGGAACATCGCTTGCGCGAATTGGCCTTTCTTAATTCGGGCGCCAAAATCAGACTGACCGACGCCCGCCACGCCGACATAAAGAGCGAAGAGTTTTCCTATGATGGCGGCACCGCCGCTTTCGTCAGATACCTCGACCGCTCGAAGGCCGCGATCCTGCCTGAGCCGATTATGATCCGCGCCGAAAAAGACGGCATTGGTGTCGAAGTCGCGTTGTGGTGGAATGACAGTTATCACGAGACGGTGTTGTGCTTCACCAACAACATCCCGCAGCGCGATGGTGGCACGCACCTCGCAGGCTTTCGCGGCGCGTTGACCCGCATTGTCAACAAATATGCCGACGAAAGCGGACTGACCAAGAAGGAGAAGGTCGCGCTATCGGGCGATGATGCGCGCGAGGGCTTGACGTGCGTGCTGTCGGTAAAAGTGCCCGATCCAAAGTTCTCGTCGCAAACCAAAGACAAGCTGGTGTCATCGGAAGTAAAGCCGGTGGTTGAGAACTCGGTCGGCGATCAGCTTGGCGCGTGGTTTGAAGAACACCCGAAAGAAGCCAAGGCGATCGTCGGCAAAATCATCGAGGCCGCGCTCGCTCGCGAAGCAGCGCGCAAAGCCCGCGATCTGACGCGACGCAAAGGCGCGCTCGATGGTTTGCGGTTGCCGGGCGGGTTGGCTGAATGTCAGGATCGGGTCGCGGCCAACACGGAGTTGTTCATCGTTGAAGGCGATTCCGCCGGCGGGTCCGCCAAGCAAGGTCGCAAGCGCGAGTTCCAAGCGGTGCTGCCGATCCGTGGCAAAATTCTCAACGTCGAACGGGCGCGCACCGATCGCATGCTGTCGTCCGAGCAGGTGACGAACATCATTGCAGCGCTCGGCACCGGCATTGGTCGTGATGAATTCAAGGTCGACAAGCTCCGCTATCACAAGGTCATCATCATGACCGACGCCGACGTTGACGGCGCGCACATTCGCACGCTGCTATTGACGTTCTTCTACCGGCAGATGCCAGAGCTGGTTGAGAAAGGCCATGTCTACATTGCGCAGCCGCCGCTCTACAAAGTGGCGCGCGGAAAGTCGCATTCCTATTTGAAGGATCAGCGCGCGCTGGAAGATTACTTGATCGATCAGGGCTTGCACGATGCCGTGCTGATTACAGGCGATGGCACAGAGCATGCTGGCCGCGATCTGCGCGACATCGTCGATCAAGCGCGCCAGCTCACCAGCGGCATCAACGGGTTGCATTCACGCTACAACCGCTCGGTCGTGGAGCAAGGCGCGATCGGCGGGATTTTTGATCCAGCGTTGCTCCAATCAGTCGACAAAGCGGCTGAGGCCGCGACCATGTTAGCCAAACGTCTCGACAGCATTGCCGAAGAAATGGAAGATGGCTGGCAGGGCGCGTTCGGTAACGATGGATTTGTTTTGAAGCGCGAAGTGCGCGGCGTTCTAGAGGTTCACACCCTTGATCGAGCGCTGCTCGGGTCGCTGGATGCACGCCGGATCAACGAGCGTCACGCCCACCTTCGCGAAATCTACGACAGCGGCTCGAAGCTTCGGCGCAAAGATAAAGCAGACCACATTACTGGTCCGCGCGCTTTGCTCGATGCTGTCTATGACACCGGTCGTAAGGGCGTCGATTTGCAGCGCTACAAAGGTCTTGGTGAAATGAACCCTGAGCAGCTGTGGGAGACAACCCTCGATCCCACCGTCCGCACGTTGCTTCAGGTCAAGGTCGGCGACATCGCCGAGGCTGATGAGATTTTCTCCAAGCTGATGGGCGACGTCGTCGAGCCGCGCCGCGAATTTATCCAGGACAACGCGCTCAACGTGTCGAACTTGGATGTGTAAGTTTTCGGGTCCATGCTCGAATTGACGTTGCGTGACCGCGTGTGCGGTTTATCGCCAGCTCACTCAACACGATAGGTCGTTGTGATGGTTTCGCCAGAAGCACCGCCGCGATGTACGGCAACGCCCGTGCTGCCGTGTTTTTCCAGATGGCGCTTGAGCAACGCAACGTTCTTCGAGTTTGAGCGGTAGGCGACATCGAAGAGGTCACCGACGAACGGCACGCTGCCAACCACCGTGTCGATCGCCGTATTCGCGACCATACGCGCCATGATCAATTTCGACACGCCCAAGCGCCGCGCTTCCCAAATCACGTATGACGAAATCATGCCGGAGACCGCATCGCCGACGACGGGCAGCAGGCCCAGTGCGGCGTCCAAACCCATGACGATGTTGGTGCCGGGGATCTTGATTGCGCTGTCCATGACCTTGGCAAGCGCATCGAGCCGGGCCACCGCATCTTGTACGTTGGTGTCTCGCGTCACAAAGGCGTCGGCCCGTCCGTCGGCACCCGGAGCGCGCTGGCGCGCGTTACCACGATTTCCCGTGCCGCCAGAATTCGCAATGTTCAGCGTGAGCGAAGATGGACAAGGCGACATTGAAAACTCCGATGCGCACAGATTTGCGGCTGTCGAGACGTGGGCGCGCAGGAATGATTTTTCAAGGTCATCGCGCGTGGCATCACGCCAGCTAACGCGCGCAGTGTCCGTCAGTTCCTCAGCCAGCGATGGCCAAGCCGTTGAGGCTCGGTCAGGCTTTGCGCTTTGGAAACGCGCGCGTTTCGGTGCCCGCTCGCTTCGCTGCACCCTGGAGTTCAGCCCTGAAATCATCGCGGCGCTGATGGACGGACGCGATCACCAGCCCGGTCGGCACACCAAGCCCGACCAAAGCCGCCTCCGACAATTGCAAGCTCGCCTCTATGGTTTCGGGCACCGCGTCGTTGACGCCGAGACTGTAGAGATGACTGGCGTGATCGGCGTCTTTGGCGCGCGCGACGATCAGCAGCTTGGGGTATGCCTCACGCAGCGTTGTGACGATCTGATCGATTTCAGCGCGCGTGTGGATCGTGATGATCGCAGCCTTGGCTGTATCCAATCCGCATTTATTCAAGAACTCTAATTGCCGGACATCGCCGAAGTAAACGGGCTTGCCCTCGCGCCGCGCTGATCCAACCAAGCGCGGTTCGCGATCGACAGCGATATACGACACGCGCTGCTCGTCGAGCATTTCGCAAATGAGCTGCCCGACCCGGCCATAGCCGACCACGAGAGCGGCCGCTGGCTTGTCAGTCTCAGGCGTTGCCAAAAGTGCTGGATCGATAACAGCGGGTGCTGCCGTTCGACGGGCATAGCTGCGGGCCATATGCCCAAGCGCTGGGATCATCGCCATCGAGAGCGCAACCGAGGTCAGCAGAATTTTAGTCGTGTCAGCTGCAATCAGGTTCAACGAAACCGCAAGCGTTAGAACAATAAATGCGAACTCGCCGCCGGGGGCCAGCAGCGCCGATGTCTCAATGGCGGCTGCTCGTTGCACGCCAAACAGCCGTGCAAGGCCGTAAATGGCACCGCCTTTGATCAACAAATGCGGTAACGCAAATGCCGCGACCATCGCTGGGTTCGAGAGCAGAACTCCGATGTCGAGGCTAAGGCCGACCGAAAAGAAGAACACGCCGAGCAACAGCGTCTTGATCGGTTCGATCGTCGCTTCAATAGCTCGGCTGTATTCCGTTTCAGCAAGCAGCAACCCTGCCACGAACGCGCCGAGCGCCATCGACAATCCGGCAACCGCGCTTACGAAGCTGGTGCCAACTGCAACAAACAGCGTCGCGGCGATGAACATATCGCGGTTGTTGGCTTGCGCGACGAGGCGGAACAGAGGCTTCAATAAAAAGCGCCCTATGACGATGATCGCCAACAGCGCAGTGGAGGCCTGTGCCAGCGCCCTGACGATGCCGCCACTGACGGATTGTTGTGCCTGGGGGTCGAGCACGCTGATCAAAAACAGAATTGGAACGACGGCGAGATCCTGGAAGAGTAAAATTGAAAAACTCGTTCGTCCGGTCGCCGTGGCGAGGCGCTTTTGGTCGGCAAGACGTTCAATCACGATTGCCGTCGACGACAACGACAGGGCCGAACCGATGACGAGCGCGGCGATCGGCGGCTGACCGAGATAAAGCGCGAGGATGCCGATCAACGCGCCGCTGATTAAGACTTGCAAACCGCCAAGTCCGAAGACCAACCGGCGCATCGTCATCAGGCGTTCAAACGTCAATTCAAGCCCGATCAGAAACAAGAGAAACACAATGCCGAGTTCAGCGAGCGTGGAAATTCGTTCGGGGCTTGAAATCGTGATCCAATCGATCGCCGGTATCGATGGCGACAGCGCGCCAAGGCCGTGTGGGCTGAAGATTGCGCCAGCAAACAAAAAGGCCAGCACGGGGCTGATACCGAAGCGGTGCAGCAGTGGCACAACCACGCCGGCGGTCGCGAGAACCACCAACGCGTCTTTGTAGACGCCAAGATCACCAACACCGGCCATTGCGTTCGATCATCCTCGTAACTGCACTCGCGCATTTCGCCCAATGGCATTCATCGTCACGGATTCGACTATGGCGGCTGAAGCCCCATCCTACCAAGGCCGAAAATCATGCAACGCGCGCGCCCATCGCGCAGCTCTCACACAGCGCGGCAAATGTCCGTGCGGTCCTACAACACCAACGTCTTGGCAGCGCCGTCACGATCACGTGCCAACGTCGGGCAGCGTTTAACCCGGTCTTAGTCACTGTGGACTAACTTACGGTGGAAAGACCGTCTCGTGACGGCAGCGCGAGTGACGGTTCACACATCGCGCGTGGGATTGCGTGGGGCATTCGGCGGTCGATGGGGTTGTTCAGGCACATCAAGCGCGGGTGGACAGAAACATCGCGTCTCTATCGCGAGCCCCCGAAACTCCCAGGTCCGTTCGCATCGCTATCAAAGCTTGCGGTCCAATCAGCTTCAACCGCGACGGAGGCGGCGGCCGCGTCACGCCAAGGCGCGCGCTATCTTCTGGCGCGAATGCCGTTCAAGATCCGCTGGTTGATTGCGGCACCGATGATGGGTCTGGCTGTGGCTGCGCTCTCACTCGGCGCGATGATGGTCTACTACACCGCGATTTATCCCAATCCGCTGACGTTGCGCAATAAAGACCACGCGCCGGTTGTTCGCGTTTTAGCGCGCGATGGGTCCGTGCTTGCTGAACGCGGTGCTGGTCATGAGTACGTACCGCTCGATTTTCTGCCGCGCCATGTTGAAGCGGCTGTCGTTGCAACCGAAGATCGACGGTTCTTTGACCATTACGGGCTTGATCCGATCGGGTTGGTGCGGGCTTTTTTCACCAATCTCAGAGCGGGAAGATTTGCCCAAGGCGGATCGACACTGACGCAGCAGCTTGCGAAAAATCTGTTTCTGTCGTCTGAGCGAACGCTATCGCGCAAACTTGAAGAGCTGGGGCTCGCTCTATGGCTTGAGCTGCGGCTGTCGAAATCCGACATCCTCGAACTGTATCTCAATCGCGTTTATTTCGGTGGCGGCGCTTACGGTATCGAAGCGGCCAGTCGACGCTATTTCGATAAATCGGCGCGCGAACTCAGCATTGGGGAAGCCGCGCTGATCGCTGGTTTGTTGAAGGCGCCATCAAAGTATTCGCCGACCTCAAGTCCGGGGTTAGCGCGCGCCCGCGGCCGCGTCGTGTTGGATAATATGGTTGAAGCCGGGTTGATCACCGACGCAGATCGCCGCCGCTCTCTCGCCACACGGATTGTTTTCCACGAACCACAAAACACCAGCGATGCCGATGGCGCGGGATACGCCGTCGATTTTATCCTGGAAAAATTACCAGCGCTCATGGCTGACGGTGATGCCGAGCTGATCGTTGAAACAACGCTCGATGCCAATCTGCAGCGCGTCAGCTATGACGCCGTCGCTACCGCACTCGGGCGGCAAGGGAAAATTCTCGACGCAAGCCAGGCAGCGGTGGTGGTTATGGACGTCGACGGCGGCATTCGTGCGATGGTTGGCGGCCGCAACTACACGGAAAGTCAATTCAATCGCGCTGTTAAAGCACGCCGTCAGCCTGGATCAGCATTCAAGCCGTTTGTTTATCTCGCCAGTATTGAAGCTGGCTTGCGGCCCGACAGTATGACTTTCGATCAGCCGTTGATGATTGATGGCTGGACGCCGCGAAACGACAACGGATCGTATGTTGGTCAAGTGACGCTGCGGCGGGCTCTGGCTCAGTCGATCAACACGGTTGCCGCGCGCCTCAATCACGACACCGGCGTCAAGCGCACCATTGGCGCGGCTCATCGCCTTGGCTTGCGGTCGGAGTTGCGTGAGGAGCCATCACTGGCGCTTGGAACTTCAGAGGTTAATCTGCTGGAGTTGGTCGGTGGCTACGCAGTTTTCGGTAATGGCGGCATGGCTGTGGAGCCTCACGTGATCTCACGTGTTCGCCTCGGCAGTGGCCGAATTTTATTCGCCCGCACCGCTCAGCGCTCGACAACGGTTGTGTCATCCGACGCGGTTGGTGCCATGAACGATATGTTGAATGCCGCCGTGGTGTCGGGCACCGGGCGTCGCGCCGCCATCAGCCTGCATCCAACAGCTGGCAAAACGGGCACAACGCAGGATTTCCGTGACGCTTGGTTTGTTGGCTACACCAGTCATCTGGCCGCTGGTGTATGGATTGGCAACGACAACGGCCGACCCATGAAGCAAGCTGTTGGTGGCGGATTGCCAGCTGAAATCTGGCATCAGATCATGGCGGAGGCTCATCGCGGCAAAGCGCCATTGAGTTTGCCCGGCACGCAGTCCGATACCGGCCGAACCATCGCAGTGGTATCAGGACAACCGGCGCGCACACTCGTTCGCGCGTCGTGGGTCGACATGGCTGCCGAGCACTTGCCGTGGTTGGCTAAAGCTAAAGGCGACGCGGCCGAGATGGCCCGACCGTCAGCGCCGCCGGCTGCGGCGTTGTCATTGCAGCCGATGCTGTCGGGACCGCTCGCGGCAGAACCATCTGCCACCGTGGCGTCACATCCCAAAGAGCCGATAGACGACGCGTTTCTCGATCGCGTGCTCAATGAGGCCGAGGCTCTTCCAGCCGTACCGCGTCGCGAGCCCGAACGCCAATCGGGTTTTCTGCCATTCAGTCAAGTCTGGTAGTGCGTCGAGCCGGGTCGATCAGCGGCTGTTATTTGACGCCGTGAATTGGCCCGTAGCGATGCAGATCCGGCCCATACACCTGCAGCCATGCTTTGGCTTGCGCAAAATTAGGCGAGGTTTGGTGGACCAACGCCCAAAACCGAGGCCCGTGGTTCATCTCAGCGAGATGCGCAACCTCGTGAGCTGCAACGTAGTCAAGCACGTGGTTGGGCGCGAGTACGAGCCGCCAAGAGAACGAAAGAACGCCCGTGGTCGAACACGATCCCCACCGGCTGGTCTGATCACGCACGGCGATCCGGCTAGCCTGCAAACCCATTTTTCCGGCGTGATGGGCGACACTGGCTTCAAGATCGCGGCGGGCTTGAATGAACAACCAATCGCGCAGCCGCCGACTTGCCGAAGAGCTATCGCCTGACACGCGAATTTCGGGCCAGGTTGACTGAGCAGCGCTGGAGGTGCCGGTATCGTCAGCGCCAACATCGGACCCTGGAACGCAGATAGAAACAGGCGAACAGGTCACAAGCCGTGTCGACGCGGTCGGCGCGAATGCAAGCCGGTGTGGCACGCCGCGTAACGGCATCATGACGCCATGCTCGAAGGGCACCGAGCACGGCAGGCTGTCCAATCGTTCGCGCACCCAATCGATGTGGCGGTTCAGAAACGATCCAGCTTCATCGAGATCACACTGAACGGGAATGGTGACGATGACGGCGCGCCGCGTGCGGCTCACGCGCAGTGTCAGTCGTCGGGCGCCAGGGTGGCGGCGCACTTCCAGGTTGGCGCCGATGTCAGCCAAAGTTGAGTTTTGTTTGCCTGTTGTGTTCAGCGTTGTGCAGAGGGCTGTGTTCAGCATCGCTTTCACCGGCTTCTGCACCGTTGCGACGGCTGAGGCTGCTTTGGTTCGTGGTGCGCTATTCATGGGTGGTGGAGATGATGCTGGAGAGAGAGCCGACGCTCGCGTCTTGCGCATTTCGTTTAGACCTTTCGGCGTGAGGGGGTCACGCGACAGACGCACGCTGGCTGATCGCAAGGTGAAACGCAATTGAATCGACGATCAATTTTTTTATTGACGTAGCAATGTTCGCGTGAAGCCTCTAGGGCTGGCGCGCAACACGTGATGACGTTTGCCGATGTGTCGACGTGTCGATGATTGGGTAACTCGTCTCAGCGCTAAGTGTGAAAAAATTACTTCAACGCTTTGGTCAGTGCGCTTGCCACTTCGTTCACATCCGTTGAATGCGGAATTGGCGCAATGAACTGTCCGTTTTTGCCCATGACATAAAACAATGCCGCGTGGTCGTAGCTGTAAGCGCCCGGTGTTTTGTCGTCTTCGACTTTTTGCGCGTAGACGCGATACGTTTTGATGGCAGCCGCGATTTCGTCAGAGCTGCCGGTCAAGCCTACCAGACGGGGATGGAAGCTCTTGACGTAGGCTGCGAGTTTTTCAACTGTGTCGCGCTCGGGATCGACCGTGATGAATATCGGCGTGACGGCGTCTGCTGTGGGACCAAGTTTATCAAGCGCAGCGGACATGACTTGTAACCCCGACGGGCATATGTCAGGGCTGTTGGTAAAGCCATAAAAGACCATCAGATAACGGCCGAGGAAATCTTTATCGGTGACGCGCTGGCCGGTGTGATCGGTAAGGGTAAATGGGCCGCCGACGAGTGCCTTACCCGTCGTCGCTTCGCTGACTGGGCCTGTCGTCGCTTCGCTAGGTGACGCTGCTTGGCCGACCGGTCCGCTGGTCGGTTGAACGGGCTGGAGCCACAGTACGGCGAGGGCCGCACCCGTTACGAGACCCGCGAGCGCCAAAGACACCACTTTTATGTTCATGCGCTTGATGTCTCCGGCCAGGTTTGCGTATTTAGCGGTCAGTAGTGGGCTATCGGGCAACGTCATTCAAGTTACGTGACGCCGCGTTCGTTGGCTGCGTCCTCGCGTCACGATCGGTGTTGAATTTTGTTATGAGATCACGCCGACGCGGCGCAATACATACACGCAAACGCATGAAGCCCGGTCGCAGTTTGACGTCAAACATCAAAGGACAGCCGAAACGTGGCGACATCGTCAACATCGCTTGGAGCGCTTCGCAAGAGGTTACCGCAACGGCTCGTGCGCGGCATCGTCAACGCGCGTGAAAGCCAGTTGCGATTGGTGACAACGGTTCGTTTGCGTTGGGCCGCCGTACTTGGCCAGTTGACGGCGGTTGGCGTCATCACCGGCATCTATGGCTTTCCAATGCCGGTTGCCAGTTGCTTGATCCTGATCGCGATGTCGGCGTGGTTGAATGTATTTCTTGTCATCCGCTATCCCGCGCGCCACCGCTTGAATACGCCGTTTGCAACTGGTCTGTTGCTGTATGATATTTTTCAATTGTCGGGACTGTTGTACTTTACCGGCGGAATTGAAAACCCGTTCGTCGCGCTACTTGTCGCCCCCGTTACCGTGTCCGCCGCGACTTTGCCGCCGCGCTACACCATTGGTCTTGGCCTTGTCGTTATCGCCGTCGCGGTTTTACTGGTCACAAACTATCATCCGTTGCCGTGGTACCCCGGCATGCGCTTTGACCTTGAGCGCGACTACAAAATCGGCGTCTTGGTCGCGCTGGTCGCGAGCACATGTTTCATGTCGTTTTACACGTGGCGGCTCAACAAAGAGGCGCGCGAGATGTCGGCCGCATTGGCTGCGACCGATATGGTTCTGGCCAGCGAGCAGCGACTGCACGCCCTCGATGGGCTCGCCGCTGCCGCCGCCCACGAACTTGGAACACCTCTGTCGACGATCGTGCTCGTAGCAAAAGAGCTCGAACACGAGCTGGGCCCCGACAGCCGATACCGAGAAGATCTGCAACTGCTGCACGGGCAGGCCAAACGCTGTCGCGAAATTCTGCAAAAATTGACGCGGCGGCCGGATGAGCAAGATCCGATGCACGAAACCATTACGGTGCGCGAATTGCTCGACGAAGCGTGCGAACCTTATCGCCTGCGGGGGCGGCGGATCACGATCGCAGCAACAGCCTTCGCTGATGCGGGTGAAGCGGGCCGCATTGAGCCGGTTGGCTATCGTCGGCCGGGCGTCATTTACGGTCTTGGCAACATCATTGAAAATGCAGTTGGGTTTGCAGCAACTGAGGTCCAGGTTTCTGCGCGCTGGAATAGCGACACCGTTGTGGTCAGCATAACCGACGATGGGCCGGGCTTTGCCGCCGACATCATGGATAACGTCGGCGAGCCCTACGTCAGCACACGCCGCTATGAAGACAAAGGCGACAAAGCCCACAGCGGATTGGGCCTTGGCTTCTTCATCGCTAAAACGCTGCTCGAACGATCCGGCGCACTGATTAACTTTACCAATCAAGCCGATCCGCGGACCGGCGCGATCGTGCAAGCGGCCTGGCCTCGGTCGGCCTTCGAGGTTTCGCCCGATGCATTCGAATGGCCGGGTCGTCGCAAAGCTGTGGTTGTAACTTAAGGGCGTTAACGACGGGCGGGCGCGCCAGTGACAGGTAGCGCCCTAGAGGTTGCTGCAACTTGCAACTTTGACGCTTGTCAGGCCAACCTCACCACCCCGATCGCCGACCCCGTCACACGATAACCCGTCACCAGATAAACCGTGTCGGGTTTTACCCAAACTAACGGTTGCACCGCATCGGTCGGCAATAGATTATGCGGCGCTGAGAACAACCACAGGGGCTCAAGAACCCCGGAGGCCACCGTGACGACTGAAGATCTCTCCTTCAAGCAAGACGAACTGCCAGCCGATCGGTCGCTGGTCATCGTCGATGATGACCGCGCGTTCCTGCAGCGTCTGGTCCGAGCGATGGAGCTGCGTGGCTTCGAAGTACGCTTTGGCCACTCTGTTGCCGAGGGTGTCGAATTGATCCGCGAAAAGGCACCGGCTTTCGCTGTCGTCGACATGCGCCTGGAAGATGGCACGGGTCTCGATGTGATCGCAGAGCTTGCACGCGCCCGCCCTGACGCTCGCGCAATCGTGCTCACCGGTTATGGCAACATCGCCACGGCGGTCAGCGCCGTTAAACTTGGCGCTGTCGATTATCTCGCCAAGCCAGCCGACGCCGACGATGTGACCGACGCTTTGCTGGCGCCGACCGATTCAAAAGCCCCGCCGCCTGACAATCCCATGTCGGCGGATCGCGTCCGTTGGGAACACATCCAGCGCGTCTATGAGCTGTGCAATCGTAATGTGTCGGAAACGGCCCGTCGCTTGAACATGCATCGCCGAACCTTGCAGCGCATTCTCGCTAAGCGCGCGCCGAAGTAGGCGTTGCCTTACAGCCCATTGCGAAATGGGCGACCGCCAACATTCACCAACGCGTGTCGATCTTAAAGCGATTGCGCCGGATCGTGTCCGTCGTGCAAACGCCGCGCCGCACCGCGTGCGAATGACAGCGTCAAAGATTTGCGCCGAGGACCAGCGAGCGGGTGGGCCTCCGGCTCGCGCATGATTTCTCCGCCATAACCGTCCGCCAGGATGAGACCGGCGGACGATGGCAAAACCAATTGGGGGAAATCCGCACCGACGGCAAAATAGAAGCGGTCGCAGTAGTCCCGATACTCGGGCCACTTATGGTCCGCGCGGAAATCGGCAATGCTCGATTTGATTTCAACGATAATCACGTCGCCACGCGGTCCGATGGCTAGAATGTCGGCGCGGCGCCCATTACCGAGCGAGACTTCCGTCAGTGACGCATAGTCTTTGGCCCTTAGCAGCCGTCGCGCGCCGCGGCAGATGATGCTGGCACGACGCAGAGCGAAAGCCGCATCCAATCCATTCAGTGCGACAGTCGGCGCCTGTTGGGGTTTGCCGATCTGATTGCCGTTGACGTCTGCGTGTCTCGTCATGGTGCCGCCATTTTAAGAGAACGATCATCCCGCCTAGCAGTGGCCGATCACTTTGGTGGGTGGGCCGCTGGCGTCAGTGTAATTTATCGGGCTATGGTCCGGGCACAGTATCAGTGCCTGGGGGCCGCTCAAGCAACGCATTGCCGTTGCGAGTGGGGGAGGGGCAAGGGCGGCATGATGTTTTGGCGGGCGAAATCATCTAGACCAACAGACGGTTCTTCGAACGGTCCATCGGACGGCTCATCAGATGGCCCTGGGTCAACAAAGACCGGAGCCGAAAAGAATAGCGTGTCTGTTCCGATCATTGCGCCAACTGGTGGCCCGACCGGTGGGCCAATCGTCGATGGCGTTACGTCGCCGTCGAGTGCTGGCAAATCTGTGACCGCAGACGGCGCACTTGGCACTCACGCGACGCCAACCGTGCAAAGTTCAACTACGCAAGCGGCTGGGCCCGCTGCCGCGGCCAACAACGTCGTGGCGTTGGTGTCGTCACGTCTGGCTGATCGTCTCGTCGATGTTGGTTTTGAGACCGTGCCGCTGAGCGGCTCCGATACCGCCGATCCGCTCGGGCCCGAGGCGCTCGAACTGCTCCGCCTGGCCATTGCTCAGGCTAAGTCCGGCGCTCACAGTCTGATCCTCGCGCCACCCGGTCCAGCGACCCGGTCGGCTGTGCATCAATTGGCTGAAACGCGCGCTGAAACGCTCGAAGCGCCGCCCGATTGGATTTACGTCCCCGATTGGGATCGACCAGGGCGGTTGATGCCGGTCGCCTTGCCCCATGGTGAGGGTGCGCGTTTCGTTGGCGATGCGAACTCGGCCCTAGAAAAATCTGCGGCGATGTTCGACCGCTTGGTCGCCAGTGATGATCATCGCTTGAGCGTTGAATTGCTCGATGAAGAATTCCGCCAACGCGGCGATAAAACAGTCGAAGGGTTGCGGCGTCGCGCTGAAGCCCAAAATATCGCTGTTATCAAATCGTTGAATGGCTACGTGCTCGCGCCGATGCACGAGGGTAAAGCCGTTCGCCCCGATGTGTTCCGCGCGTTGCCTGAGGGCTTGCAACGCGATGTCGAACACAAGATCACGACACTAGAGGCTGAACTGCACAGCTTGGTCGCGATGCTCCCCGAAGCTGAAATGGAGGCCGACGACAAGCACGCGGCCCTCATCCGGCAAGTGGCGTTGCGCGCCGTCAAACCAAACCTCGCCGTGTTGAAAAAAATGTATGCCAAAGCGCCGGGTGTGGCAGCCGTTGCCGATCGCCTTGAACAAGGATTTTTACAGCGCGCCGCGGCATTGGTGCGCAATCCGATTGGCGGCGCGACTGTCGCAACACTCTTCACGCGCAGCCTCGGCGTGTTGATCGCCGACGGTGCCAGCGGCGCGCCGGTCGTGGTGTCGCGCAGTATCGCGCCGGAGGATTTTTCGGGCGAAATCGGTCGCGACGTGTTTGGCTCTCCTGCCATTCGGGCTGGTGATTTGATGCGCGCCAACGGTGGCATCTTGATCGTCGAAGCTTGGCGCTTGGTCGCTCTTCCGCAAACCTGGGCGGCGTTGAGTGCGGCGCTCGAAGCCCGCTTGTTGCAACCGAAAGCAGCCCCCGGATTGGCCGTCACCGCTGATCCCGTGCCGCTGTCGTTGACACTGATCTTGATCGCCGACGCCGTGTCGTACAAAAAATTGGAAGCCATCGATCCAGGCCTCAGTCAGCATTTTTCACGCATTACTGACGTCGCTTCGCGCATTGCGATGGATGTTGGTGGCGACCGGTCGCGATGACAGCTCACGTCGCCGAGGCATCAGAAGGAAGCGGCCGCGTCTTGCTCTGGCTTGAGCCAGCAGTGCGTGCAGCCCCCCAAGCCCTTGCAGCGTCTGTGCGACTTGCGGCAGCCTACGGGTCGGAACTCGAAACCATCGAGGTCGATCCGCCCCATCTCGATTTCGGCACCGAGCTGCCGTTGGGCCGGGTCGGTTTCAAAGCGCCATTCGCCGTCATGTCCGCGCTTGATGAGCGTGCCTTGCGCCAAACCCTTGCCGACGGACATCGGGCCGCAATTGATAACCTCGCGCAACCATTCGGCGTCCCGGTGCGTCACGGCCGGGCGGGTGGTGAGGCGATCGATCGCTTGGCGCATTTGTGCACCGTGCGCGGCCCGTGGAACATCGTTGTCTTGGCGCGCGCGCCGTCGTTGGAACTCGCGTCCGTCGTGTCCAATGTTTTTGCCAACGTCAGCGGCGCAACCGGCGTGCTGGTTGGTTCGCGTCGCGAGGTTGCATGGGCAGACCGGGTCGCGGTGGTGGTTGAGGATGGTGATCGTTTGCCATCGATGCTGCGCGCGGCCGAACGGCTGACCGGACCGCGCGGACATATTTACCTCGTCATCGCAGCCGTCACAAAAACGGCTTACGGCGACCTCGATGCGCAGGCTCGGCTTTTGACGCAAGATCAGTCGAACATAAGTTTCGAAGCGACCGGCCCAACGCTCGGTGTTGATGGGTCCCTCGACGAACAACTGTCTGGGTGTCGGCCCAGTCTCGTCATCGCGCGCTTTGGCGGCCCGCTTTTGTCAGACGGGCGCGCGCTTTCGCGCTGCCTCGCAGTGACCGGTGCGCCGTTTTTGCTGGTGCGCTAACGGCTAGCCGCAGCCGCGGGCTACGATGCGGCGAAAAACGCCGACCCCGCATCAATGATCTGTGGGTCTTGTGCGCCAATTGCTTTCAGGTCGCGGCCCTCATAATCAATGGCCAGCAATACCGCGCGGATCGTCTCCAACCGCGCGCGACGTTGATCGTTCGCGCGCACCATCAGCCACGGCGAAATGGTGGTGTGTGTGAAGCGGAACATATCGATATGCGCTTTGGTGTAGTCGTCCCACTTGTCGAGCGCCGCAATATCAACGTCAGACAATTTCCATTGCTTGAGCGGATCGTGACGGCGCTCGTGGAACCGCATGATCTGCATTTCGCGGCCAATTTCGAGGAAAAACTTAAACAATCGAATGCCGTCGCGCACCAATAGCCCTTCAAACTCAGGCGCTTCACGCAAGAACACCGCGAGTTGATCCTCGTTGCAAAACCCCATGACGCGCTCAACGCCGGCGCGATTGTACCAAGACCGGTCCAGCAGAACGATTTCGCCCGCAGTTGGCAGCTGGACGGCATAACGTTGGAAATAAAGCTGGCCGAGTTCCGTCTCGGTTGGTTTCGTCAGGGCGACGGTGCGGGTGTTGCGCGGATTGAGATTTTCGCGAAACGCATTGATGCACGACCCCTTGCCAGCGCCGTCACGGCCTTCGTAGAGGCACACGATCCGGCCGCGGGTCTTAATGTTGTGGGATTGCAATTTCACCAGTTCGACTTGCAGCGCGTAAAGCTGTTCGTCATAAGCTTCGCGCTTCATGCGCTTTTCATACGGGTATCCGCCCGAAAGCATGGCGGCATCATCGATCGACTTGGGCAGCTCTGGGCTGTGGATTGAAAAGTCTTTCGGCAGCGCCGTTGACTTTTTTGGTGGGGTCGCCTGGTCAACAGACTGACGTTGGCTCGGCGCAATCGCGGGCGTGGTGTCGCCAACGGTAACGATTGACGACGTTGCACCGCCCGATGGCGTGTCGTCCTTGGCTTTGGTGGCCGTTTTTTCTTTGTTACCGTTTTTATCTTTAGCCATCGGACCCTCACGCGTTGTCTTGTGGCCTGCCGCTGCTGCGGGTCTGCTGCGATTTAGCAGGCCGATCTAGCAGTACGAACTCGTATTCGGGCAATAAAAAAGGCCAGCAGCCCCCGCGCTGCTGACCTTTTTTGGCACTGTTCGGCTGCCCCCGCCGCCGATGACAGCGATCGTTTAGCGCGCGGTTTCCTTGACGGCTGCCGGTGGCGCAAGCGTCAGGCCGATCGGCATTTCGACCTCGGTGCGTTCGCGACGACGAGGCGATGCCGGCTGGAAAGCACGCCGAGCGTGATCCTGGCAATACGGCAGGCCGAGGACTTTAGTCCGACCGCAGAAGTGGAAGTCCGCCATCTGCGGATCGCCGATTGGCCATCTGCAGCTGCACTCGGTTAAGCTCTGAATGCTTTTGCGTTCAGCCATCGGAATGACGATTTCTTCAGCGGGCGGGATGTAGGCTTCTGTATCCAACGAATACAGAGCGCGAACCGCCGGATTTCCAGCTTGCGCAAAGCGGGGTTTCGCGGCCCGCTTGGCGTTTGCGATGCGTGCGCGCGGGCGATGCGTTTTCATCCGCGAGGTGGTGGCGCGGCCTGATAGACCAAGGCGATGCACCTTGCCGATCACGGCGTTGCGGGTGACGCTTCCAAGGCGTCCGGCAATTTGGCTAGCGCTCAGTCCTTCCGACCAGAGCTTTTTCAAAAGGTCTACGCGATCATCGGTCCAAGACATGCGTCTGTAGCTCCTCGTCGTGCCGCTGTTAAGCGGCGGCGCACCCCCCGGTGCCCGCGGAAATCCTGATCGCGACATTCGGCCTGACGCTGACGCAATAACGCGCCGCGTCTGAGGACAAACGTCCCGACGGGTGACAACGCAAAACTGATTGGAAACGCAAAAACTGAACTGGGAAGCAGTACAAAAACGCGCTGTTGAGAACGCGGCAGCTCCACAACGGGGAGTGCCAAAAGCGCGGACGACCCTACTCACTTCGATATCCGGCGGCACAAACGCGCCCGCCGTATCTCGTAGGCCGGTAAGAGGAAATTACTACATGCTGAATCCTGCCTACAAGGCGAGGATGCAGTTTGAAGGCCATTGACAGGGAGACGTGACATGCCCGCCACAGATTGATTCGTGACGGTGGATATCGTTCGAGCGGCAACACGGCCGTCTTGCTTTTTTATCAATGATTGGCGTCGACCTCAACAACCTCAATGATTACGGGCTTTTTTGAGCGATCACGTTGACACAAAGGCGCCTGCGGCGTAATGTTGACACTCTCAAGGCCGCCAAGAATGGGCGGCTTTTTTGATTTTTAAGCACGAGGATCGCAAACCCATGTCCGAGTCGTCTGCGGCTCGGGGGGCCATACCCACCACCGCTCCCGTTGAAACCGCAGCACCCATCAGTGCGGCATCCACTGTGGTCATGGGCACTTATGCGCGCCAAGACGTTGTGTTCGCGCGCGGTGAGGGCGTCTGGTTGGTCGCAACTGATGGCGAGCGATACTTGGATTTCGGCTCGGGCGTCGCCGTCAACAATCTCGGCCACACCCATCCTCATTTGGTCGCGGCGCTGACGCGGCAGGCCCAAACGTTGTGGCACACGTCCAACCTGTACCGGGTCGAAGGCCAGGAAACGGTTGCCGCGCGCTTAGCTGACGTGACGTTTGCGGAACGCGTGTTCTTCTGTAACTCGGGTGCTGAAGCGTGCGAAGGCGCCATTAAGATAGCCCGGCGCTATCATCATGTGTCAGGTCAGCCTGAACGCCAGCGCATCATTACTTTTCAAGGCGCGTTCCATGGCCGGACGCTGGCGACAATCGCTGCCGGTGGGAATCCTAAATACATGGAGGGCTTCGCGCCCAACGCCGACGGCTTTGATGTCGTGCCGTTCGGTGATCACGACGCGCTCATCGCGGCGATCACGCCAGCGACCGCTGCCATCATGATCGAGCCGATCCAAGGTGAGGGCGGGGTTCGCTCCGTGCCCGCCCAGTGCCTGCAAGGGCTGCGGGCATTGTGTGACACGCATGGCTTGTTGTTGATTTTCGACGAAGTGCAAACCGGCGTCGGGCGTACCGGGAAAATGTTTGCGCATGAGTGGGCTGAAGTTACGCCCGATATCATGGCGATCGCCAAGGGCCTTGGTGGCGGGTTCCCTGTCGGCGCAGTCTTGGCGACGGCGGAAGCCGCCAAAGGCATGACGCCCGGAACCCACGGCTCGACGTTTGGTGGCAATCCCCTTGCGATGGCCGTCGCCGATGCCGTGCTTGATGTGATGACGATGCCTGGTTTCTTCGACGATGTGCAGCGTCGCGCACTGCGCTTGAAACAGGGGCTTGCCAGTTTGAAAGATCGCTTCCCGACCGTCATCGACGATGTCCGAGGCATGGGTTTCTTGACCGGTTTGAAGCTCAAACCCGACGTCCTGCCGGCAGCGCTCGTCAAGGCCGCGCTGGCTGAACGGCTGCTCCTCGTTGGTGCGGGTGACAACACCGTGCGCGTGGTGCCGCCGATCATTGCTGCTGAAAGCGAAATCGCCGACGGCGTAGAGCGTTTGTCGCGCGCACTCACCGAACTTGCCCGCAGCCATTCCGCCGGATTGAAGTCGACGCTCAAGCCTGCGTGACACTCTGAACCGTTTGACACCCAAAACTGCTCGGATCCGAGCCAAAGAGACTTTCCGCGCTATGCCGACGCCATCGACCGCACTTAAAAGCCCAAGGCACTTCCTCGATATTTGTGATCTCGACGCCAAATCCCTGCGCCGCATTCTCGATGCCGCTCATGCCATGAAAAAAGCCGGCAAGCGCGTGCCAGCTAACCTTCGGCCGAAAGATATCGCTGACGCTGTACTGGTGTTGATTTTCGAGAAGCCTTCAACGCGCACGCGGGTTTCGTTCGACATCGCCATGCGCCAGCTTGGTGGCGGCGCGTTATCGCTGAACCATACCGATTTGCAGCTCGGTCGCGGCGAATCTGTCGCTGACACCGCCCGCGTGCTGTCGCGCTATGCCGATGGCATCATGATCCGCGCCAATTCGCACGACACACTGTTGGAGCTTGCGCGCAACGCCACGATCCCGGTTATCAATGGCCTGACCGACAAAAGCCATCCATGTCAGGTGATGGCCGATCTCCAGACCTTCGAGGAATATCTCGGTCCGATCAAAGGCCGCACCGTGGCCTGGGTCGGCGATGGCAACAATGTCGCCGTGTCATGGATGCATGCAGCCGTTCGGTTCGGTTTCACGTTGCGGCTGGCGTGCCCGAAATCGCTGTACCCCGAGGCCGAAGCGGTTGCTTGGGGTGTGCGCGAGAAAGGCATGATCTCGATCAGCGACGATCCCGACAAGGCCGTGCGCGGAGCCGATTGCGTGGTGACCGACACGTGGGTGTCGATGGGCCAATCGGATGCGGCTCGCCGCAAAAAACTGCTGGCACCGTATGCTGTCGATAGCGTTCTGATGCGCAAAGCCGCCAAGGGCGCTATCTTTATGCATTGCCTCCCAGCCTATCGTGGCCATGAGGTCGCGGCAGAGGTCTTGGACGGACCGCAATCGGTTGTTTTCGATGAAGCTGAAAACCGGCTGCATGTGCAAAAAGCGATCATTGCCTGGTGCCTTGGCGCATAATCGCCGCCTGTCGTCTTCAAAGGGCTGATCGCCGATATGGCAACCGACCCCGACCAATTTCCATCCCAGCAAGCTCTACCCTCGCAGCCGCTGCCGCCCGACAACGTGGTCATCGTCTTTCGGACCGATCGTTCAGCAGTGCGTGGACGGTTGGTCCGCATGGGCAAGAGTGTCGACACAATTATCCGTCGTCACGACATGCCAACGGCCGCCAGTCTCGCGCTCGGCCAAGCGGTGACGCTTGCTGCGTTGTTCGGTTCGGTGCTGCCGGCTGATGGAAAAATCATTCTACAGACGCGCACCAACGGCGCCGTGTCGTTTATCGTCGCCGACTACGATGCGCCGGGGCGGGTTCGCGGTTACGCCCGCTATGATGCAGCGGCCCTCGCTGCCATGACCATCACTGATGCGCAGACCTCGCCAGAAATCTTATTCGGCGAAGGTCACCTTGCAATCACTGTTGATCAGGGTGATGCAAGCGAGCGCTATCAGGGTGTTATTGCGCTTGATGGTGTTTCGCTGGAACAGGCAGCGAGCGCCTATTTCGAGCAGCGTGAAGCCGTCTCGACGTTTGTCCGGCTCGCGGTCGCTGATACCTACAGCAAGGTTCGCGGCGATCCGCTCAGTGTGTGGCAATGGCGAGCTGGCGGCTTGATGATGCAGAGCATCGCAGCCCGGCCGGAAGACATTGAAGGCGATGAAACGATCGCAACCGACGACAACCTCGATCCGCACGATCCTACCGAGGCTTGGAACCGCGTTCGCATTCTGTCCGAAACGGTCGAACATCACGAATTGTTGGACGAAACCCTGTCGCCCGAACGCCTGCTGCTTCGGCTTTATCATGAAGAGGGCGTGCGAATTGAGCGCGTGCTGCCGCTGGCAACGTATTGCCGTTGTTCACGGGACCGCGTGTTCGACGTGTTGCGCAGTTTTGGCGCAAAAGAGCTCGCGGATATGCGCGACGACGATGGCAAGGTCGCTGTTAAATGCGAGTTCTGCGCGACGAGTTACGCTTTCGCGTTAAGCGAGATCGACGAGCCGCAGCCGTAATCGTGATTGACGTCGACGCGGCGCTTATTGCGTGCGGCGCGCTTTCTTGGCGTCGTCGAGGTCTTGCGGACCCTCCTCTGCCTTCTTACCCGACACGTCGTACTCGGTTTTCGAGCGCGCGCCGGCAATCTGAGCGCCGCTCAGCGAACAGGTCTTGGCGCTATCCATCAGCGTGAAAGCAGGGTTCGGCTTGTCGATGAACTCGCCACGAGCAACTTTGCCATCGCCGTTGGCGTCATAATATTTGGTATCGGCGGTGACGAACATCCGATCGACGGCGACGATGCGTGGCCATTCCGATGCATCAACCATGTCATCGCGGTTGGCGTCCGCGCCATTGAACAATTCGGCGGCGTAGGCTTTCCATTCTTCGCACGTCACGATGTTATCGCGATTGCTGTCCCAGCTGCCAGCTGCGATCAAAAACACCCGATCGGTATCTGAAACTTTGTTCGAGCCGATTGAGCCAATCGATGACAGCGGTGACGTTGAACATGCAGCCAACATCAAAATCGACGGAATCGTTAGATAAGCGCGCGTGCGGGACATCATGGGCCGTCGACTTTCAAACAGAGACGCTCAAACAGTGGCTTTCGAACAGACGCTTTCAGACAATGTGCGGATCGCAACACGCGACGCGCGCACGAGTGGTAGCGCTAGAAATGCGGCGATCGAACAGCCGCATGACAGAAAAGCGTGCATCACAATAATCAACGATCGATGTGTCGCCTAGACGTCACAGGTCGTCGGGCATGATTGAGGCGGAGTTCGACGCTTTGCGGTTCACCTGCAACCTGATGCTTTGACCCTGCGGATTTAACCATAAGATTGGTGCTCGACGTGACGGATCTGAAACGAAACATCTGCCGCGACCGACTTCGTTTCATCTTCTGACCCGCCGACTTTGCCCTATTTTGGGACCTAGGGTCAAAACGTTGGCCTCACAACGACAGGATTGAAGTTGCACCCATGACGCCAACCTCATCTCAACGCTTAGGTGCCGAGGCCATCGGCACAGCCCTTCTGCTGACGGCTGTGGTCGGCTCCGGCATCATGGCCGACAAACTGTCGGGCGGGAATGTCGGCCTCGCATTATTGTGCAACGCAATCGCGACCGGTGCAGCGCTCTTCGTGTTGATTACAATTTTCGGTCCAGTGTCCGGCGCCCATTTCAATCCAGCGGTCACGGCCGTCATGGCCACGCGCGGCGATCTGAGATGGTCGGAAGCGGTTCGCTATTTTGCTGCGCAGATTGCGGGCGGCATCGTCGGCGTCATCGCCGCCCACGCCATGTTCGAGCAACCTCTCCTGCAGGTGTCAGTGACGGCGCGATCTGGATCGGGGCAGTGGATCGCGGAGTTCATCGCAGCTTTTGGTTTGTTGCTGACGATCATCGGCACGGTGCGATTTCGCGCCGACGCAGTTGCCACAGCCGTCGCGCTCTACATTGTCTCGGCGTACTGGTTCACCGCGTCGACATCGTTTGCAAACCCAGCCGTGACCATCGCGCGGTCATTGACCAACACGTTTGCTGGCATCGCGCCAAGCGATATTGCGATGTTCATCGTTGCGCAGATGCTAGGGGCGTTTGCAGCGGCCGCACTTGCCAAGTGGTTATTTGGCCGAGCTTAGCGGCCAAGA
This sequence comes from Hyphomicrobium sp., assembly GCA_031375665.1. Lineage (GTDB taxonomy): Bacteria > Pseudomonadota > Alphaproteobacteria > Rhizobiales > Hyphomicrobiaceae > Hyphomicrobium_B. The sequence continues at coordinate 24,255 of JANMII010000045.1, forward strand.
TTATTTAAGCCGGGCTCGCGTTTTCGGCCCAGTCTGCAAGCCGCAGCATGAAAGCCATGCAGGCATCGATCTCGCTTTCGGCGATCCACTCGTTGGCGGTGTGTGCCTGCGCAATGTCGCCGGGTCCACAAACCACCGATGGCGATCCGGCGTCTTGAAAAAGACCGGCTTCGGTCGCGTACGAAACGGCGGCAGTGCCGTTTTGACCGGCAAGTTTCATGGCGAGCGTTACAACTTCAGATCCTGATTCGGCACCAAATGGCGGCACAAAATTCGCGCGCGTGATCGTAATGTCCGCTTCAGGTGCCACCCGGCGCATCTCCGGCAAGCAGGCCGTTGCGGCGAAGGCTGCAATCCGGCGCTCGATTGCGTCGATGTCGAGGCCGGGTGTGGCGCGCACTTCAAATCCAAATCGGCACGTCACGGGGATGATGTTGGATGCCGTGCCGCCATCGATTTTGGTGACTTGCAGTGATGCATACGGCGGATCGAAGCGTTCATCTCGCGCTGCCAGCTTCAGTTCGGCCTCAAGGCGGTCAAGTTCGCTGATCATGCGGGCAGCGTACGTGATTGCGTTGATACCTAACGGCGCCATGCTCGAATGAGCAGCGCGGCCGGTGATTTCGACGTGCCAGCGGACCGGGCCTTTGTGGGCATCGACGACCTGCATCGATGTCGGCTCGCCAACGATGACGAGGCGCGGCTTGGGCAATCGTTTGCCGAACTCGGCAATCATCGGTCTAACGCCAATGCAGCCGATTTCTTCGTCGTATGAAAACGCGATGTGGATTGGCGTAGTCAGTCGCCGCCGTTTGAACACTGGGACGGCTGCAAGCACACACGCGATGAAACCTTTCATGTCGCTGGTGCCGCGGCCATACAGACGGCCATCGGCGGATCGCAACGTGAAAGGATCGCTGTCCCAGGTTTGACCGTCGACCGGCACAACGTCGGTGTGGGCTGACAACGCGATGCCGCCGATGTCATGGGGGCCGATCGTGGCAAACAAACTGGCTTTTTGGCCATCGTCTGTTGTGATCCGGTCCGACAGAACGCCATGCTGGAGCAAATAATCTTCGATGAAATCGACGATCTTCAGATTGCTCTTGTGGCTTGTCGTATCGAACGCGACGAGGCTGCGCAGCAGGTCGATCGGTTGTGATTTCGGGCCCGGCATGTGCGTGCTGATGTCTTTGCGTGCGCGCCGCTGGATCGTGCGCTGCGTTTGTTTACGGCTGTTAGTTCATGCTGCGCTGTGTGTAGGGGCTATCGAGCGAAAATGCCGGGATCGCGACATCGAACAACGTGCCGCCAGTGTCCGACATTTGATAGCTGCCCACCATTATGCCTTGCGGCGTTTTCAGCGGGCAGCCCGAGGTGTAGTTGAAGCTTTCGCCAGGCGGTATCACCGGCGTTTGACCGACAACACCTGGTCCGCGCACTTCTTCCGTGCGACCAAGCGCGTCTGTGATGCGCCACGACCTGGTTTTCAATTGCACCGGCTCGTCGCCGTCGTTGCTGATCTCGACGGCATACGACCACACGAAATGGCTGTCTTCTGGCGACGATTGATCTTCCATGTAGCGTGGCTCGACGCGAATGCGAATGCCGCGCGTCACCGCGTCATAGCCATGCGGCTCGGCCGGCTTTTGCAATTTTTTCTTGGCCACGGGGTCGGTACTTTTCGCCATCGGTTTGATTCAATCCGTTCAGCTTCGCGCTGCTTTCATTGCGGTTGTTAGATCGTCGGCCAAATCGTCCGCCGCTTCAAGGCCGATCGACAAGCGGACGATCCCGTCGGTAATGCCAAGCTCACCGCGTTGCTGCGGCGTTAACCTGAAGTGTGTGGTGGTTGCCGGATGCGTAACGAGGCTTTTGGCATCTCCCAGATTGTTGGAAATGCGGATCAGTCGCAGCGCGTTGAGGGCTTTGAAGGCTGCGGCTTTACCGCCGTCGATTTCAAACGCGATCATCTGACCGCCGCCCGGCATTTGCGCGGCCGCCAGTGCGGCCTGCGGGTGATCGGCACGGCCAGGATAAATGACGCGGCGAACATTGTCGAAGCCTGCGAGGTGATCGGCCATCAGCGCAGCGGTCGCGCATTGCGCCTTGACCCGAATGGGCAGCGTCTCAAGTCCTTTCAGCATCACCCACGCGTTGAATGGGCTGAGTGATGGACCGGTTTGGCGCACCCAATCTTGCACATATTTGGTGATGAACTCGCGGGACGCGAGCACCGCGCCACCGAGACAACGACCTTGGCCGTCAATGTGTTTGGTCGTCGAATAGACGACGATGTCGGCGCCGAGCGCCAATGGCCGCTGCAGCATCGGCGTCGCGAACACATTATCGACGACCGTCAAAATGCCGTTGCTCTTGGCTATGGCGCAGACCGCTTTGATGTCGACCAGATCGAGGTTGGGGTTCGACGGCGTCTCAAAGAAGAACATTTTGGTGTTGGGCTGAATCGCCGCCTGCCATTGCGCGAGATCACCGCCATCGATCAGCGTGCAGGCGATGCCAAAGCGCGGACACAGCGTTTCAACAATGTAACGGCACGAGCCAAACAGCGCGCGGGCTGCGATCACGTGATCGCCGGTTTTGAGATACGACAGCATCGACGCTGCGACGGCTGCCATGCCGGTGGCGGTGGCGCGGCAATCTTCAGCGCCTTCCAGCAACCGCAAGCGGTCTTCAAACATTGAGACTGTCGGATTGCCGAACCGCGAATACTGGTAGCCCGCATCTTCTTGTTTGAAGCGCGCTTCCGCCTGCTCGGCGCTGTCGTAGACGAAGCCCTGCGTCAGAAACATCGCTTCAGATGTTTCACCAAATTGCGACCTCAGCGTGCCGCCGTGAACTAGCGTCGTCTCGGGGCGCCAAGCGGCGTTGTGATTGGGAAACTTATCGCCAGCGCCTGCCTTGTCCGTCGTCATGTCAGCAAACGCCTTTCGCGCCAATAAAAAAGCCCGGTTTCCGAGCGGTGCCTATGGGGCACCGAAACGGGAAGCCGGGCGCGGTAAACCTAGAGCGCACTCGGCCTCTTTAGCGACTTGTTTAACGTGGCTGCAAGCCGGCCGGCCAAAGGACCACGAACGATGCTCCGGGGATTACCGGTCACAACTCTTGGCGTCAAGGGTGGCATCGGCTAGAGCGGCTTAAGGAAATCGAGGATCCCATGGCCAAAAGCGGCGCGAAACCTTCATCGGACCCGGCCAAACTTCACCTAGGCAGCGGAGCAGCCAACTCTGATGCGCCATCGAAAGCCGTTGGTATTTTGCCGTCGCAAGCGATCGCTCGCCTGATCGCCGACGGTCACGTCATGCTGGCTGAACCTGTAGCCGACACACAGCTCCAACCCGCCAGCCTCGATCTGCGCTTGGGCGCGGTTGCCTACCGCGTTCGCGCCAGTTTTTTGCCGCAGCCTGGCACGCGCGTGCAGACCAAGCTCGATGAACTGGCACTCCATACCATCAGCTTGAGCCAAGGCGCGGTGCTTGAAACCGGCTGTGTTTATATCGTGCCTCTGCTCGAAAGCCTGGCTTTGCCTGAGCACATCGAAGCCTCCGCCAATCCGAAAAGTTCAACCGGCAGGCTCGATGTCTTTACGCGTGTGATTGCCGACGGCGTTGCGGCCTTCGATCAAGTGCCGGCCGGATACACGGGGCCACTTTATGCTGAGATTTGTCCGCAGACGTTCCCGATCGTGGTGCGCAAAGGTTCGCGCCTCTCGCAAATTCGTTTCCGCGTCGGTGCGGCGGCCAGCTCGGACGTGCAACTGAAAGATTTGCACCGCACCGAAAAACTGATCTCGGGCGACGTCGCGGATATTTCTGGCGGCATTGCGCTGTCGGTTGATCTTGTGGGTGATGCGGGTGGGCTGATCGGCTACCGCGCCCGCCGCCATACTGGCGTCGTCGATGTCGATCGCCCCGCAAGCTGTCCGGTCGAGGACTACTGGGACCCGATTTTTGCGCGCGGCAAAAACCGCCTGATCCTCGATCCTGATCAGTTCTATATTTTAGCTTCAAAAGAAGCCGTCCACGTTCCGCCGACGTACGCGGCTGAAATGGTGCCGTTCAATCCGCTGGTCGGAGAATTCCGCGTCCATTACGCGGGCTTCATGGATCCAGGCTTTGGCCACGATGCGGCTGGCGGCAACGGGTCGCGCGTCGTGCTCGAAGTTCGCTCACACAAAGTGCCGTTTATCCTGGAGCACGGCCAAATCATCGGCCGTTTGATTTACGAGCGGATGACTGAAACGCCCGACATCATTTATGGCCGCGATCTGAAATCGAATTACCAGGGACAGGGCTTGAAGCTATCGAAGCACTTCAAGTGACGGTTTATCTGACGACGCCGCGCTGACAATGCCGATTGCTTGGCGGTACGATCGCCGCTATTTTTTCTTGGTCTTTTCGCTGGCTTTCAAGACCGAGGCGATAACGCCCGGAAAGCGCTTATCGAGTTCCGCGCACCGCAACGAGTTGACGACTTCGGTGCCGCGCCGCTCGGATCGGATCAAGCCGGCCTCGCGCAAAACCTGGAAATGATGTGATTGGGTCGATTTCGGCAAGTCGGCTGGCGCGGCCGTTGAGCAATTCATACCGCAAGTGCCTCCAGCCAACCGCTTGATGATTTCAAGGCGCGTTGGATCGGCTAGCGCATACAGCACGCTTTCAAGCGATACGTCATCGACAGCTGGATGCACGAAGGGTCTTTGCATTGCGATTACCTAACTACGGAAAGCTCATAAATCAATAGTTCAGCAGTCTTGAACTATTGAACTACGCCACCTAAGTCCACGGCGCGCCGCCGCGTTATCAGTTTCGTGCGCCGCCACGTCGTCGATCAACCAAGCTCGGGAGCAACGTCGTATGTCACAAACCACCACGGATCAAACGCTCACACAGCCACTTGCCGGAAAGGTTGCGCTCGTCACTGGTGCCAGCCGCGGCATTGGCCGCGCGATTGCCGAAACGCTCGGTCGTCAGGGCGCGCTCGTCGCTGTTCACTATGGCAAAAGCAAATCGGCCGCTGAAGACGTCGTCAATTCGATTGTGGCTGACGGCGGACGAGCGTTCTCCATCGGCGCCGATTTGTCGGCCAAGGGCGCTGCCGCCACTTTATTTGCTGCCCTGGACCAAGAGCTCACCACGCGCACAGGGGCCATAGCCTTCGATATTCTGATCAACAACGCTGGAATTGCGCCGTTCGTCGGTTTCGCCGAGACCACGGAAGACGTGCTCGACGACATCTACACCGTCAACGTCAAGGCGTTGTTTCTGATCACTCAAGAAGCCGTCAAGCGACTGCGCGAGGGTGGTGGAATTGTTTCAACATCTTCGATTGTAGCCCGCGCGCCAGCCGCATTCGTGCCAGCTTATTCGATGCTGAAAGCGCCAATCGACAACCTAACGAAGGCGCTCGCCGTCGAGCTTGGCCCGCGCAACATCACCGTCAATGCGGTCGCGCCGGGTATCATCGATACCGACATGACGGAATTCGTCCGGACAGGCGATGGTGAGGCGATGGCCTTGTCGAAGCAAGCCCTGAAACGCATTGGCAAGCCACAAGACGTTGCAGACGTGGTTGCCTATCTCGTTGGTCCGGGATCGCGCTGGGTCACCGGCAGTATTATCGACGTTGGCGGCGGCAGCGTGCTGACCTTCTAGCTGTCAGGCTTGCCCGCAGCTGCTGCCACCGCGCGTCGAGCGGCAATGGCTCGGTCAAAAATCCAAGCAAAACGGGCGCTTTTGTCGCTTGGTTGGCTGATGGCTTTTTGCTGGCATTCAAGAAATACGTGTTTTTTGGCCACAAAACGCGTCTTTCTTGAAAAGAACTCTAGAAAATCCCCGCAAATAGGGGTTTTCTGCGCAGCGCGCTGTAATGTCGGGCGCACATTCGATTCGTAAGAGGGACACGTCACATGGCTAAAGTCGCAGCAAAAGCACCGGTCAAAGCAGCAGCAAAAACGGCTGCTAAAGCTCCGGGCGCCAAAATTGAAACCGTCACACTGAAGCATATCGCGGCAGCTCTCGCTGAAGCGCACGAGATCCCAAAGAAGCAGTCGATCGCGCTGCTCGAAGATCTCGTCGCAACCATCGCCAAGCACCTCAAGAAGGGCGCACGTATCCGTATTGGCGGTCTCGGTGTTCTGCAGGTTCGCAAGCGCGCAGCCCGCATGGGCCGAAACCCAGCAACGGGTGAAGCCATCAAGATCAAGGCATCGAAGAAGATTGCCTTCCGCGCCGCCAAGGAATTGAAAGAGTCTGTCTAAGACTGTTTCGCTATCCGAATGTTCGCGTGTTTCGCAAGAAGGCTGCCGTCATGGGCAGCCTTTTTTGTTGTCGTGAATGATCTAGGCGCCTGAGAAATAATTGGCGATGAAGCGACCGTAGATGTCCGTCAACGCTTCGAGATCGGCGACGCTTGTGTGTTCATCGACTTGATGAATGGTGGCATTGACGAGGCCGAATTCCACGACCGGGCAATGATCCTTGATGAAGCGCGCGTCCGACGTACCACCGCCCGTGGTGAGTGCTGGTGTGCGCCCCGTCACCGATTTCACGGCATCGCGTAGGGTCGACACCAGCGGGCCGGGCTTCGTTAAAAACACATCGCCTGTCCCTGAAAATTCAAGATCGAAGCGGGCGCCGAGTTCTCGTGCCGCTTGTGCCGCCGTCTCGCGCACCCACGCCTCGATGCGAGGTCGTGTCCAGCTGTCATTGTACCGGATGTTGAGAGAAGCCCGCGCCGTGCCAGGAATGACGTTCGACGCCGTATTGGGTACCGAAATCACCGTCACCTGCAAATTTGACGCTTGGAAGTTGGCAGTTCCCGCATCGATCTCAGCCGACGATAACCGATCGATCATGCGCGCCAGTTTCGGGACGGGATTGTCGGCTAAGTGTGGATAGGCGGAGTGTCCTTGCTTGCCGTGCACCGTCAATTCGACGTTCAGCGAGCCGCGCCGCCCAATGCGGATTTCGTCACCTAGCGCCTTCGGATTTGACGGTTCGCCGACGAGGCATGCGTCCAGCACTTCATCGCGCGCCTTCAACCAGTCGAGAACTTTGATGGTGCCGTTGATCGACGGACCTTCTTCATCGCCCGTGATCAAAAACGACAGCGACCCGCGCGGCAACCCGTTATGCATCGCGATGTAGCGCAGTGCGGCTGCCGCAAAGGCGCCAATGCATCCCTTCATATCGACTGCGCCGCGACCATACAATTTGCCGTCGTGGATCTCACCAGCGAACGGCGGCACGGTCCAGCGCGTTTCATCGCCCACTGGCACCACGTCGGTATGGCCCGCAAAGCATAAGTGCGGCCGACCGGTGCCAAGCCGCGCGTACAGGTTATCGACGTCGGGTGTGCCCGGCTCTGAGAAGACCATGCGATGGCAGATGAACCCCAATGGTTCGAGCACGTTTTGCAGCAACGTCAACGCGCCGCCTTCATGCGGTGTCACGCTTTCACAACGCAATAGCGCTTGCGTTAAAGCCACGGGGTCCGTCGGCGCGAAGGTCATGCGGGGCTCGATTTGAAAACAGGCGGTGGAATGGCGGGCGGCAGCTCTCGCCCCTCCAGGCTTTGCACGATGGTGATCTTCTGCCAAATCTTACTCGATAAGCCCGACGTCAAGCGCTCGATATCGCCGACCGTGTCGACAACGACGGGATCACTCAGCTTTTCAGCGTAGAGCGCCGCAAGTTTGGCCGTCAGCGACAAAAGCTCAGAACAATAATCAAGGTAGCGCATCAGTTCGAAAGCCGACAGATCGCGGTCGGGCGAGCTCGACGTGCGCGCCGCCCCCAGCATACTGGGATCTTTGGTCAATTGGTGCATATCGATAACATGAATGATCGAGCGCAACTCATGCAGCGCCGCGAGTGCACGCCGGCGTTTCCAACGGGTCTCGAACGTTGACAAGAAGAACGCGGCACCGCCGAGGATGACCGTCAAGTTGACGGTTGCATCAAGTCCTTGCACCACGTCCGTCAGTTCATCGGTGCCTTTCAGCGTCAGCGCGTGACCGACAATCGCCACTAACCCGGCGACACCGAACAGCACCGCCGCCGCCAACGCGATTCGTAGTCCCCAGTGCGGCTGATCAACGTCATCGATGCGCGCTGTCGTCTGCCGTGCGACCGCAACGAGATCGGCGCACACGCCCGTCAATCCGGCGTTGGGAAAGCGAGCATCCACGCGCTCTTCCAGCGAAGCGAGTGTCTCGACGATCTTTTCAGCATTCAGCGTTCGGTACATGGTGCGCCATCATCGAAAACGCAGGCTCATTAGTCACGAAGCAAATCGTTGATGCTGGATTTGCTGCGGGACTTTTCATCGACGCGCTAGACGATGACGGCGCAGTATAAACTCGGCCCCATCTCGCCGTTCGGCAACGGCTTGCCAGCCATAGCGCCCGACACGACGACCGAGTAGGGCGGCACGCGACCGAACATTTTTTCGCCCGTCGCGCGATCGATGATGGTGGTCGATGCGCCGAGGTAGACGCCCATCGATAGCACCGAGCCTTCGCCGACATGCACGCCTTCGGCAACTTCAGCGCGCGCGCCGATGAAGCAGTTATCTTCGATGATGACCGGCCCGGCCTGCAACGGCTCAAGAACGCCGCCGATGCCAGCGCCACCCGAGATGTGGCAATTCTTGCCGATCTGCGCGCAGCTTCCAACCGTCGCCCACGTGTCAACCATGGTGCCGCTATCGACGTAGGCCCCCAGATTGACGAACGACGGCAACAACACAGCGCCTGGCGCGATGTAGGCTGATTTGCGCACAATGGCCCCCGGCAAGACGCGGAACCCGCCGTGACGGAAATCGCTTTCGGTCCATCCAGCGAACTTTGGCGCCACTTTATCCCAGTAGAAACTTCCCGCCGGACCGCCTGAAATCATCGCCATGTCGTTCAGGCGGAACGACAGCAAAACGGCTTTCTTCAGCCACTGATTGACGACCCACGTGCCATCTCGCTTTTCGGCGACGCGCGCCTGGCCCCGGTCGAGCAGATCAAGTGCTGTCTCAACCGCATCTCGGACCGCGCCCGTCGTCGAAAACGACAGACTATCGCGGGCCTCCCAGGCGGCATCGATGGTGGTTTGGAGGTCAGAATGCGGCATCAACGGAAAGTTCCTGTCTGAGTAAATTGTGCGCGTCTTGGGCGCATAAACGTGCCCGCCTTGTGGCCCCGGGTCCGGCGGGTGTCAATTGGGCCGCCAATCCAGAGCTGGGCCTCACGCTTTGGCTAATCGCATTCGTGTCAGGGGAGACCGCGCCGCCATACACTCGATGATCCGAATCGGACATGATCGGAGCGGGCGGTTACGCAACGCTTGGCCGCCTGTAATTGCAGTTCAACAAGGTTGATCGTGTCATGGCAAAATCGATGGCTAAAATGGAATCGACCGGCAAGACTGTTGCAGCGGCCGCCGCTAAGGTGATGAAAAGCAAAACCGCCAGCAAAGCTGAAAAATCGGTCGCAGCGTCGGCCATGACGCAATCTAAGAGTAAGGTTGAAAAGACCAGCCCAGCCGTTGCCGCCGCCGCATCGTCGGTTCTGCGCGATCCTAAGGCGAGCAAAGAAGCCAAAGCCGTCGCGGCTTCCGCCTTGACGCAAAAAGCCAACAAAAAGAAATAGCGCCATCCGGACGCTTGCTGGCACTGCCGGCGGCACAACGAGAAGCGTACCGCGTTGGCAACTTATTCGGTTTTGGCCATCGCGGCCCTGATCAGCGCCTTCGCTTCATCGGAATCCCACTCTGCTGGACCAGCCAACCGTCCGACCTCTAAGCCGTCGGCATTGATCAGGATCGTCGTTGGCATGCCGACCAACTTCAGAACCGTTCCCTGTTTGGCCGTGGCATCGACATACAAACTCAGTGCCGTCGCTTTGACCTCATCGAGAAACTTTTTCGACGCCGCCGCGCCCTGCCGGTCGAGGCTCAACGCGATGACTTCAAAGGTGTCGCCGCCGAGCTGTTCTTGCAGGCGGTTCAGGGCTGGCATTTCCTCACGACACGGCGCGCACCACGTCGCCCACAGATTCAGCAAAATGGTTTTGCCTTTGTAGTCGGACAGTTTGCGGTCAGCGCCGCTGGCATCCTTGAAGGTGATATCAGGGATCGCTTCCGGCGTTCGCTTTTTGACGAACGCAGCCATCTGGCCGGTTTTAGTCGCGCCGCTAGCGGTCGTCGTCGCGGTTTCAGCTGTCGCCGCTACCGTGTTGGCGGCGTTCGGCGCGGTCGCTGCCGCGGTTAATGGTGCCCCGCCCGCCGTGACGAGTGCGTTGTCAGGACGGCCAAACGTGACGTATATCGCGGCAAATCCGAGGATCGCCGTCGCCGCCACGATTGCCAGAGGTTTCAACGGCCCGCCCGTGCTATCCGCCATCTATTCGAAAGCCTCTTTCCAATTGTTTCCTTAAGGAGACCCGCCGCGTGACTGACAAGCCATCCGATGCACCGCGGCCGACTGCTGGATTACGGCCCACTCCTGCATCGCGTCCATCCAACGCCATGTGGGGCGGCCGCTTCGCCATGTCTCCGGCTGAGATCATGCAGGAGATAAATGCGTCCATCGGCTTCGACAAGCGCTTGGCGCCGCAAGACATCCGTGGCTCAAAAGCTCACGCCGCCATGCTCGCCGATGCTGGCATCATTACCAAGGCGGACGCAAAGGAAATTTCCAAGGGTCTCGATGCGGTCCTGGCCGAAATTGAGGCTGGCACCTTCACATTCTCACGCGCGCTCGAAGACGTTCATATGAATGTCGAAAGCCGCCTGAAGGATCTCGTCGGTGCCGCCGCCGGTCGCTTGCATACGGCGCGGTCACGCAACGATCAGGTGGCGACCGATTTCAGGCTCTATGTTCGTGACCAGATCGACGGCTTGGATGCGGCGCTGGCGACTGTACAACGCGCACTCGCCAGCAAAGCTGAAACCCACGCCGCGACCGTCATGCCGGGCTTCACGCATCTGCAACCAGCGCAGCCGGTGACCTTTGGCCATCATCTGCTCGCTTACGTCGAGATGATCGCGCGCGACCGTGGCCGGTTTAGCGACGCCCGCAAACGCCTGAACGAAAGCCCGCTTGGATCAGCGGCGCTTGCTGGCACGTCGTTTCCGATCGATCGTCACCAGACAGCGGTTGCACTTGGCTTCGATAAGCCGATGAACAATTCACTTGATGGCGTATCGGATCGTGATTTTGCGCTTGAAACGCTCGCCGCCGCGACCATCTCGGCCATTCATTTTTCGCGTCTCGCCGAAGAGATCGTGATCTGGATGACACCGCAATTCGGCTTCATCACGCTGTCCGACAAATTCACCACTGGCTCGTCGATCATGCCGCAAAAGCGCAACCCGGATGCCGCTGAACTGTCTCGCGCCAAAGTTGGCCGCATCGCAGGCGCGTTCCAAAGCCTGGCGATGGTGATGAAAGGCTTGCCGCTCGCGTATTCGAAGGACATGCAGGAAGACAAAGAAGCGACCTTCGACGCTCTCGAAAGCTTCAAGCTGGTCGTCGCCGCGATGGCTGGCATGGTGACCGACCTGGAGCCGGTGCCGGATGTGATGCGGGCGGCGGCCGGACGCGGCTATTCGACCGCGACCGATCTGGCCGACTGGCTGGTGCGCGAGCTCAAAATGCCGTTCCGCGACGCCCATCACGTCACCGGCAGCATCGTCAAGCTGGCGGAGACCAAAGGGTTAGACCTCGAAGCGCTGCCGCTGGCCGATATGCAAAACATCGAGCCGCGCATCACAAAGGCCGCGTTTTCGGTGCTCTCGGTCGAAAATTCGGTCAAAAGCCGGGTCAGTTATGGGGGAACTGCGCCACAGAACGTGCTCAAAATGGCCCGCGCTTGGATCAAACGGTTGGAAAAGGAGCGGGCTAGGGTCTAGTTTGCCATCTCGATAGGGCCACGCGGCAGCGTTAGCCTTTACTCGCGAGGGCGCGTAGTCGCGCCAGCCCGATGACCGCGACGCTGTATTTGGCGCAATAGCCTGAGGTCTTGCAAACCCGAGGTGTTACGAACTGGATTGCTCTTGATGATGCCGTTTGGTGGCCACAAGTCTGACAGCCTTAAGTCTACTGTTGTTGCTGCGGCGCTTGTCGCATTCGCGGCACTGAGCGGCTGTGGTGTCAAGGGTCCGCTTGATCCACCCGCCCAGGCCAAGGCCGAAGGTGACGCCAAATCCGCTGCCTCAGCCGCCGCTGGCGAAAATTCCGCAGCCCCGCCCAAGCCCCACGAACCTTTCGTGCTGGACAGCTTGCTGCGGTAGCCGACGTTCGTTTCGAGCACGCCCGGCGCAATCGTCATTCGTTGTTACAGTTCACCTGACCGCGTGAGCAAATTGCGCGCCGCCGCTGATCGTCCTTGCCCTTCGCTGGCAGCACTCTAAAAGCGCTCTGAAGCTTTTCCTAGTTGGCGCACGCAGCCCTCCCATGCACCACTTCCACTACCAATCCGGCCAACTTTACGCCGAGGATGTCAGCTTGGCGGCCATTGCGGCTGAAGTCGGCACGCCATTCTATTGCTATTCGACCGCCACGCTCGAGCGCCATTGCGCAGTGCTGGCTCGCGCCTTCCGCGATCACGACACGCTGATTTGCTTTGCTGTCAAAGCCAATTCCAATCAAGCCGTGCTGGCCACCATGGCGCGCCTCGGGCTTGGCATGGACGTCGTATCGGAAGGCGAATTGCGCCGCGCGCGAGCGGCTGGCGTGCCAGCGTCTAAAATCATTTTTGCCGGGGTTGGAAAAACCAAAGTTGAAATGGCTTATGCCCTTGGCGAAGGCATTTTGGGCTTCAACGTCGAAAGCGAACCAGAACTGCTGGCCTTGAGCGAGGTCGCGACGTCGCTCGGCAAAACCGCCCACATCGCCATTCGCGTCAATCCGGATGTTGACGCAAAAACGCACGCCAAAATCTCGACCGGCAAATCAGAAAACAAATTCGGCGTCCCCTACGACGAAGCGCGTGCGCTTTACGGCGAAGCGTCCCGTCTGCCAGGTATCAAAGTTTCCGGCATTCACATGCACATCGGCAGCCAGATCACCGATCTCGCGCCTTTCCGCGATGCGTTTCGGCTGCTGCGCGATCTCGTGGTGGTGCTGCGAGACGACGGTATCGCGCTTGAGCATCTCGATATTGGCGGCGGTCTGGGCGTTCCCTATCGCGGCGTCAATGACGTGCCGCCAACACCTGATGCCTATGCTGCAATTGTCACCGAAGCGGTTGGCGATCTTGGCCTCAAGCTGGTGCTTGAACCGGGCCGCATGATCGTTGGCAATGCCGGCGTGCTGGTCAGCAAAGTCATCTACGTTAAAGAGGGTGCCGATCGCACCTTTACGATTGTCGACGCCGCCATGAACGATCTAATCCGACCGACGCTCTACGAAGCTCATCACGATATTTTGCCGATCGATGAAGCCAAGTCGGCGATGGCGCCGGTGCAGCAGGATATCGTCGGTCCAGTCTGCGAAACCGGTGATTATCTGGCGTTAGACCGCGCACTGCCGCCGTTTGAACCCGACGATCTTGTGGCCATCATGACTGCTGGTGCCTACGGCGCGGTGATGTCGTCGACGTACAATTCACGGCCGCTAATCCCGGAAGTGCTTGTTAGTGGTAAAAACTTTGCCGTCGTTCGACCGCGACCAACGCACGAAGCGCTTATAGCAGCTGACCGATTGCCGCCGTGGCTATCGAACACCTAGCCGCGTTTCTACCGGCAACCTCGTGAAAGGCGCGCGCCGCATCATCGCCAATGTGCATCTCAGCGAAGCTCAAAACGATTGCATTTTGTTAAGGTGCGCAGCTCGGTCCGCATGCTAGATTTTTGTGATGGTAGACCAAACACCGCCCACCAATCATGCGATGACGCGCGTTTTTAAGCGCAAAATTTGGCTGAGTAAGCTTGCTCTCTTTTTTGAGAGGCTGTGGCCTCGTTTGTGGGTTCTGCTCGGGCTCATCGCAATTTTCGCCGCGCTATCGCTTGCAGGCTTCTGGTCGGTTGTGCCGACGCTGGCGCATCAAGCGTTGCTCGCGGGGTTTGCTGTCGCGGGCCTCGCGTCGATCGTGTTTGCGGTCCGTGTGCCATGGCCATCGCGCGATGAAGCCGTGCGCCGCATCGAGCGCCGGTCGGGCGTTCCCCACCGGCCTGCAACCTCATACGAAGACACGCTGTCGGGTGCGGCGGGCGGCGACGAAACGGCTGTGCTGTGGCAAGCCCATCGTGAGCGCTTATCGCGGGCGATCGACCGTCTCAAAGTCGGCAGCCCGAGCCCGCGCGCCGATCGGTTCGATCCCTTCGCCGTCCGATCGTTAGCGCTGCTCGTGCTTGTGCCGGCGGCTCTGCTCGTCAACGGCAGTGTCCGTGAGCGGCTTGCGTCTGCATTTGAATTCGACGGCGGCGCATTGCAAGCGAATGCTCGGCTCGATGCATGGGTGACGCCACCACCTTACACGGCAATCGCACCGATCTTGTTGGCGGATGGTGGCGCGGCCCCGACCGAGACGCCAGCGCCCGCTAAACTCATCGAGGTGCCAGAGCGCAGTCTGATGACGCTGCGCGGTGTTGGCTATGGCGGAGCTGGACTTACGCTCGAAGTTTTGAGTGAAGGCGCAACAACGGCAGAAATTATCAAGCCAGAGGCGACCAAAGTCGCGACTGACCCTTCCGCCAAACCGGTCGTCGTTACGGCTGGCGTTTCGGAAGTTCGTTTCGAGATTAAAAAGTCGGCGGTTATCCGCGCGCTAAACGGCTCGCGCGCGTTGGGTCAGTGGACGTTTGGCGTCATCCCCGATCAGTTGCCAACTATCGCACTGGCCAAGGAGCTCGACCGCACGCCGCGCGGCTCTTTGAAGCTGACCTACATCGGCGAGGATGATTACGGCATTGCGTCGGCTGCAGCCAAATTGCGCCAAGCGCCACCAAAGCCGAGCGATCCAAGCAAAGCCTGGGCGCGGCCGGAACCGTTGAGCGGTCCGCGTTTGCCGCTTGAAAAACCGCCGGTGCTCACGTTGAAGGTGCCAAAGCCCGGCGAAAAGGTCCTCGATGGATCGACACTCCTCGATCTTGGTGCCCATCCGTGGGCCGGACAGCGGGTCGAGCTTTGGCTCGAAGCAACCGACGTTGGCGGCCAGATCGGCCGCAGCACGCCGGTCGAAATCGTGTTGCCCGCGCGCCGATTCAAAAAGCCGCTGGCGCGCGCCGTCATCGAGCAACGCCGCAAGCTCGCCGAAGATTCCCGCAATCGGCCGCGTGTGGCCCGCGCCCTTGATGCTTTGACACTCGAGCCCGAGGGCTTGATCGAAACCACCGGCATCTTCCTTGGCCTCCGAACAGCGTTTCACCGCATCCAGAGCGATGGAACGCGTGACGCTCTGAAAGAAACCGTCGATCAGCTATGGGAGCTCGCGCTCAAAATCGAGGATGGCGCGCTGTCGGACGCAGAGCGCGCTTTGAAGGACGCGCAGGACAAGTTGGCGGAAGCCTTACAGAAGGGCGCTGATGATCAGGAAATTCAAGATCGCCTCGCTGAGCTGAAGCAGAAGCTCAACGAGTATCTCGACGAGATGCAAAAGAACGCCGCCAAAGAGAACGGCGAGGAGCAGCAGGCTGAGCAAGACCAACAGGACCAAGGTGAGCACCTTGGCCAAAAAGATCTCGACGAGATGATGAAGGAATTGGAGAAAAACGCGCGCGAAGGCTCGCGTGAAGAAGCTGAAAAAATGCTCTCCGACATGAAAGAGCTGATGGAGCGGCTGCAAGCCAACAACTCGCCGGAAGCCAAGGCCGAGCAGAAAAAAGCTGCCGAGATGATGAAAAAGCTCGATATGCTCGGCAACCTTGCTGGCAAGCAGCAGCAGTTGATGGACGAAACCTTCGGCGAGCAGAAAAAGCAGCAGAGCGGCGAGCAGCAGCGTGGCGGATCGCAAGACGATCCCAACGGCCAGAACAGTCCGAATTCGCAGCAGGGCGAGCAAGGTCAGGGTCAGCAGCAGCGTGGCCAGAACGGCAAGCCTAAGCAACAGGGTGGCGCTCAGCAGGGTCAAGGCAAGCAGGGCGACAAAGGTCAAGGCGTCGGCGAGAAACAGCCTGGTGAAAGCGACCTGGGCAAGCGTCAGGCCGAGCTTCGCGAAGAGCTCGATCGCTTGCAAAAAGAACTTGAAGAACTCGGCGCGGGCGATCCCGACAAACTCGGCAAAGCCGAAGACTCGATGGGCGAAGCCGAGGAATCGCTCGGCCAGAAGGATTTCGAAAACGCAGCTCAGCAGCAGGCCGAGGCCCTCGACCAGATGCGCGAGAGTGCCAAATCGATGGCTGAGCAAATGCAAAAGAACGCCCAGCAGAAGATGGGCCGTGGTGGCGACACGCCGCGCGATCCGCTCGGTCGGCCGCAGCGTTCGCAGGGGCCGGACGTTGGTCAATCAGTCAAGGTGCCGAACGCCATCGATGCGCAACGCGCGCGTGAGATCCTCGACGAACTGCGCAAGCGTTCAAGTGAAAGTTTGCGGCCCGCCATTGAGCTCGATTACATCGATCGTCTGCTGCGTCGGTTCTAGAATGACGCTCGCGCGCTATTTCACTGCCACTGCATCGGGTGCAAAACGGACCGTGAACCCGCTCACCACTTGATGACTGGTGAGGCGGGCTGCCGCCCAACCGCCCGGCGGTTCAGCGCCAGACCACCAACGTGAGAATTGACGCCACATATCTAGCGGCAACCAGCTGCCGTCCATGTGCGTCAGCGGTCCGATGTAGTCGGCAAAGGTGAATTTGTATTCGACGAAAACACTACCCGTGCGCAGCCGATATTCTAATCCAAAGAGCGCCTGTGCGGTTGGTCCCGTGTACTGATACTCGTACGTCCGCGCCGGATCAGTGCTGACGTGAATTTCCGAATGCGGCAGTGAGATGCCAGCGCCGACGCCCGCATATGGCGCGATTTTGCCAATGCCACCGAACCGCATCAGGCCGTTGAGCGTCAGCATGTTGTGGCCATGCGTCCACTCTAACCGGTCGAAGTAATCGCTCAATTTGCCGGTAGCTGGCGCAGGTTCGCCGTTAATCGTGCCCTCGAACGGATAGCTGCTGTCGAGCGGCGCATAGACTTTCGAGTGCACAAAATCAACCATCGAGCCAAAGCGTCCGCCCGCTTGCCAGCGCTGCACGCGCGCGCCGTAATACAGTGGGTTCTCAAAAGGTTTAGTGTACCAATTGATCTGTTTGATCGTCAGGTCGTGACGACCATCTTTGGTCAACCGGAAATCGCTTGGGTAATGGTAGGGTGCGCCGAGATACGCTCCAATCGCTGTTTCCGCCGGGCGGACATCGGTTAGCGTGGTGGTCGTTGCAGCGCTGTTGCCACGGACTGCATCGTCATCCGGCATCATTGCGGCAGTGACCAACATTCCACTTGCAGCTAAGCCCGCCGTCGCATGGACAATGGCCGTCAAACGCGGGCGGTGTTCCCTAAAGCGTGGCGTCGCCCATGCCGATCTCGCAAGGGGTGATGTGTGGTTGGCGATGATCATTCCTGTACGTCCCCGACCCTGTCATTCATCCTGGCGTCGGCGACCAAACACCGCTCGCTGCGGCCGCGCATTACGCTAATCCCTAACGTTCGATACGCGCACCCCATGCTGCTGCGATCATATCCGCCCACCACGGTTCGCGCACGTCGCCGTCGGACGGAGCAAACGTTGCTGACGCGACTATGTCCCCGGCCGCGCCGATAGCACATCGAGCATCTGTCGAACCGCGACAATCTGTGCGGCATCGCGTGTTAGGTAATTGTCACCGGTATAACCCCACCAGTCCCAACAGGCCTGGGGATTGAGCGGAGTGGTTGCAACCTGGGGAAACAGCACAATTAACGCGTTGGTGTCGGCCCAGCGGCCAAAGCCCGTGTCGACGACGAAACGTTTGCCGACCGCCGATTGATTTTGTCCGCAGCCATGAAACGCCACGTGAATGCGGCAGTTCGCTTCCGTTCGGCAGCGCTTTGGAACGTAGACCGCGCCGCTGTCTGCCAATCCGTCTTTCACTCCCCGCGGCTTGAACGGGCGCTGATCGAACGTGATCAATTCGCCGCTCGGTGCAGCAGCGCGTGGTTGCAGAGAACCATAGATGTGGCTGAGCAGCGAACCCGCTTGGTCGTAGTCGCAATCGACGACATAGGGTTCAGCCGACTTTTCACACGCGCTGCCGTTGTCGTCCGTCACGAATGCATGGCCAGCTGGCACCGTGTCGACCAGTTTGATGTTGTCGGCGGGCACGCCAAGCTTGGCGTAAAATTCAGCGGCATGCCGAACAATCGACGGCACGACGGTGCGGTCAGATTTTCCGGTGAACAAATAGACTTTGTCGCTCGCGACCGAGGCAACTGGATCAATTGTTCCAGCCTCGGCCCGGCGTTGCGCTTTCGCTGCGAGATCGACGGGGTTTGCAACGCCCCAGATGCCGAGCATATCGAGCATGCAGCCATTGATGGCTTTGCTAAGATTCAACCAAGCCATCCCGGGCGCTGGAAACGCGCCGGCGAACACGCTTTCCGAACAGCCGTACGGTCCGCCCGCAATGATGGCCGCACCCACGACGATTTTGCCGTGCGCCATCTGGAATTGGCCAGCCATGTAAGCGCCAGCGGATATGCCCGAGACCGAGGTTTGATCGAGTGCTGCACCGAGCGACGGCAACGCAATCGGTTTGGTGTCATCGGCACGCTCGCAGCCGGTCAAAGCAAGGACAATTGCAGTCGCAAAAAGGCGAAGCAAACCAGATGTATCTCGCAGCATGTGATGGCAGCCTTTCGTTTCACCCGCAGGTCTAGCCTGCTAGCGTCCGAACGACCAGCGCGCCATTGGTCACCTGTCAATCAAGCGCTGCATCTCACTTGAGCCGAACGGACGCTCGATCGACGCGGCCGTTGGCGTCTATCACGGTCAACTTGGCGAAACCCGCGCTCGCCGGTTGCCAGGCAACTTCGCGGGAATTCGGATCGGACTCGATGGGGCGGCCGTCCACCAACCACGTCAACGGCAACGCGCCGCCGTCGGCTTTCAGCACCATGGCATCTTCCGAGAAATCCGCGCTGTCGATCTCAGATCGATCCGGCGGAAATGAAATCAGCACCGGCGTCGCAAGATAGGGCCCGACGTTGTGATCATCGCCGGGTTCTGACCATCGCTTCAGCGGCGGCGGCAGATCGGCTCCTGCCATCGTCAGCGCGCCTTTCGGTGCCGCTGGCAGTGGCGTGCGCTGTGGTGATAGCCGCGCGAAGGCGTCAAATAAAATTGGCGCTGCCGCCGTCCGTCCCATCATGCCTGGAACGCTGGTGCCATCGGCGCGGCCTACCCAAACTGCGATGACATGGCGGCCGTCATAGCCAATCGCCCAAGCGTCGCGATAGCCGTAGGATGTTCCAGTTTTGTACGCGAACCGGCCACCCTTCGCATTCATCGGCGGCGGCGCGTCTTTCAGAATATCGCCGACATAC
>JANMII010000144.1:0-6241 GCA_031375665.1 Hyphomicrobium sp.
CGGGACGATCGCTAACTGAGCTGCCTTTAATTCGAGAAGCTCGTTCGCCAGTCGCGCCGATCCTTTGGGTGCGACGGCTGCCAACTCAAGGCGCGCAGCATCGAGCGCTTCGATGAGGCCGGTACGGATTTCAGCTGTTGCTTTTACAGTTTCTAACGACGTCAGACCGAGGCTGGCGAAAAGTTCGCTCAGCGCTCGCGTGTGATCGTCATGCTGGTGTGCGATCGCGGTTGCATCGGCGCCGCCGGGCAAAATAACGCGAATGGCGGCGATGCCATCGACGTCGATTGCAACGCGATCGGCGACTGTCAGCGTTCGATCTCCATCGACAGCAACACCATCGACGCGAATGCGATTACGGCCGCCGTCCATTACTGCGATTTCGACGGTGGCTGATGCCGCGGCCATCTTTGCCGCAAGGACTGCAATGCGATTTTCAAGTTCGCTCGCGCGTCTCAAGATGGCAGGCGTGACCGCGTTGGTGTTGCTCGCGGCTGCGAGATCTAACACTTCGCGCTCAATCTCAAGCGCGCGCACCATTCTCGCTTGCAGGTCGATGATCGCGATGTCTCGACGCTGGGCTTCGACCGCATCTTTCTCGGCTTGAGCCACATCGCGTTGCGCCATGCGCAACCGTTCAATCGCGAGGTCGCGATCCGTGCGCGCTGCGACAGCCGCCGTCAAACGCTGCTCGACGTCTGAAATCTCACGGGCCGCTTTTGCAGCAAGTGTCGGCTGGTCAATGTGGCTAAGTTCCGCCTCGATCACCAACAGCGTTGCGCGCCGGTCGTCGGCAAGTGCTGCGGCGCGTTCGGCTTCGGCAAGTTTGTCGCGCGCAGCGGCAAGTGCGACTTGGGCTTGCTCAAGCGGTCCGTGTTTTCGAGCAGCACCCCGGCTCGTGGTCACGAGGTTTTCAAGAGCCGTCGTCACACGCTGGCGGACGCCATTGAACAAATCACCTCGGACAACGCTATCGACTTCAGCCGATACAAGATCCATCAAGGTTGCATACTCGCCGCGCACGCGGGCTTTGCCGGTCTGGGGATCACGATCGGGATCGGGCGGCAGCAAAGTCCGCTTCTGCTGCACCCAGACGAGCCCCAGTATGCCAGCGAGGTTGCCGGAAGACGTGCCAGTCTTGGCCAACAATTCCGCGATCCGATCTTCGGCATCCGTGTTGCGGGCGGCAACAACGCCGGTGGCGGCATCGATCAGGCTGGACGTGGCGCCGCGCCCGAACTGCTTGCGCAAACGCCATTGGCGACCATCGCGCTCAAAGTCGACCTCAACGAGCGGCTCGCCGCCGCCCATCGGACGCATGATATCAAGATCGGCGCCCGTAATTCGGGATCGGCGCAGGAAGGCTGCTTCGAGCGCGTCAAACAGCGTCGATTTTCCCATCTCATTGGGACCGGCCAAAATGTTGATCCCGTCACGGATAGCCTCGACCGCAACGCCGGTCCGAAAGCGACGAAACTCTTTGACCCGGATCGCGCGCAGTTTCATGTCCCGGCCTCGCGGCCAATCTGGCGGCCGGCTTCAGATGTGCCGTCAGCCGCCGCCTCAGCAGCAAAGCCGTATAATTTGATCAGCGCCAACGCGGCACTTGTGCGGATCGTTTGATCAAGCGACGCGGTGTCGGCAACAGCACTCAACTGCTGCGCCGCAGCCACCAGGGTTGGCGACGGCGAAAGTCTATCAAGGTCAGTTGTGTGGGCGCGTACAGCCAGCTGTGAAGTTTCAACACGCAGCCACTTCAGTCGAGCTGCGAGCTGCTCGCACCACTGGCTGACATCGGCATGTTCCGACAGCGAGACGTTTCCACTGAGTGTCAGACTGACGAGCAGCGATCGCAGGTCGCGAGCCGATGTCGCGATGTGTTGCTCAATCGATGGCAGATCATCGAGCGAGCCGATCGTCGCTCCGGCTTTTGCCCACGTGAATATGCGGCTAACAATGCGTTCGACCCGCACTGGACCTGCGCCGTCGATGGCAACCGCCAAAACATGGCCCGGTTCATTGTCAGGAAACCGATCAGGCTCGGGTGTTCCCGAGTACCACGTGTGCGGCGTGATCTGGCGCGTGCCATGCCAATCGCCGAGCGCAAGATACGCCAGTCCAGCCGCCTGCGCCCGGTCAGCGGCAATCGTGATCGCGCTGTCGCCGTCACTGCCAAAACCCTGCACCGATCCGTGCGCCAAGCCAATGCGCACACTATCAGCCGGAGTTGCAGCGTCAGTCATCCAAGCTGTCGGATCGTGACCTGGATGGTTGGAACTCAGCGGCGACGGCAGCAGCACAACGCCAGGGGCCAGCGTCATCGGCGCGGCCTGATTGGCCACGACGATCGTTGCTGGCGGCTCAAGCTGTTTGAGACGTGACCAAACTCCACCATACCGCATCGGGTCATGATTGCCTGGCAGCAGCACCCACGTGATGTCGCGGTGCTCAGCCATGCGATCGATGGCACGGCGCAAATCGACGCGCGCGATATCGGGTTTGTCGAACACGTCACCGGCGACCAAGACGTGCGACGCCGCCTGTGCTTTGGCGATGTCGGCGATCCGCGAAATCGCACCGAACCTTGCGCTACTCAGTTCGCCACCGATGGTATCAGCCATGGTGGCGAAGGTTTTGCCGAGGTGCCAATCGGCCGAATGAATGAAGCGAAATGTCATGCCAGCAGACAATCGCTATTGCAGCCGGTCGCTGCAAGCGGTGATGTCGTCAACGCTCCAGACCTGTGGAGAACTCGATAGCTGCGGTGTCAACCTAACAACCGCGCGTAATCTCGCGGGCTAAAAACACGTTCGCTCGAGTTCCAACCGCTGTCGCGCCGATTTCTTCAAAACCTTGGCGCGCATAAAACGAGACGTTGCGGGCGCCGCGACTGGTAACAACATGAATGCCCGTGCACCCGAGCGCCGCGATATCAGCGGTGAATGCGTCAACCAATAGTGCCCCAATGCCACGGCCACGCACATCGGCCGCAAGGTTGACGTGAAGGTGGGCTGGATACCGCTCGGTGAGATGCTTGAACGTCTGAAAGTAGCTGATATCGGCAAAGCGCGGCTGCGTTGCAGGGTCGGTCGCGTTGCCAACGATGTAGCCTGCAACCGTTCGATCGGCCCGCAGTGCGACAGTCACCAACTGCGGATCGTGGATCAGGTATTGGCCGAGCCAGCGATGGCGAAACTCATCGCGAGCCGCTGGATCGGCGAACGACTGCGTGGCACTGGCGCTAAAGAACACATCATCCAATCCAGCCAGAAGGTCTGGTGTTGGGTTTAGGTTGATCAACTTATGCAGGGTGACAATCGCTGTCATCGATCGCATCTCGTATATTCCGCCAGGCAAAGCCAAGACTTCGATGCCGATGTTTTGGCCGCAACACACCGTTGCCGTTTGCTGCCATCCCTCACTCGTTGTCGGTCATGGCAGCCACCAGCTTTTGGCGAAACATTGGCGGCAGATCGGCTGGGATGTTGGCTGGCGCATCGCTCGTGCTCACATAATCCGTCGTCGCATGATCTGTCGTCTCATGATCCGGTGTCGTGACCGCCGATGTTGGCACTGAGTTTGGCTCTGAATGGCGTGTTGGCAGGTGCAATGTCGCGACATCGCGATTTGATATTCGCTCGTTTGACGGGCTGGATGCGGCCGATGGGTTGCTGCCGCCATAGTTGCGGCTGTAGGGCTCGGATGGATCATCTGGAGCTGCGCGCACACGCACCGGTGGCGGCGATTGCGATGGCAAGCCGTCATCTTCGATTTCAACGCTCGTTGCTTGAGCCATCTTTGGCGCGATCGCCACATCGGCTGCGGCGTGCTGCTGTTGGGCGGTCGAACATCCGCCGAGGACCAACCCGATAAACATGAGCGTCGACCCGAACACGGGCAAACGCTTCTGGCGGACCCACGCGGGACCGCGGTACAAACCGAACATACTTGACGCCTTTACAAACGCGACTGAACGCAACCGGGAACAAACGTGTGTGCCGGATTGAAACAGGCGCGGATTAAAGACCCGATAACGCGCGTCAGATTTTTAGGCGTGGTGCTTTGTCAGCATCCGTCGCGTCTCGAATTCCTAACAGTTGGTAAAATTCGCTGGGTTCGCAATTCGCACACAAAATAAGCGTCGTGACGCGGCTTGGCCCAACAGGTTGGACGTGAAACATAGGCCGCTTGCGAATTAGTCGTAGACAACAACAGATTCTCGAAACACAATTTGGAATGTCTGGGGAGGCACGCGCATCGACCACCGCAAGGGAGATAGCCAGTGACCAAAATCATGCGTTCAAACGACGCCATTGCACACGACACGATTGAGGCGGACAGCGATTTTCGCGCTCAGTTGGCTGGCTTCAGTCTGACAACGGCTGAAATCCTGTACCGACTTCCCGACCACCCCGCGCTGCTGCAAAGCTACATTTGGCAAGACTATGATGCGGCACCCAGATTTCCCAGGTTGAAATCATTTCTAGATTTTTGGTCGATCAAGCTCGAAGGCAAACTGTTTCGCGTAACGGTCGCGCACGCCCGTTTGATCAGACCAGCGGAACTCAAAATGATTGGAGCCGAACTTAGGATCCACTAATCGCAACGTTTCTCAGCGCAGCTTAAACGGTGTCTGTAACATCGCTCGCACCGGCGGTGTCTGGCCCACTCGTGCTTGGTGAAACAGCACTGGCCACAACCACGCTTGCAACGAGCGGCCACCACGAGCCGCCGCTCCAAAAGCCAAGTTCACCGGTATCGTCATCGGTGCGGGCCATAGCGACCAGTTCGGCGTACACCGCTCGGGTGCAGAGCGCATCCAATGCACCACGGACCCGCACGTATGGCTTCAAGCCGCCATCAGGCAGTTGCGCTTCAAAGCGAATGGGGTGGGTCGCGTTGATCTCGATGACATCATCAACGTTGGTTCGAATGGTCACCTGCTGGCGCTCGTCACCACCCGAGATCGCCATCTCAACGGCAAGAAATGGCGCGTCCTCGACGGCAACATCGACCTTCTCAGCTGGCGTCACCAGATAGAACCGGCCGTCAGCATCCTTGCGCAAAATGCTCGAGAACAATTTGATCATGCCGATGCGGCCAATCGGACTGCCCCGATACCGCCAAGTCCCATCGCGAGCGATCTGCAAACCGATGTCACCGCAATAGGGTGGGTCCCAGCGATCGACGTCGCGCGCAATGGTTGCACCGTCGGCGGCAGCGGCCCGCAAAAGGGCATCGAGTGACGGGGTCACGATGGAGGCCACCTTCGGCAATGTAGAACGTCCTCTCCCATTATATTTACGTACCGTGTCCTGCGATGACGATCCAGGCCCACTGGGTTGTTTTCATAGTGTGGGTTGACGGCGTTGCCTGTTGATCGGCCGAAGGTGCAGGAGATTTGGCCGTCGCAGCACGGCATGCGGACGAGTCATCGACAAACGCTGATCAAGTCGCCGTGCGGCTCTATTTGGCCAATCACAGCGCCAATCGCCTGCTGCCACGCGCCCCTAATCTGGCGGCAATCTAACGTAACATTCACTTGACCCTAGGCAGCCCGAGCTTGATCGTCCAACGCCCTGAGCTGCGAACGAGATAGCGGCTTTTCGCCTTGGTAAAACAAGAAAAAATTGCTCCGTCACGAGGCTCATTTAGGTCATGTCCACCGTTACAGAAACTCAATCGGATATCGTCCCGCGGCTGGAGGCTGCCGCCGAGCGCGTGCAGAAAGCGCACAAGGCCGCCGCGTCCGTCATCTTCGGTCAAGACCAAGTGATTGAGCGGACGTTGATCACGCTGCTATCGGGCGGTCATGCGCTGTTGATCGGTGTGCCCGGCTTGGCCAAGACCTTGCTCGTAGACACCCTTGGTCGCGTCTTAGGGTTAGATGCCAAGCGCATCCAATTCACGCCTGACCTGATGCCATCCGATATCATCGGATCGGAAGTGCTTGAAGATGAGCCGGGCCGTGCTCGCGCGTTTCGCTTTATCAAAGGCCCGATCTTCACGCAGCTTTTGATGGCTGACGAAATCAACCGCGCGTCGCCAAAAACGCAGTCAGCACTGTTGCAGGCCATGCAGGAGCATCACGTCACAGTCGCGGGTCAGCGCCAAGATACGCCACCTCCGTTTCACGTTCTCGCAACGCAGAATCCTTGAGAACAAGAACGCACCTATCCGCGGCCCGAGGCCCACCTCGACCGGATTTTGCTGCAGATCGACGTCGATTATCCCGATCTGA
>JANMII010000183.1:0-1716 GCA_031375665.1 Hyphomicrobium sp.
GCGATCGCGCGCGGCTTGCCGGGAACGACACCTGCGATTGCAATCGCCAATGCAACGCGCGCCGATCAGTGGGTGCTGCATGCCACCGTTGCAACCATCGCCGCTGAGCTTGAGGCGGCAAATCAGCAAGGCCCTGTGCTGGTGATGATCGGCGAAGCGATGGGTGCTGTAGTTGACGGCGAAGTGACTGGACAAGCTGCCAACTCAAAAGCGGTCGCAGCGGCCGCTATACAGACCGTTTAAGCCCGCCAATGATAGCGCTCGACGCAACGCTGCTGGCTCTTACTTTCGCACTCGCCATCGATGCGGCTGTTGGCTACCCCGACGCCGTTTTCCGGCGGATTGGCCATCCGGTGACGTGGATCGGCGCACTGATTTCTTGGCTCGACGCAACACTCAATCGGCCCGACATGTCGTTCACAGCGCGGCGTGCTGCGGGCGTGGTGGCGTTAATCGTCATCATCGCCGTGCCCGTGTTGATCGTTGCAGCTGTTACGAGCGCGTTGCCATCCGATGTGGTCGGGATCATCGCGGTTGGCATCATGGCTTCGACGCTCATTGCAGCGCGCAGCTTGTTCGACCATGTTCGCGATTGTGCGGACGCACTTGAAAATCACGGCCTCGATGGTGGGCGAGCAGCGGTCGCCAAAATCGTTGGCCGCGATCCGCTGGCACTCGACGAGCATGGTGTGTCCCGCGCGGCGATCGAGAGCTTGGCCGAGAATGCATCTGATGGCGTCGTCGCGCCGGTGTTGTGGTTTGCGCTCCTCGGCCTGCCTGGACTGGTCGCCTATAAAGCAATCAACACGGCCGATAGTATGATCGGTCATCGCAGCCCTAAGCATGAAGCATTCGGCTGGGCTGCTGCCCGACTCGACGACCTCGTCAATCTGCCAGCCTCACGGTTGACTGGCGCACTGTTCACGCTGGCAGCAAAATTCATGCCGGGCGCATCGCCGAGGCAAGCACTCCGCGCGATGCGCCGCGATGCCAGCCGCCATCGCTCACCGAATGCCGGATGGCCGGAGAGCGCAATGGCTGGCGCCCTTGGTTTGCAATTGGCTGGGCCGCGCAAGTATGCGGGCGTGATGGTGGATGATGCCACCATGGGCGATGGCAACCGCAACGCGACAGCAGCCGATATTCGTCGCGCGCTCCGCTTGGCCGTCGTTGCTTGGGGTATAATGTTTTTGGTCAGTGTGGTGGCCGCTGCGATCGCCTAGCGTGCGAAGCTGAGCATCAACTCGATGTTTACATGACGCGCGAGATGATCGGCGATGGCATCGAGCGCATCGTCGACCGATGCCTCATAGCTGGTTCCAGAACTTGTTGCGCCGAGGCTTGCGAGTAAAGCCGTGCGTGCTCCATCGGCTGCAAACAGGCCGTGGACGTAGCAACCCGAAACACGACCATTTTTAGCCGTTGCGCCATCGCAGCGGCCATCGTCGAAAGTCACCATCGGCCGCAGCGTGTCGTCGCCATGCGCTCGACCGATGTGCATTTCATAGCCGGTAAAGTGCGCGGCACTTTGCGCTAACACGCCACTGACGTCGCGCAAGGTTTTGTCGCCACCATATTCTGTTTCGATGTCAAGCAGGCCCAAGCCGTCGATGGTTCGCGGTGGCCCTTCAATGCCAAGCGGATCGCTGATCTGCCGACCGAGCATTTGATAGCCGCCACACAGCCCGATGACGTGACCGCCACGACGAACGTGTG
>JANMII010000250.1:0-3943 GCA_031375665.1 Hyphomicrobium sp.
ATCGGTAGGATCTTAGGGACCGCGACAAGACCGGGAACTGCTCGGCGCTCATCGGGTACGGTCTTTCAGCCTTACAATATCGATGGTCACAATTTGTGCATGATCGACATGCGATGCCCAGGGGAGAGGAGGCACAACACGAGTTTGATCGGCAGATAATTTTTGGCCTGTGTCGCTGAAATCACAGCGACATCATTGTGATGGCGCGGCCCGGTGCGGATCACGTAGTCTCGTCATCAGAAATTAATTCGTTCCGTCGACAGTCGCGGCGAATATCGTCGAAATACTCCGAGGCTTTGGATTCATCATGCGCCGCCTACTTTCTTCCAGCGCGATCTTGGCCATTGCGACGCTCGCAATCGTCAGCTCTGTCGGTACTTCCCGCGCGGTCGATGCCATCGATTTGCAGGTCGGCGGTGCGGCGGTGGTGGCGCCGAAATATGAAGGCTCGAAAGAGTATGAAGTGCGCGGCTTTCCGATCATTGCGCCAGCCGACACCTCCGATTCCGACGACGGCTTGATTCAGTTTCGCGGTGTCGATGATCTCCGTTTGCGTGCCATCCAGTTCAATGGATTTGAGGCCGGTCCCCTCGCTGGCTATCGCTTCAGCCGAGATGAGGATGATGCCGACCGCTTGGAAGGGCTTGGCGACGTCGATGGTGGTCTGGTTATCGGCGCCTACGCCGCCTACAACTTCGGCGGCCTCAAACCGTTTGTTTCTTACCATTACGGCGTGACTGGTGATGACACTGGCGGGTTGCTGCGGTTTGGCGCTGAGACACGAATTCCAATGGCGGGCGCGATCGCGTTGACCGTCATCGGAGGTGCGACGTACGCCGATAGCGACTATATGGAATCCTATTTTGGCGTCTCGGCCGCACAGTCGACTGCGTCAACGGCTTTGCTCGGCATCTACGATGCTGAGGCTGGTATCAAAGATGTCTACCTGGGCCTCTCAACCGACATTCCGTTGAGCGATGTTTGGAGCCTCAAACTTGGCGGCAAGTACACGCACTTGCTGAGTGACGCATCCGACAGCCCGATCGTTGAAACCGACAGCCAGTTTTCAGCGCTCGTCGGCCTGACGTATCGTTTCAGCATCGATCGCTAATCAGATCAGCCGCAACGCTTTCATGCTGGCGTGGCCGTTACGCCCGACGATGACGTGATCGTGGACTGTAATGCCCAAAGGTCGGGCGGCATCGACAATTAACTTCGTCATATCGATATCGGCGCGCGACGGCTGCGGATCGCCCGACGGGTGGTTGTGAACCAAGATGATGGCCGATGACGACAACTCTAATGCGCGTTTGACAACCTCGCGGACATAGACCGGCGTGTGGTCAACGGTGCCGCTGCCTTGCACCTCATCAGCAATCAGAAAATTCTTCTTGTCGAGAAACAGAACGCGAAACTGTTCGCGGATGTCAAAGCCCTGCGCCAAGCGCAGATAGTCCAGCACGCCCGACCACGACGATAACAAAGGTTTGGCACGGAGCTCGCCGCGCGTTAGCCGCTCGGCCGCGGCTTTGATTAGTCGCAATTCGTCGACCGCGCGTTCGCCAACGCCCGCCACCTCCATCAAGCGCTCGCGCGGGGCTGACACAACCTCGGCGAACGAGCCGAATTTATCGATCAGCAGCTTAGCGATCGGTTTGGTATCGCCGCGCGGAAAAACACGAAACAATACCATTTCGAGCAGCTCGTAGTCTGGAACGGCGTTCGCGCCGCCAGAGCGAAAGCGATCTCGCAACCGTTGGCGATGGCCATTGTTTTGGTCGGTGTTTTGAGGTTTGGGCTCTCCAGCTCGCGTGCCCGTGAGGGCAACTGCGGCGGGTGAAACATCGAACAGCGCGGCTTGTTCCTCAGCGCTCGCGTTATCCTTAGGCAATCTAGGTTGCTGTGGAGTGAAACTCTCCGTCGTCCCAGGTCGGTTCGATTTCCGCGAGGGCATTGTGTGCGGTGTCCGGTTAAGCTGCCGCGCGTGCCGTATAAGGTGGGCAACGATATCCTGCTGGCGATTGCGTAAAGATCTCGCAGCCTGCAGCCGTCACACCAACCGTATGCTCAAACTGGGCTGACAACTCGCGATCGCGCGTCACCGCTGTCCAACCGTCGGCCAGAATTTTCACGTGCGGCTTGCCGAGATTGATCATCGGTTCAATCGTGAAGAACATGCCAGCTTCTAGTGTAACGCCTTCGCCCGGCTCGCCGTAGTGCAGAATGTTCGGCCTGTCGTGGAACACGCGACCGAGGCCATGACCGCAGAAATCGCGCACAACGCTGCAGCGTTCGCTTTCGGCGTATGATTGAATGGCCGCGCCAATGTCGCCTGTCGTATTGCCAGGCTTCACTGCAGCGATGCCGCGCATCAGTGATTCATAGGTCACTTCCATCAGGCGTTCGGGTCGCCGCTGAACGTTCCCAACGCCGTACATTCGGCTGGTGTCGCCGTGCCATCCCTCAACGATCAGCGTCACGTCGATGTTGACGATGTCGCCATCCTTCAAAGGTTTCTCGTTCGGCATGCCGTGACAGACGACGTGATTGATCGACGTACACGACGAGTAGCGATAACCGCGATAATTCAGCGTTGCTGGCAGGGCGCCGTGATCGCGCGCGAACTCAAATACAAGGTCATCGAGGCGGCGCGTGGCAACGCCCGGTTGGACGAACGGCAACAGCATGTCGAGCGTTTCAGCAGCCAACCGCCCAGCTTTGCGCATTGCAGCAAACGCGTCGGGGCCGTGCAGTGGAATGCGACCGTCGCGTCCGGCACTACGGTTAATGTCAACTTTCGACATCAGTTATGGCTGCCTTCTCACTTGAATCTCTCGTCTCGCCCATAATTTAGTGCAAATCTTTCGCCGCGCAAACGACAGCCGCGTTAGACGGCTGCACCCCAGGGAGAACGTCCATGCCTCGCTCGAAAATTCGCAGCACTGTACATCTGACTGCCAGCGCAAGCGCCGTTGCGCTGGCAAGCTACATCGCGCTTACCGATGACGCAGCGTTTGCCCAAGACGCGTCTGCTCGCCCGGCCTGGGCTGCGGAAGCAACGATGAATGCTGACTATCTCGCGAACGCCACAACCGCGCCAGCGCCAACCGCTGGTGCAGTGCCGCAGGTTGCCACAGCTGCCGTGCCGGAACTGGCCATGACCCCTCCGGGCCGAACCGAATATTACGGCGACAGCAAACCAACGGGCGACGCAGCTTTTGCAGCGGAAGCCACGATGAACCCCGATTACGCCCAGCAGTCGACTGCCAGCGAACCGGCCACAGCAGCATCGACCACAACGGAAGCAACGCCCGCTGCCCCCGAGATGTCGCCTGCTGCGACGGTTGCCGCTGAATTGCCGATGACGCCACCCGGTCGCACTGAGTTCTATGGCGCAACAGTGCCCGCAACGCCTCCAGCATGGGCGGCTGATGCCACCATGAACCCCGACTACGCTGCAGCGGCAGCGGGCTCGACGCCACCAGCCACCGCCGCACCAGCCGCAAATTCAGCCGTCGTTGCAGAACCGGCTGCAGCATCAAGCTGTAGCGATGCATTGAATTC
Organism: Hyphomicrobium sp.; assembly: GCA_031375665.1. Taxonomy (GTDB): domain Bacteria; phylum Pseudomonadota; class Alphaproteobacteria; order Rhizobiales; family Hyphomicrobiaceae; genus Hyphomicrobium_B. The sequence goes on from JANMII010000250.1 coordinate 3,565, forward strand.
CGAACTGAGCAAAGGGAAGATCACCTTCGGCAGCGGCAGTTTTTCGGTGACACAGTCGAGCTATCGCGTTCTCGACAACATCGCAAAGGCTGCAAAAGCGTGCAGCGGCGTCACGATCGAAGTCGGGGGTCATACCGACAACGTCGGCTCGGCATCCGGCAACGCAACAATCTCGGATCTGCGCGCCAAGGCGATCGTCACGTATTTGACGCGGGCCGGCGTTGACGGCGCGATGTTGCGCGCTGTCGGCTATGGCGATGCCAAGCCGGTTGCCCCAAACGATACGCCAGCCGGTCGTCGTGCCAATCGGCGCATCGAATTCGTCGTCAGCCAATGACATCGGTCAATAAAAAACGCCGGACCTCAAGGTCCGGCGTTC
>JANMII010000171.1:0-6714 GCA_031375665.1 Hyphomicrobium sp.
TGGCCGATTTCGGCAACCAAATGGTGTCACAGCAACTAGATCGCGGAAGGGTGAGCCCGGCGAGCAGATTTGGGCCGAACTTGTGCCAGACCTTGCCCTAGAGCCTGTTTTAAAACCTGGCCTGAAATCTGGGCTGAGCGAGTGGTCGGGGCTCCGCATTGCTGGCGGTCGCTTCTGGCTCGCGGGAGTTTGAGCGAGGGTTGAAACGTTGTCGGCACCGCCGGCCGCGCGGCACATCGTGACCGCGTTGGCATCGGCGAAGTGGCGCTATTGCGAGCAATTCTGCGCATGCGATCTGCGCCTATGACGTCTGCCGCAGTAGCCGCAGCAGCCAAGACCATGCCGGTGGAAAATCAGGTGTATCACGCTGGCTAATACCGGCTCCGAAGTGACATATTGTTTTCGTGTTATTCGCAACGTGTTTGGCGCGCACGGGCGCGACCGACCTTTGCCGAGAGGCTTCCAACCATGCCACCGCAATTTCCAGGACAGCCGCCAGCTCCCCCGCTGGCTGGCTACCGACCAAGCAACGAGCGCGCGCCCTTTCCGCCGCGGCCGGTCGGACCCAATGACCAGCGGCGATTGCGGCAAGCGCCAAGCCCGCGTCGCGGCGGCGGAGTTTTGCGGGCGTTGTTGTATGCGATTTTGTTTGTGCTCATGGTCGCTGGAGCAGGTATCGCCTATCTCGCTTTCAATCCGCCAAGCGATTTAATCCGCCAGACATTGGCCGACCAGATCAAGGCCAAAACTGGCCGCGATCTCATCGTTTCGGGGCCAGCCGCTTTTACGTTCTATCCGGGCGTTGGCGTTTCGCTGTCGGATGTGTCGCTGTCTGGACCGCCTGGCTCGCAAAGTACGTTTGTTAGAATGGAGAAATTATCGGTCAGCGTCAAAGCGATGCCTTTGCTCAATCGAGAAGTCGCCGTCGACACGTTGCGACTGACAAAGCCAGTGTTCGATTTGCGGATCGACAAGGCGGGCAAGAGAAATTGGGAGTTCGCGACGCTTGATCAGCCGGTGCACTATGCACAAGCGCAATTGGCAGGCGCGGCAAATCGATCTGACGTCGACAGCATCGGTGACGTCGCCTCGTCAAAGCGTGCCGCGGCGATTGCCAAAATTCAGCAGGTGCAGCTCAACGACGTGCGGATCGAAGACGGGACGATCCGCTTCACGGACGAACGGACGGGTGCTGGCCAGCGGGTCGATGCCGTCAACGTCAGGCTGGCGTTGCAATCACTCGACAGCCCAATCACCGCCAATGGAGACGTTGGCTGGAAGGGCCAGAAAATCGATTTCGATGGCACTCTGACGAACGCCCGCACCGTGCTGGAGCAAAAGCCAGCGAAACTGACCTTCAAGGCTAACAATGCGCTCATTGCTGCAACGTTCAACGGCTTCACGTTGCTAAAAAACGGGGCCGACATCGAGGGTGATTTGACGGCCGATGCCGGATCGGCGCGCGCGTTGGCCAGATGGCTCGGCACGGCGCTTCCGGCGGTGTCGGGTTTCGGGCCGCTGACAATGACCGGCAAGATCAAAACCACTGGCAATATCTCTAGCCTTTCAGACGCCACGTTTGGCCTTGATGGCGCGACGGCGGTTGGCGCGGTCAGCGTGACCAGCGGCGGTGTGCGGCCCTACGTCAACGCCAATCTGAAAATCAGCGAACTTGATATCAATAAATATCTCACGGCTGCCGCTGGCGGCGCAATCGAAACGGCGCCGACCACAACGATCGCGCCGAACGGACCTTCAAAAGGGCCTTCAACGCCGCCCCCGACTCCCGCCCCGACATCCCCCAGCGATGCCATCGAAAACCTGTTGAACGATCCGCAGTCGCAACCAGTAGACAAACCGCCAACTCAGGTGTTTGGCGCGGTGCAGCGGGACGGTTGGTCGAGCGATACGCTAAATCTTGCGCTGCTCGGCATCGCCGATGCCGATGCGAAACTCAACGTCGGACGACTAAAGTTTCACAACTTAACTGTTGGGCAATCGCTGCTGACAGTCGCGATCAAAAACCGCGTGATGAAAACCCAGTTCGACGACATCCAATTGTACGATGGTCAGGCCAAAGGCACACTCAGCGTCGATGGCACGGGGACTGCGGCTAGCATCGGCGCCAATGTCGCGCTCGATGGCATCTCCGCATTGCCATTCCTCAAGGATGCGGCAAAAATGTCCTGGCTGTCCGGCAAGGCCAATGTCGATTTGAATTTAACCGCGACCGGCGCAAGCCAATTGCAGTTCGTCGATACGCTCAACGGCACAGCCAATGTCAAATTCACAGATGGCGCGGTCGCTGGGTTCAATCTGCCGGCAGCAATCCGCGGGATCTCGCAAGGAAAATTGACGGGCTTGAAAACAGCACCATCAGAGAAAACCGATTTCAGTGAATTGTCCGCCAGCTTCAAAGTCACCAACGGGGTGGCACAAAATCAAGACCTACAGCTCATCAGTCCGTTGCTTCGGGTAACAGGCGCGGGCGCCATTCAAATGCCGCCGCGCACCGTTGATTACACGGTCAAACCGAAATTGGTGGCGAGCCTTGACGGCGAGGCTGGCGCGTCCGCGCTATCAGGATTGGAAGTGCCGGTGCGCATTACCGGATCGTGGGACAGGCCACGCATCGAACCTGATCTGAAAGGCGTGTTAGCTGATCCCAACAAGGCACTCGATGCCGTCAAAGAAATCGGCAAATCGTTGAAAGGGAAAAGTTCCGATGAGATCGTCGATCAGTTACTTGGGCCCGACACCGGCGACAACGCATCGACGAAATCGAAAGCGAAAGATCTGCTGAACAAGTTTTTGCGGCCGCAGCAATAGGCGCCATTCGCGTGCCGCACACGCTACGCGCAACGCCGTGCATGGCTCTCGACGCGAGTGTCACAAATCATCGCGAGGTGCGACGACATCAACACTTGAATCGCTGCCCGACAATCGCGGGTTAAATCAGCGTAAACACAGGAATAAAAATAATTTGGCTGGGGGGAAGAAAAGTCTTGCGTAGGGGGGGGTCTTGCCTCATATGCGCTCTCTCTCGTCTGTCCACCTGCCAGCATGGTCGAGGTTTTCCAGAACCAATGAGGTAAGGAGCGGACGAGTCAAACCTGTCTACTGGTTGGGGAGTGGGTCATATGGCCTTTAATGACACCCTCTTCCAATTGGGGATGGACTTGACTCGTTCAAGCACCGCCCAAAAGGAAGATTTTTCGTGCGTTGAGTCCGACGCGGAAACCGTTGATCGCAGCAGCGACACCGATTTTGCAAAGACGCCTCGCTCTGCAAAGACTGGCGGCTCAAGATTGAGCAGCACACACGCTGGACGTTCGCTATCCATCGACCTGAACGGCGCGAAGCGCCTCGACGACGTCAAGTCAGTCGAGCGTTCGGTCAAACGTGCCGTCGATAGTTTGCGATTGAAGCTATCGGGTCTTCGCCTCGACCGCACCGCGGCCGGTGACGTTTCAGGTGGAGCGACGTTGGCGTCGGGGCAGATATCGCTCCGGACATGCGCTCGGTCTGGCCAGGTGATGCTGGATGCACTCGGGTGCGCTGGTCTGAAGCCAGAGTTGGCATTGATCGCGTTTGCCGACGCTTTCGGCGCGCGTGAAGCGGTGATCATGAAGGCCCGCAGGCCGGTTGCGATCATGCTGCCGACGTTGCGGATTGCGCCAGAGATCACACGCATGACGGCGAAGCCTCGGAATGTAGCCAAGGCAGCGTAACTGCCGCCTTGTAGCCTCCACTGAGTACCCCTCAAAGACAACGACCAGTGCTCTCGTTTGACCACAGGGCGCGCCCGGACAGTGATGTCTGGGCGCGTGTTGTCGTTAGACGCCCGCGCGGCAGATCCGCCGCGTCACGGCAGATCGTGGCGCGCGTCGGCGTCAGCGCGCGCTGAACGCTTTTCCTTGGTTGCGAGCAAGTCAGCGCCAGCATTACTGGCGAGCCGCATGAAGACGAATGCCGACGCCATCGAGATAACTGCGATGACGATAAACACGGCTGGGAAGTGGATCGCGGCCATGGCGTCATTGCCGTAAACCCGCATCATCAGTTCGAGCCCGAGGGCTGCAATTGACACACCGACCGCGCCCGACAATTCTTGGCCGACGGCCGAAAAGCTGGTTGCGCGCGACAGTTTTTCATTCGGGATGTCGGCAAACGAAATGGTGTTGATCGCCGTAAACTGCAGCGAGCGAGACAATCCGCCAATCAGAAAAATCGCGATCATCGCCCACGCTGGCGTCGTCACGGAGAACAGTGCCGGTATGGCTGAGAACGCGCCCGCCAACAGCGCATTGACGACCAAGATCCGGCGATAGCCGTAGCTGCGCAAGAGGCGCGCCGCCTGCGTCTTCATCACCATAGCGCCGATGCCTGTGGCGAACGTCAGAGCGCCCGATTGAAACGCCGTCAAACCAAATCCAAGTTGCAACAACAGCGGCAGCAAAAACGGTATGGCGCCGATCCCAATGCGAAATAAGAATCCACCAACAAGCCCAGCCCGGAACGTCGGGATCGAAAGCAGCCGCAAATCGATCAGCGGAGAGGCGACCGCCAGCGCGTGGAAAACATAGCCGACGAGTAACGCCGCGCCACCGACCAACAAAGCCAAAACCATTAACGACGGCGCAAGGTTGAGGCCGAGCAAGGTTGCCCCGGTCAGCGAAAACGCCAAGCCCGGACCAAGCAAAGCGAAGCCCTTGATATCGAACTCACCTGGGGCTTCATCGCGAATGTCCGGGATGAACCGCGTGATCAGCGCAACGCCAAGAACAGCGACTGGAATATTGATCCAGAAGATCCACCGCCAGTTGAAGTAGGTCGTGATGAACCCGCCGAGCAATGGGCCGAGCACAGGGCCGATCAACGCTGGCACTGTCAGCCAAGCGGCCGCGTTGATCATTTCGGAGCGCGGCACTGTCCGCCAGACCAGCAGCCGCCCCACCGGCATCATCATCGCGCCACCAATGCCTTGCAGCACGCGCGCCGCCACCAAAGAGCCAAGTCCATTGGCGAAACCGCACGCGACCGAGCCGATAGCGAACACCACCATCGCCGCGCGAAAAACGGTTTTGGCGCCGAAACGGTCGGCCACCCAACCCGATGCCGGAATGAAAACGGCGAGGGCCAACAGATAACTGGTCAACGCCAATTTGAGGTGGATCGGGTTAATCCCGAGATCAACCGCAATGGCTGGCAGCGATGTCGACAGCACAGTCGCGTCGAGGTTCGTCATGAACAACGCGGTGGCGACGATCAGTGGGATGAGATTGCGATTCAGAGCGGCAAGCATTGTCGGTTGTGTAGCACGAAGCTCAATCAACGGCAGGGGCTATTGCGTCGCCCTAGGGCGACGCTTTGGTTGCCGATTTCGAGTTTTGGTCGGCGACAATGCTGATCGCTGGCAGATAGCCGGTATCGAGCCGCGACACGTACAGCATCATGCTGACAACGAGGACTGGCATACCGACAATATGTGCGGCCGACAGCAAGCGGTCGATGAAACGGTTGCCCCGCAGCCTAGGGCTGACGCGCAGGATCGAGATCGCGATCATCAAGCTGACGGCCATGTAATAGAACAGAAAGATACGGTCAGAGACGGTCGCTACATCAGACCCGACCTTGGGTATCGAAAAATACAACGCGACGGCTGACAGCAGCGCCGTCACTTGGATCGTGACGATGGCCTCGAAATGCTCACGCGGGATGAAGATCGACAGGTAGGCGACGATCAGAATGAAGATCAGTGGAATAACGACGCGGAGATAATAATCTGTCGTCTCGCGTTTCATCACCCAAGAAAAATTCATTTTGTAAAACGGCACGATGCTACGCTGGCCAGTGCGCGCGTCTGACACCGGAATGTAATCTTCGTCATAGCCGACATATTGATCGAGCGTGGACCAACCATCGGCGTCGATCACGGAATCGCGCATTTTCTCAGCAGGCGGCTGAATGATGAAGGCTTGGTCGCCGCTCTTTGGCTTGAGTTGAATGGTAAACAACTGCGTATCGAATGGGTACGTGCTGAGATCAGGCGTCATCATGAACTTGCCGACGACTTTGACCAGCTTTACACCTTCAGGATAAACGCCGCTCGGGCTGCCATCGTGCAGCACCGTCAACTTGACGTTGCTATTTTTTTCAGCGGTATCGCTAAAGGCATTGCCAAAATCAATGTTATCGAACGACATCTGATCGTTGCCGCGAAGCGACATGTAGAATTCGGCAAAAAAGCTTTTTTCTTCGTCGTTGACGCGAAACACGCGCGTCACATCGATGTCCATGTAGATCGTCTGAATCGGACGAAGCGCGTCGTTACGCAGGCGCGCATATTGGGTGGGCGCGAGCTGCACCGTGTTGGCGCCACGTGATCGCATCACGATCGATGGTGTCCGGCTGGCGCCGCGACTGGATGGGCGGAACGACCAGTTGTCGAAGGCGCCGCGATAGGCGCCGACGCCCGACACATAGTCCGCTTTTATGGTCTCGATGATTTGTCCGCGCAGGACCGGCAAGCTCTGATCGCTGAATTGCGCGCGCGCCACATCGCCGATCAACCCAACCATATCGGCATACTGTGTGCCGCGACCGATGGCGCGAACATTGCTGCTGACAAGAATCGACGGTGAGCCTTTTTGGTCGGCAGCCTTGCAAACACCGGTTTTCCAACCCTCGGCGACTTCGTTTTTGGTGTCTTCG
>JANMII010000287.1:0-6541 GCA_031375665.1 Hyphomicrobium sp.
GTCGCAAAGCGTTCGATACGACGACGGTAGGCGGGTAGAAAAACAAGCAGCATCAAGGCTGCCAGCAGAAAGCCCAGTGTCACCAACATCGCGGACGAAAGCGTCATCAAGAGGCGGGTCCTGGCTATCCGTGGGCGCGAAAACGAGCCGCGCGGTTATGCATCTGCATCATCGACAAACAATGCCATGCGTCTGCATACACTGGCTGGCCGATCCTCCCAAGTGCCAGGCCGCGAACGTCTGTTGATCGCTGGATGCCAAAAGCTCGCGGTGCGCGGCTAACACACCGTGGGCTTAAAATGGATTCCAGGTCGGGTTGCGGGTATATTTGAGATACCCGACGTTCGCGCCCAAGCGAAGACCAACGCCAGCACGGATCGGAGCCAGAGTGACCTCACCGGCTTTTTGCAACTGAACACTGACGCCGCCGACCAAATACGCAGCACCCTGGACGCCAGCAAAGCGGTGATAAATTTCGTTCGGATCACGCAGATTGTAGACCAACGTCATAACCTTCGAGCCTTCGCCGCCAAAATCATAGCCGACACTCGGACCTTGCCAGTAGACGCGATGTTCACCGGCGTCCTTGGTGTACAGCTTGCCTTCGCCATATCTCAATCCGGCGACAATGGCGCCACCGGCATCCTGCCCTAGGATGTAGCCGTTAGGCCGCCCAGCTTTTTGAAATGCCCACTCGATGGCCGACGCCATGCCGCCACTGACCGATCCGAAGAATCCATGACCGGCGGCGACGATTTCGTTTTGCGTGTAATACCCGCGAGAACCCCCATCGACCGCACCACCGCTATCGGCTGGCGCGACCTGTTCGTAATGCTCCTCACGGCTCGGTGGTTCGCTGTAGGGCTCAGGTGTCGCGGTCTGCGGATAGGGCTCGCCATAACCGCCCGGAGCTGATCGCCCACTCGGTTGCCCACCATTGCCCTGCCGGCGATCAAATTGGCCCTGCGAGCGATCTGGCTCGTAAGTCTCTTGCGGCTGCGGGCGGTAGACATCACTGCCGCCTTCGCCGCCGACGATGTCCTCGCTTGGCGGCCGGTACGAGTCGTCGGCAGCCCGCCCACTCGGTGCAGCCAGCGCAAATCCAGCGATCGCAACCGCCACTGCAAAAGCCATCAGGCGCGCACGAGCACCCATTGCTGCAGTCCAGCTGAATAAGCGTTCTGTCATTGCTTGCACCTCAGAACAGCACCTTGCTCGCCGACAGTTTTGGTCGGCGCGCGTCGCGAGCCCCCGCGTCGCACTCGGACATTGCGACTCAAGCTTTCAATCCGGCCATAGAATCAACCGACACTTTCGCCAAAGTGTGGCCGATGGTCGGTGCTTGCAGGTTTTATTTGCGAAGATTGGGCTGCCGGGCTGCAAGCCAACCAACGGACGTCAGGCCGGCCTCGCAACGTGTCATCGCGCAGCGTGCTCAAACAGCGGCGTCCTGCCCCAGGCCACAAAGTGCGGATTGAGATAGCCCCGATCGGCATGGCCATACGTCAATGACTGACCGTCCACCCCCGTGACGCATCCGCCCGCTGCCTCAAGAATGGCCTGACCGGCAGCCGTATCCCATTCGCTGGTGTTGCCAAGCCGAACATAAAGATCACCCTCGCCCGCCGCCAAGTAGCAAAACTTCAACGACGACCCGAGCGGCCGCGCGTCGGTGACACCGAGAGCTGCAAGCAAAGCGCCACTCGCTCCGCCCGACGTTCGGCTATTGAATGAGGTCAGTCGGCTCAGGTCCGGCGCCCGCGTCGCCAACACCTGCCACGGCAGTGCGCGCTGACGTTCGACATCGGCGTCGGGTTGTAGATCAGCAACGCACGCCGAGCCGTCCGACCGCGTCACGTACAAGCGGCCAAAAGCTGGCGCGTAGATCAAACCAAAAACCGGTTTGCGATCCTCGATCAGTGCCACATTGATGGTGAATTCTGGTTTTCCGCTGATGAATAGCCGGGTGCCATCGAGCGCATCGACCAAAAAGAACGTGTCGGACGCGGGCGGCAGGCCGCCAGCCGCTGCCAGTTCCTCAGCGATCACCGGCGTCTTTGGCGCCAAGCTTGCAAGTGCAGCCAAAATCACCGCTTCGGCTTCGTGATCGGCGATTGTTACCGGCGAATTGTCGGATTTTTTCTCAATCGTGACGCCGGATGCGAAATGCGCCATCTCAAGCCGACCGGCCTCAAGAATGGCTGGCAGAATGGCGTCAGTGAAGGTGTCGGGGTCAAGGGTCGTCGGTCGGTTCATTGGTTGTAATAATATCCCAAAACGGTACCACTGCCACGCGCAAGATCACCGCACCTGATCGCACCCGCGCCTGATTTCAACACACCGAATTGCACTCACGACCACATGCGCGGGCACCAACGCACCGCCACGGCAACGGCAAAGCTGGCGCATAGACCATCACAGGGCGTTTGCCGATCGAACCGTGAAACCGTGGCTGCGAAGACTCACCGCCGGTATAAAATCACCGCCACCGCCACGACCCCAGCGCAACGCTTGGCAGAACATCGGCGGCACGTGTATTCAGGCTATCTGATCCGTTTCTTGCGGCCCCTGTTCGCTCGCGTTGCGCTCATGCGCGCCTGAGCTGCCGCACCTGCTTTCGGCAGGACGTCCGGCCCGTGACTAAGTGGTCCGGGATCACAAATACCAGGGGCCACCTCATGAACCAGCGCGTCCACCCGTCCGATCTGGAGCTTTCGGCTCTGATCTCAAGCAAAATCTGTCACGATGTCATCAATCCGGTCGGCGCCATTTATAATGGCCTCGAAATCCTCGACGAAGACGACGACGTGCAAGCCAAATCATACGCGCTGAACGTGATCCGCAACGTCACCGAACAGGCGTCCGCCCGCTTGCAGTTTGCCCGCTTTGCGTTCGGCGCCGCCGGCTCTGCCGGTTCAATGATTGATCTGGGTACGGCTGAACAGATTTCGCGCGGCTTCATCGGCATCACGCAGGGCAAACACAAGCTGATTTGGCGTGGCGCTGCCGGATACGTGCCGAAAGATAAAGTCAAACTGCTGCTGAATTTGATCGCATGCTCGGTCACAGCTTTACCGCGCGGCGGCGAAATCGATGTCGCGATTGGTGGCTCGTTTGAAATGCCGAGTTTTTTAATTCGCTGCAAAGGCACTGGCGCACGCCCGCCGCAATACCTGACCGAATTCATCACCGGCAGTGCGCAAGCGCTCGATGCCATGAGCATCCAGGCCTACTACACGTGGCGCATTGCAGGCTCAGCCGCCATGATCATTGAAATTCTAAAGGACGGCGCAGATATTTTATTGGTCGCAAAGCCAGCAGCATAAACGCGCCTGCTCGCACGGAACACGGTCCGCGTCGCGCAGGTCGGCCAACATCACCGTCACGCCAACATGCAAGCACGATCGCAACACCGGCACACCGCCATTAATTCAAAGTTAGCGTTTCACGACCACAATTTATAGGAAATCGTCGGCCTTGGTGCGATAGGCATGGCTCTGAAACTGGCGTCAATTTCTGTTCGTGATCTGGAGCAGAAATCGACACCACCGTTTCAATTACGAGATCTTTCATGAAGCATTGCTTTGTCATCGACGACTCCGACGTCATCTGCCGTTATGCCCGCCTCATTTTTGAGGACCTCGGCTATCGCGTCAGCGCGTCGTCGTGCCCCAACGCAGCGCTTGAACGAATGGCAACCGACGTGCCGGACATCGTCTTGTTGGATTGGCGCATTCCAGGCGCCAACATGCACGAAGCGATCATCCGAATTCGCGCAGCCTGTGGCGGCGACAAGCCCCACATCATCTATATGCCAACAGAGAACGATTACTCGGACGTCCAGTTAGCGCTCAAGGTTGGCGCCAACGGCTACATGTTGAAGCCGTTCAATCGCGATATCATTCGGATGAAACTGCACGACGTCCGCGTCGCAGCGTAATCCCGTTCTGTCGCGACCCTGCGATTGCGGATTTCCCCAGATAACAGCTTCTTTATCGCGTGCGCCCGCTGCCAGCGTCCTGGTCGCCGAGGTCTGGAGTTGCTAATGCTCAGGTCGTCGTAAAATCCTTAGGCGATCTTTCAGCTGTGCTTCGCGTCGACAAAATTCGAATTGCTCCGCTGCCGCCACTCACGTTCAGCGTGGCCAACGGCGAGTGCTTGGCTGTCGAAGGCCCGTCTGGGTCGGGCAAGACGCGCTTGTTGCGCGCCATCGCCGATCTCGATCGTGCCTCCGGTCACGTTTTTCTGGATGGTGCCGAGCGAAACGAAATGCGCGCGCCAACCTGGCGGCGTCTCGTGCGCTATGCGGCGACGGACGCGATGTGGTGGACCGACACAGCGCGTGCAGCGTTCGTTGCGCCAACCGCCGATGGCCAATTCGCGCTGGAAGCAGCCCTCCACGCCCTGCTGCCCGAGCTGCTTCTTGAGCCGCGCCTCCTCGACAAACCGGTTAGCGACCTCTCGACTGGCGAGCGCCAGCGCTTGGCATTTGCGCGTGCCATCATTGACGCGCCGCGCGTGCTGCTATTGGACGAACCAACCAACGGCCTCGATCCTGAAACGACACGCCGCGTTGAAGCTTTGATCCAGCGCGAACTCAACGCTGGCCGGTCGGTGGTTCTTGCGAGCCATGACGGCGCGCAAATCGATCGCCTCGCCCATGTTCGCTTGCAACTGGCTCGTCCGCCGCAGCCGATGCAACCGCCTCTGGCATCACTGCCGACACCTTTCCCAACACCAAATTTGGAGCAAGCACGGTACGACGCAGTTTTACGCGCTGACGGCGCATCTACGCTTGGCGGGCCAGCAAAGCAAAACGTGCCATGACATCTTACATCCCGCTTAGCGCCATCGAACTCGGACTGGCGTCAATCCTGATCGTGATCAATGGCGCCATCTCGATCGCCTATGGCTTGCGATTAGAAAAGAGCTTGGCAATCGCCTCGGTGCGCATGGTGTTCCAGCTTGCGATCGTGGCCGTCGCACTCAAATTCATTTTTGCTCAAACCAACCCGCTGTGGACGCTGTTGTTCGTCACCATCATGGCCATCGCAACGATCGGCGAAGTCCTCATGCGCCAGGAGCGCCGCTTGAAAGGCTGGCAGGCCATGCTTCTGAGCGCCAGTCCAGCATTTCTCGCAGGACTCCTGACATCGCTGATCGCGCTGCTACTGATTCAACCCGACCCCTGGTACGCGCCGCGCTTTTTATTGCCGATCCTTGGCATGTTGGTTGGCAATTCGCTGTCGGGCGTTGCCCTTGTTCTTGACACCATCACCGGAGCCGCCAGCCGCGAGCGGCGCGTGATCGAGGCGCGGCTCGCCAACGGTGCATCGCGATATCAGGCCTTCGACGACATTTTGCGCCGGGGTCTTCGCACCGGGCTCATGCCGGTTCTCAATGCGATGGCGGCAGCTGGCATCGTCTCTTTGCCCGGCATGATGACGGGTCAAATCCTGGCCGGTATCGATCCGATCGACGCTGCGAAGTATCAAATCATGATCATGTTCTTGATTGCTGGCGCGACCGCCATCGGGGTCGTCGCGGGTGGCTTTGCAGCGGTGCATCTTTTGACCGATGAGCGCCACCGCTTGCGTCTCGACAAATTGACCGCGCCAACGGACTGACGCTGCGACCACGAAAAGCGCCAACAAAAAAGCCCGCGATGGATGCGCTCCATCGCAGGCTTGATGATGAGCTGCAGGCGACCCTCAACTTTACGGCTTGTCGGTCTGCACCGGGCTTGGCGCAACGACGACATCGTCAGCAACAGTGTTTGCAGCAGGCGCCACTGCAGGCGTGTCTGCCGGTGGCGCCGTCACCTTTTCGTAGACTTCAACGCGAGCGTTAGGTTCGGCTTGAAGTGGCGGCACTGCTGCAGCGTCTGCGGCCACATCAGGTGGCTCCACTGGTGTCGCTGCAGCCTTTGGCGCTGCAATGGGCTCAGGAGCTTTTTCTGGTGCCGATTCGCTGGATGATTTGTCGATCGAACCGGTTGTCGTTTTGCTTGCCGACGGCGCTTTGTCAGCGGCTGGCGTCGCCGTCACTTGCTCGGACTTCGGTAAAGTCGAGCCGTCCCAACAGACGGTCGCCTCAGCTTTGCAGGTGTATTCGTCGAATAGGATGACGTCCAAAAACAATTCGCAATTGACGGTCTTTTTGCCGGTTTTGTAAGACGTCACACCGCGTTCGGTCATCTTTTTTGCGATGTAGGTATCGAGCAAATTCTTCGCATCATTGGCTGGGCCAACTTTGCCATAGTCGTTGACCGAAAATGCCAGCCGCGTACATGCTGCCGATGCGGCGTCCGCCATCGCGACTGCCGCGACCGCAAGTGTCACTGCGAAAAACCCAACCTGAATGCGCTGACCCATTTCCATAGTCTCCCGTCGATCGATCCCGTCAAATTCTCATGTTTTTATAGACGCGCCAGCGTGGCATGAACAGGGCAACGGCGTTGCGCGCACAGCACAGTCGACGGAAACGATAGCGCATGAGGTCGGCGAATTGACGCTTGCAACGCGTTGCACCGACGGTCACC
>JANMII010000009.1:0-6772 GCA_031375665.1 Hyphomicrobium sp.
CATATCTGCGCCGCTGATCACGTGTGGCGGCGCTTCGCAGAATGACCGTCTGCGTTGGCGACAAATGCTCCGAAACGACCTTTGACAGTCGAGCTTTTTTGGCCAACAGTGGTGTGGGGATTTTTGGGGGCAGCGCGTTCGTGCTGCAGTGTGTATGCGTCAAGTATCAGGGACCCCGGCTCGCCAGGGGAATCATGCGCGGCCGCATGTGGAGTTCGAACATCACGTTGCGAACACAGCGCCTGCGAATTTTATTGCACCATCTGTCGGACCGTTGAGTGGGCAGCACGGCGCGCATTTGCCTGCGCCGATCGATCACGTCCTGGCTGAACTGAATGAGATCCGGGCGGTCATCGGGCGATTTTTTATCGATCTTCGAGCGGTGCTTCGTGCCTCTCCGCCGCAAGTTGCAGCTCACCTTGGCATTCAAGCTTCGGTGATTGAGGCGCTTGAAAACGGCTTCGTGACGCATTTGCCGGCTTGGCCAGACCTCAGTCGTGTTGTGTTGACCTACACGGCCCTCGCCAACATTGATGGCCGCGCCATTCTCGCCGCCATCGATCATGCCCTGGTGCTGTCTGACCGGGTCGCGGTCACGGCTCACGCACAACAGTTTGCCCATGCGGAGCAAGCGCAAGGTCCGGTCGGCGCTGTCGGGCGGACAGCACGGGCAGCGGTCGGGCGACAAACCGCGGCGTTCCGTGCAGCCGTCGACGCAGCTGTCGACACTGGGCTCAGTTCGCGGGCCAAGCGGAGCATGTTGGCAGTCGCCGTGCCGGTGGTCTTGGTTCTCGCTGGGCTGAATTCAAGCGCGGTCGGGCAAGCCCTGCGCCCGGTGCATCGGGTTGCTTCCGATGTTGGCGATTTTTTTAAGGTTCACTTTGCGCCTGTTCGTGAGGGTCATCGCTGGATTGAAGTCCGTGATCCCCGGTCACGCCGCGGTGATAAATTGCAGATCAAGGGCGGTTAGGTTTAGATGCGCGCCCGACGGCTATCTTGGCCAACGTGCGCGTCTCCAACCTTGTGATTGCTGCTCTCGTCCATGACCTCGCTTCCGACAGAAAAACTCGATCGATTAGCCGAGCGATGGCACGCCATCCAAGATGAGCTGAACCACGGCGTCAGCCAGGCCGCCTACGCTAAACTCAATAAAGAGTTCTCAGATTTGAGCCCCGTGGTGGCTGAGATCCATGCGTTGCGTCGGTCAGAAACGGAACTCTCTGACCTCGACGTGATGATCGCCGATCCGACAGCCGACAAGGACATGGTCGATATGGCCTATGCCGAGCGCGGCGAGCTGCAAACCCGCATTGAAGAGTTGAAACTGCGCTTGCGCATCGCGCTGCTGCCGAAGGATGCGGCCGATGAAAAAAGCGCGATCCTCGAAGTGCGCGCCGGAACCGGCGGAGATGAGGCTGGGCTGTTTGCAGCCGATCTGTTTCGAATGTATGCGCGCTACGCCGAGCAGCACGGCTGGAAGGTCGAGGTGATCTCGTTGTCGGAGAGCGACCTTGGCGGATATCGCGAAGTCATCGCATCAGTGACGGGGCAGGGCGTGTTTGCGCGGCTGAAGTTTGAATCCGGTGTCCACCGCGTGCAACGGGTACCGGCGACGGAAGGTAGTGGTCGTGTGCATACGTCCGCTGCAACCGTCGCGGTGCTGCCAGAGGCTGAGGATATTGATGTCGATATTCGGGCTGAAGATGTTCGCATCGATACGATGCGGGCTGGCGGCGCTGGCGGTCAGCACGTCAATAAAACGGATAGTGCTGTCCGCATGACGCATTTACCGACGGGCATCGTCGTCGTGTCGGCTGAAAAATCGCAACACCAAAATCGTCGTTTGGCGATGGCTGTCCTCAAATCTCGCGTCTATGATCTGCAACGAACAAAAATTGACGCCGAGCGCTCGGAAGCGCGCAAATCACAAGTTGGGTCGGGTGATCGGTCACAACGCATTCGAACCTATAATTTTCCGCAAGGGCGGGTCACCGATCATCGTATTAATCTGACGGTCTACAATCTCGACGAAGTACTGACGGGCGCTGGTCTAGAGCCCGTGATCGATGCTCTGATTACCGATCACCAAGCCAGCATGTTGGCTGAATTGAGCACCGCGTGATGTTGCTGACGGCTGACATGACTGTCGGTGCGGCCTTGATTGAGATGACGACTGCGTTCACGCGTCAAGGCTTGCAGACGCCTGACCTCGACGCTCGTTTCTTGCTGCAGGGCGTGCTGCAAATCGACGCCACCGCAGTCTTCTTGAAACGCGAGACGCGCCTGGGTTTCTGGGCCGGCGAACTCACCAACGCCGTGCAGCGACGGCTAGCGCATGAACCGGTTTCGCGGATTCTAGGGTGGCGGGATTTTTATGGCCGCCGCTTCGCGATCACGCCAGACGTTCTCGATCCGCGCGCCGACACGGAGGCGGTGATCGATTTGGCACTGACCATCGCCGGCGAAAAAGGCTGGCGGGATCATCCGATCCAGATCGCTGATATTGGGACGGGTTCTGGTATTTTGGCCTGCACGCTGCTGGCTGAATTGCCGACAGCGACGGCACTGGCGACCGATGTCAGTGCGGCGGCTATGGCGGTTGCGCGACGAAACGCCGACCATCTCGGCGTCAGCGATCGGCTGACGACACTGGTTGGGCGCGGATTGGCAGATGGACGCCAAACTGCCGTTATCTCCGGCAGTGGTGCCGCCGATCAAAATCTCAGCGCTGGCTTTGACCTTATCGTGAGTAACCCGCCCTACATTCCGACATCAGCGCTTGCGGACCTGGCGTCAGATGTGGCCGACTTTGACCCGATCGTCGCCTTGGACGGCGGCGCGGATGGCCTTTCCATCTATCGGGAAATATGTAGCAACGTCATTGAGTTGCAGCGCAAGACCACGATCATATTCGAGGTCGGCAAGGATCAAGGTGCGGACGTTGCAGCGGTGTTTGAGCGGCATTTGGCGGCGGCGCCGCGATTTGGCCGGGATCTTGGCGGCCACATCCGCGTTGTGGCGTTGGAGATACATTGCGAGACGTGATTGCAATATCTATTGGCGCAGACTGCAAAGCCGGATAGTATCAAAAAAGAAAGTTGGCCGTTGGGTCGGGATGAGTAAGGGTACGATGACCCTTTGATCAGATCGGAAACCTTCACGCTCAGCAGTTTCTATCCGGGATTCATGGCACGTCCTAATCCCGTGAAGCGGTCACAGCCACGTTGGGCTCTAACGCGATCAGAACCGGCTATTCTTGTCCTAATTGATATGCCGGTGACATCGTTGGACACTCGTTTGAACCACAATTGCACGGCAGGAACCATTTAAGCGGATGCGGTGGCCCCAATCAGGCTGGCAGCTTAACGCTGAGACGCGCATAGCGCGATGACACGCGTGCTGCTCGAGGCGGCACCAAATCGGGAAATAGGCGGCGGGGGCCGCAAACGCAGCTAGAAATAGTGCTGCGTGACAGGTGGTGGCAACACACACGGGACCCAACATCGCGAGCGCCATGGTGCGCCGCAGTCGAAACGTAGGGCTGCTTGGCGATCAACCGCCGCGCACGACCCAGCCGGGACACTTCAACTTGAACAACAACAGACGCGAATGGGAGCCAATGAGGCAAGGTCAGCAAAATCGCCGTGGCCGTGGGCGCAACAACAACAATAGCAACGTCGGCAACAATCAAAACCGCAAGTCGCAGAACCCACTGACGCGCAGTTTCGAGAGCGCCGGGCCGGACGTCAAACTTCGCGGCACGCCATCGCACATTGCAGAGAAGTACATCACGCTGGCGCGTGATGCGTTGTCGTCAGGCGACCGCGTGCTGGCTGAAAACTACTTGCAGCATGCCGAACACTACAACCGCATCATCATGACCTATCGCGAACAGCAGATGAGTCAGGGCGGCACCGACCCGTTCAACAACGGTCAGGCGCGGACCCACTCGCTCAATTCGCCAGAAGGTGGTGATGGCGACGAATTTGGTGACGAGGATAGCGGCGACGATTTCGGCCAGCCGATGAGCAACCAAGGCAACGCGCCGCAATTTTCCGGTGGTAACACGACGGGCGGCCAACCGCAGTTTGGTGACGGTCCAGCGCCGCAGTCGCAGCAGCGCTACGATAACCGGCCGCAACGTAACGAGGGTCGCGACACGCGCGCCGACGGACGAAACGATGGTCGAAACGACGGTCGCCATGATGGGCGCCAAGACAATCGCCCAGACAATCGCCCAGACAATCGTAACGAAAACCGGCCCTTTAACAACAACCGCAACGATCGCAATTCATTCCGGAGCGACCGGCCAGAACGCAATGATCGTCCCGATCGACAAGACCGTGGCGATAGAAATGAGCGATCAGATCGCGGCGACCGCAGCGCCGATCCAAACAGCGCGCCACGCCAATTTCGCGATGATCGGGGTCCGCAAGAGCGAGGAAACCAGGATCGGGGCCCCCAGCACGATAATGGCCGTGCTGGTCCGAACGGCAACGGATTTCGCCGTCGCGAACGCTATCAAGGTGGTGATGCTGCAGGCGCCGAACGAGATCATGGCCGAGATCACGGCCTGCCGGGTCAGGGCCCACAGCCCGTGGCACCAATGATGTCGCAACCGATTCCGGTCGCCCCCGTAATCGCCCCGCCGCCACCGATCGCCGCGCCGGCTCTGGAGTTGGAGCAACCAGCGTTTCTGCGGCGGCCCGTTCGTCGCCCGCGCCGGGATGATACGGCTGCCGCCGAAGTTGCGGCGCCCGCG
Source organism: Hyphomicrobium sp. (assembly GCA_031375665.1). Lineage (GTDB taxonomy): Bacteria > Pseudomonadota > Alphaproteobacteria > Rhizobiales > Hyphomicrobiaceae > Hyphomicrobium_B. The sequence goes on from JANMII010000009.1 coordinate 4,763, forward strand.
GCTGTCCGCACGCCGACCGCAGATGACAGCGAATAATTTTACAACCCGTTTAGTTGAAACGGTCAAACGGCCGCGAACTCTCGCGGCCGTTTTTATTTGACCCTCAAGCCGTCGGCTCGGACATGACGCTGACATCATTGCCCCGCGCAACAGTGCCACCACCGATGACCCGCGCGTAAATGCCAAAATCTGTGTGACCGAATGTCTTTGATAAGAACGATGGGATCTTCAGATCACGCGCGCCGGTTTGTGGATTGACGTTGGTTGCAGCGCAGCGTTCGGTTCGCTTAAAGACCTCAAACGTCACGCCGCCGATGCGCAGCCGCTTTCCGACCCAATCAAATTCCGACCATGCTGGAACGGATTGCACAATCATGTTTGCGCGAAAGCGCAGCGGATGAACCGGAGTTTGCAATTTGGCTTCGAGCGCTGCCAAGCTTTCAAGGCTGATGATGTGCAGGCATTTGTCGGCGACATCAGAAAAGCTGTGATCCTGTGCTGAGACAATCCGAGGTGCGCCTCGGAGCCCAGTTGTGATCGTGCTGGCGATCACCGCTTCAATCGCTGCCCGACCGTCGCTCGTGCGCAAATCGCCGCTGGCGAGGGTTGTGCCACTTTTAGTGATGGTGAGCGTGTGGCTGACATCGTCGAAGCTGGTTTGAAGCTCGGCGATTTGTTCGTTGCGCATCAGCATGACGAAGTGGGCTTTGGGGAGATGGCGGGGGGCTGCTGGATCAAAAGGGCCGGGTCCATTTTCGATGGCATAAGCCCGGTCGAACGGCACCGTCTCGTGCGGTCTTAAAGTCAGTGCCTCGCGCGGTTCGGGAGAAAAGCCTTTGATTGGATACCGGTAAAGCGCTGCAACCGTGCCGCCGGTGGCAATTGTTTGGCTGTTGCCGGTTGCCATAAGTTCCTCTCGCCGCGTCAATTCCCAGTCTTAGCAGCAGTCAGCACGATCCCGGCCAACAGAGCAATCGACGCTTTTTGGCAGGAGCGTAACGCTATTCCTCTTTTTGTTGCAGGTTGCGTCCCTATATCTCGATTGGCGATCGAAGCACGAGTGCCGCAAGGGCTCGACCCTCAATCGTCGATTTTATAACCCAAGATATTCGACGGATCTGGCGTGCCAACCGAGGGCGGCGGACCGGGCGAAGGAAATGACCCATGAACTTTGAACGCTACACCGACCGCGCCAAAGGCTTCGTTCAAGCGGGGCAAGCCGTTGCGCTGCGTGACAACCACCAGCATTTCACGCCCGAACATCTGCTGAAAGTTTTGCTCGATGACCCTGAAGGCTTGGCTGCGGGTCTGATCCAGCGGGCCGGCGGCGATCCGCGTACGGCCCTTCAGATGGTTGAACGCGCGCTTTCGCAGCGGCCGAAAGTGACGGGCGGCAGCGGCCAGATTTATCTCGCAGCTGAGACGGCAAGACTTTTTGAGGCAGCTGAGAAAGCGGCTGATAAGGCGAGCGACAAATTCGTGACCGCCGAGCGGCTGTTGTTGGCGATTGCGGTTGATGCGGCGACGGATGCTGGCAAGGCGTTGCGCGCGGCGGGCGTTACGGCTGACAAAATCAACGCCGCGATCAATGAGATCCGTAAGGGACGGACCGCTGATTCAGCGGCCGCAGAACAATCGTATGAGGCGCTGAAAAAATACACGCGCGATCTGACGGAGGCTGCGGCTGCCGGCAAGCTTGATCCTGTCATCGGCCGCGATGAAGAAATTCGGCGAACCATCCAGGTGCTGTCACGCCGAACAAAGAACAATCCAGTTTTGATTGGTGAGCCGGGTGTCGGTAAGACGGCGATTGCCGAGGGGCTCGCCCAACGGATCATCAAAGGCGACGTGCCCGAAAGTCTGAAAGACAAAAAGCTGTTATCGCTCGACATGGGCTCGTTGATCGCTGGCGCAAAGTATCGCGGGGAGTTTGAGGAACGGTTGAAATCCGTGCTCTCGGAAGTGCAGGCGGAAGAGGGCGGCATCATTTTGTTCATCGATGAGCTGCAC
>JANMII010000030.1:0-2638 GCA_031375665.1 Hyphomicrobium sp.
GGATAAAGTCGTTGTCGTCATGAAGTCCTCCTATCCGCCCACCCGGCGGCATTGTGGTTAATCGGACGGCAGGTCTCCTGGCTTGCAGGTCGTCGTTTCAGGCCACCTTCCCAGAGCCTCTCAGGCCGCCTCTACAGCGGCTCGGAAATTCCAGTGGTGATTGCGCCTTCAACTCGCTGCTGACAGTTGCGGGGGCAGCTGCGGCTTCCAGAGGGGCCTTCCCGACTTGAGGAGAGGATACCCTGACACCGCATTCCCTTTTAATCCCCTTGCGGGGAACCGTACCTAAACCCATAAGTGCCGAGGCTTACCCCCGTCAATCTCAATCGCACGCCATGGCGCCACAGAACCCAGCTAAATTAACGCTTGTGCTTGGTGGCGCGCGATCTGGCAAAAGTCAGCACGCGGAAGCTTTGGTGATGGCTGCGCCTGGGCCGTGGACCTACATCGCCACCGCCCAGAGCTTCGACGCCGAAATGGCGGATCGCATCGCGCACCACAAGCTGCGCCGCCAGTCGGGGGAGCAATCAGGCTGGGTCACAATCGATGCGCCCGTTGACGTGCTGGCAGCGTTGCGCGCTGTCCCTGCAACCCAAGTTGCACTGGTTGATTGTTTGACGCTGTGGCTAACCAACGTAATGCTCAGTGGCAGCGATGTTGATCTTGCCATCGACCAACTGGTCGCGGGTTTGGATACTGTCGCGTGCCGTGTGGTCATGGTCACAAATGAGGTCGGCCTTGGCATCGTTCCCGACAATGCTCTGGCGCGTCAATTTCGCGATCACGCCGGCCGTCTGCACCAGAAAATCGCAGCCAAAGCCGACGCCGTCGTGTTCATGGTCGCAGGATTACCAATGATCGTGAAGCAATGAGCAACGATAACCCGCCAACCAAAAGCGCGCCGTCCGAAAGCACGCCGCCGGTCGATGACGCTGCGCGCCACAAAATGAAAATGGAAAAGCGAAAAGCGGTGCAAGACGCCGAGGTCGCGTCGAAGACCATCGAGAAGGGAATTATGCTGGTCCACACCGGCCCCGGCAAAGGCAAATCGACGGCTGCTTTCGGCTTGGCTCTAAGAGCGCTGGGCCATGGCTGGCGCGTTGGAGTGGTGCAGTTCGTTAAAGGCGCGTGGGAGACCGGTGAAAAACGCGCCTTCGAAAAATTTGGCGCACAGATGTCGTGGCACACCATGGGTGAAGGGTTCACTTGGGAAACGCAGGATAAGTCGCGCGATATCGCAGCCGCACGGCGCGCCTTCGATCAGGCTCAAACCTTGATGGCTGATCCGACTATCAAGCTGCTGATCCTTGACGAACTCAACATCGCGCTGCGTTACGATTATCTGCCGCTTGATGACGTCATTACGGTGCTTGCCAACCGCCGCGCCGATCTCAACGTCGTTGTGACAGGCCGCAACGCCAAACCCGAGTTAATTGCCATTGCCGACGGCGTGACGGAGATGGGCGCGATCAAACATCATTTTGCGTCTGGCGTGAAAGCCCAAGCCGGCATCGAGTTTTAACGCCGATGGCAGCACGCGCACTGATGTTCATGGGCACGGGCTCGGATGTCGGCAAATCGCTGATCGTTGCTGGCCTGTGCCGCCTGATGGCGAACCGTGGCGTCCGGGTCGTCCCGTTCAAGCCGCAGAACATGTCGAACAACGCGGCGGTGACGGCTGATGGCGGCGAAATCGGTCGCGCCCAAGCGCTACAAGCCCGAGCGGCGCGCGTGCAGCCAAGCGTCCACATGAATCCCGTGTTGCTGAAACCGCAAAGCGAGACCGGCGCGCAAATCGTCGTGCAAGGGCGGATGCAGGGCAACGCCAAGGCACGAGAATTCCAATCCATTAAGCCAACGTTGATGCCAGCCGTGCTCGACAGCTTCGCGCGGCTGCAGCGGGACGCTGATCTTGTGTTGATCGAAGGCGCGGGCAGTGCGTCGGAAATCAATCTGCGCGCTCACGATATCGCCAACATGGGATTTGCGCGGGCAGCCGACGTCCCAGTTGTGTTGATCGGCGATATTGACCGCGGCGGCGTCATCGCGAGCCTCGTTGGCACCAAGTCGGTCATTGACCCGCTCGATGCAGCCCTCATCCGTGGTTTCATCGTCAACAAAATGCGCGGCGATATCACTTTGTTTGCCGACGGTATGACTGAGATCGCGCGGATGACGGGTTGGGCCTCGCTCGGCCTTGTGCCAATGCACACCGCAGCGCTACGTTTGCCAGCCGAAGATGCACTCGGGCTGGCCAATTTAATCACCGCGCAGAGTTCACCCGCTGCGATTCAAATCGCCGTTCCTGTTTTGCCTCGCATTTCCAATTTCGATGATCTCGACCCGCTCAGGCTCGAACCCAACGTGTCGATTGATCTCGTCGCGCCGGGCCGCATCCTACCAGCCGACGCAGACCTCATTCTGTTGCCCGGATCCAAATCGACCATCGACGATCTGATTGCGTTGCGCGCCAATGGTTGGGATATCGATATCGCATCACACGTTCGTCGTGGCGGTCACGTCATCGGGCTGTGTGGCGGCTATCAAATGCTCGGTCGGCAGATCAGCGATCCGCTTGGCATTGAAGGGCCACCGCGAACCATCGACGGCTTGGGCCTGCTTGACATCGAAACAGAAT
>JANMII010000053.1:0-6989 GCA_031375665.1 Hyphomicrobium sp.
GGCTAGGGCTGGCAAGCCAGGAGCGGGGCAGTTTGCGTTGCTCGTGCTGAGACTGTTTGTCACCGACGCCCTTGAAAGCTTCGAACTGAGCGAGCGTTACCGTCGTGACCGGCCAAAACAAGCTGCCGCCCTCAGCCTTACCACCCGAGCCGCCAACTCATGCGTCAGCAAGCCATTCGTCACCTAAACAGTCGTCATATGCGGCTACAGCCGCTGGACCAGATGGGTTGCCGACAGGTGGGCCCGCCGCCACGTCGAATATCACGTCGAAAATTCTTATTGTCATACCGGCTCGCATGCAGGCCACACGACTTCCCGGCAAGCCCTTGGCTGACATCTGTGGTACGCCGATGGTCGTCCGCGTCTGGCGTCAAGCCATGGCTGCCCAGTGTGGCCGCGTCATCGTTGCGACCGATAGCGTTGAGATCGCCGATGTCGTCGCGGCTGCGGGCGGCGACGCCGTGCTCACGCGCGCTGACCATCCATCGGGATCAGATCGAATTTTTGAAGCCGTTTCGATCGCCGACCCAAATACGCAGGCGGCCATTGTCGTCAACGTGCAAGGCGATTTGCCGACGCTCGATCCAGCTCTCGTCCGGGCCTGTGTTGCGGTCCTCGATAATCCCGCCGTCGACATTGCAACGCTCGCAGCGGTCATCGTCGATGACGACGAACGAACCAATCCGAATGTCGTCAAAGTGGTCGGCTCACCGCAGAGCCAGACAGTAATGCGCGCACTCTATTTTACGCGCGCCACAGCCCCCTACGGTGATGGGCCGCTGTATCATCACATCGGGATCTACGCCTACCGTCGCGCAGTCTTGGAACACTTCGTGTCGCTGCCACCCTCGATTCTTGAGAACCGCGAAAAGCTTGAGCAACTGCGTGCGCTTGAAGCCGGGTTGCGCATCGATGTGGCGATCGTTGACACAGTTCCGCTCGGTGTCGATACTGTGGCCGACCTCGCGCGGGCCCAAAGTGTTTTAAGCAGCGTGCGTTAGACGGCTCTAGTTAAACAGCGTCTCCTGACGCCGTCACCAGCGCCGTACAACGATCGTTTTTTTAGTCGAGACCCGCACCCGCCATGTCGCAATCGCCACTCGCATCGAGCACGCCAACACTCAGCACGCCTGCGAAAATTTCCTACCAAGGCGAGCCCGGGGCCAATTCACACCTCGCCGCCCGCGAGGCGTTTCCGCATCTCGAAGCGGTCGCCTATCCGACATTCGAAGATGCTTTGGCGGCAGTCAAAAGTGGCGACGCACGTTACGCCATGATCCCGATTGAAAATTCGGTCGCCGGTAGGGTTGCCGACATTCACTATCTGCTACCCGACGCTGGCCTCTACATCGTTGCTGAACATTTTCTCCGCGTGCGTCATCAGTTGATGGTCAAGCCTGGCACTGCGCTCAGTTCGATCAAGCGCGTCATGAGCCACACGCAAGCGCTCGGCCAATGTCGCAACACGCTGCGCCGCTTGGGCATCGTGCCGGTGCCGGAAGCCGACACGGCAGGTTCAGCGCGGCTGGTCGCGGAAAGCAACGATCCAACGACTGCCGCGATCGCCTCGCGTCTTGCCGCTGAAATCTACGGTCTTGAAATCGTCAAGAGCGACATGGAAGACGAGGCCCACAACACCACCCGCTTTGTCGTTCTAGCCAAAGATCCCGACGACGCCGAACCAGAGGATGGCGCCGTTGTCACCACGTTTGTGTTCCGCGTTCGCAACGTTCCTGCAGCGCTTTATAAAGCGCTGGGTGGGTTCGCGACCAACAGCGTCAACATGACGAAGCTCGAAAGCTATCAGACCGAGGGCACCTTCAATGCCACGATGTTTTTTGCCGACATCGAAGGCCATCCCGTCGATCGCTCGGTGCAGTTGGCGCTCGAAGAATTGTCGTTCTTCTCCACTGAGACGATCATTCTTGGAACTTACCCCGCAAGCCCGTACCGCAAGGAAGCCGCCGAATTGGCCGCCGCAGGCCTTGTTCCGATTAAGCGCCCGCAGCCATAACGGAGGGGCTGACTGATGCGGCTTCTCAATCAGGTCGCGATTGTCACCGGTGGCGCATCGGGATTTGGTCGTGGCATCGCAGAGGTGTTCGCCAACGAAGGTGCCAAGGTCGTCATCGCCGATATCGACATCGTCGGCGCGAGCGCTCTCGCTGAACGCATCGGAGTCGGCAAAGCGATTGCAACGGCCACCGATGTTACAAAGCGCGGCGATGTCGATGCGATGATCGCGGCAGCCGTCGAGCAGTTCGGCGGTCTGGATATTCTCGTCAACAACGCTGGCACGACCCACAAAAACCAATCGCTGCTCACTGTGAGCGAGGACGAGTTTGATCGCATCTATGCCGTCAATGTCAAATCGATCTACCTGACCACGCTGGCAGCGGTGCCAATTTTTGAACAGCGCGGCGGCGGTGTCATTATCAATACCGCGTCCACCGCAGGGCTGCGGCCGCGTCCGGGCTTGACGTGGTACAACGGATCTAAAGGTGCGGTGATCACTTTGACCAAATCAATGGCGGTCGAGCTTGCGCCGAAAAACATCCGCGTCAATGCCATCAATCCGGTGATTGGTGAGACCGCCATGCTGGAACAATTCATGGGACAGCCGGACACGCCAGAAAATCGCGTGAAGTTCATCGCTGGCATTCCACTTGGCCGCATGTCGACAGCGCAGGATATCGCCAACGCCGCGCTGTTCTTTGCCGACCCCGCAAGCTCCTTTGTCACCGGCGTTGCGCTCGAAATTGATGGCGGCCGCTGCATTTGAAGTCATGTTTTGCAGTCGTGTCATGCGCGCTGACAGCAGCGATAGCCAATCCGCGCGTCAACTTACCAGTCAAAAATTTATCCCAAACCTGCGTCAAACATCATGCGCGTTTAATTTCAACACGCAGCAATTGAATCGAAAAGATCAGCGCCGATTGAAACGTGCTGTAGGCAGATGTCAGTCCTTAGTGATCAAAACTTCAACTGTTTCGCTAAAGGTCGCAACCATGTCTGCCAAGACCAAAGATACGGAACGCCGCCAATTTGGTCGGCGTGCGACCTATCTCCATGGTTGGATCCGCTTGCAGGGTCGCCCAGCGATGACCTGTGCCTTGCGCAACATCTCGGACGGCGGCGCACTGCTGACGTTTGATCACGAACCGGCTTTGCCGTTTGAATTCTTGCTTGAGATCGATGGCCTAGACGTGACTGTCGGCTGTGAAGTCCGCCATCACTTCGGACAGCGTGTTGGCGTCGCGTTTGTCGATACGGCATTGGTGCACCAAAACGCCTCCTCAAATCATTCTGAGGAGGCGTGCTGGATTACATCGAAATTGACCGCACGGTAGCGCGATGCGGGTCAGCTTTGGGTTTTGTACTTCTGCCGCAGCATCGGCAAAATCGTGGTTCGCATCCCGGTTGCAGCCAGCAGCGCATTGGCAACCGCTGGCGCGACTACGGGTGTGCCGGGTTCGCCCACACCTGACGGCGCCGCAGTCGACGGCATGATATGAACCTCCACGCGCGGCATTTCGGAAATCCGCAGCACGTCGTAGCCATCGAAGTTGCTTTGTTCGACGCGGCCGTCTTTCAAAGTGATAGCGCCTTTCAATGCCGCACCCAGGCCATAGCCCAGCCCGCCTTCCATCTGTGCTGCAATAACGTCAGGATTGACAGCCACGCCGCAATCGATGGCGCAAACGACGCGTTCAACTTTGACAGAGCCATCATCGCGGATCGAGACATCAGCCACGTTCGCAACAAAACTTGCAAAGCTTTCGTGAACGGCGACGCCGCGATATTTGCCAGCCTCGAGTGGTTCGCCCCATCCAGCTTTTTCTGCCGCCAATTTTAGCACGCCTGCATGGCGCGGCTTGTCTTTCAACATCTCCAGCCGGAACGCGACCGGGTCTTTGCCCGTTTCGCGCGCAGCAATGTCGATCATGTGTTCAGTCGCGTGCGCCGTATGCGTCGCGCCGACAGATCGCCACCACAACACTGGCACACCACCCTTCATGGTGTGCAAATCGACGCGCAAATTGGCGATCGCATAAGGCAAATTGTTTGCGCCTTCGACCGATGTCGAGTCGATGCCGTCTTTGATCAGCATCGCTTCGAAAGGCGTGCCCGTTCCGATGGACTGTCCAACGATCCGATGCAGCCAGGCGATAATCTTGCCGTCTTTGTCCAGCCCGACCTTCATGCGGTGGACGTACATCGGGCGATACCAGCCACCCTTGATGTCATCTTCGCGCGTCCAGATAACCTTGATCGGCACCGGTTTGCCGTACGCTTTCGCGATATCGCAGGCCTCTCGGACGTAATGCGAATCCGCAATTGCGCGCCGGCCGAATGACCCACCGGCCCATACCGTGTGCAAATTGACAGCCTCAGGCTTTAAGCCAAGCACGCCGCACGCTGTGGCGTGATCGAGCGTTTGCATTTGCGAGCCCGTCCAAATATCGGCCGACGTGCCGTCATAACGCACCACGCAATCCATCGGCTCCATCGGCGCGTGCGCCAAATAAGGAAACTCAAAATCCGCGTCAATCACTTTTGCGGCGGCTTTGAAGGCTGAATCGAGGTTGCCATCTTCGCGGGCTTTAGCGCCGGGCTTGTCGAGCATGGCTTTGTACTCAGCGAGCATCACGTCGCTGCCACGAGCGTCGCTTGCTGAATTGTCCCATTCGGCTTTGACAGCGAGCTGCCCTCGAAGGGCGGCCCATGTGTTTTTAGCGATCACCGCGACGCCCTGCGGAACCTGCATGACCTTTACAACGCCGGTTATTTTTTCCGCCGCGGTCGCGTCGAACGCCTTCAACTTACTGCCGAACATTGGCGCACGCACGATCGTCGCAACCAGCATGTCATCAAATTGGTAGTCGATTGTGAATTTCGCCGTGCCATCCACTTTCGACGGTCCATCGACGCGCGGAAATGCTTTGCCGATAAACACGAAATCTTTGGCATCTTTCAGCTTTGGTTTATCGGGAACGGCTTCGGCCGACGCCAACTCGGCCAGGTCGCCGAAGGTCGCCGACTTGCCGGATGGGTGCGAAATGACGCCCGCCTTAATCGTGATCTCGGCCGCTGGTAAGCCCCACGATTTGGCTGCCGCTGCAACTAGCATGGCGCGCGCCGTCGCTCCAGCCGTGCGATATTGTTCGTAGCTATTCGACAGCCCCAACGAGCCGCCGACGCCCTGCACGCCAAACGCCAAATTTTTGTATTTGACCGGATCTGCGGGAGCGAATTCTGTTTTGATTTGGCTGTGATCGGCGTCAAGTTCTTCGGCTACCAAAGTGGAAAGGCCTGTGGCTGCCCCTTGACCTTTGTCCAAATGCTTGATGATCACGGTTACAGTGTTGTCGGGCGCCACACGCAGAAAAGGATTGGGCGCGAGCGCGCCTGCTGCTGCGCCGCCCGCGCGATCAGCCGCCGCCGTAGCTGCGTTTGACGTTAATCCCGGAAACGGTGACGCCAATCCAAGAACCAATCCAGCACCGACGCCACCGCCGATCTTGAGAAAATTGCGCCGCGTTGACGGCGGAGGCATAGGCAGCGGCACAGGCGTGGGCAGTGGCATTGCGAAAATCCCCGTTGGCTGCTCAGCCGTTTTGCCAACTGGCTTGCTGGAGTTGGAACCTTGGGTCATGCGAACCTCGTGAAATTCGATTGCTGCAACGATGCGCTCGAAACGGCTTGCGGTGGCTTTTTTATTCGCGGCACCGATCACTTTGCGGAGACGGGGCACGGCGCGCCAGCGTTAGCCCAGGCTTTCAACTGCGTCATGAATTCAGGATGCGGCGTTGACACCGGTGTCCGATCGGCTCCCGGCGCCCAGCCCCATAAAACCAGCGGATCTTTTTCCATGTGTTCAACGAGCTGTGTGATCGATTTATCGCAGTTTTTGGTTTTATCAATTAGCGCTTTGCATAGATCGCCGTCGTCGAGCCCCTGCCATCCCATCGACAGTGGCGCGAGGTGCCACGTCGGCGCTCCAGGCACGCCCGAGAATTCGCTGTTTTCATCACGGTGGCAGGCGTTACACCGCGCGTTGACAAAGCCCATGTTATCCACGCCACGCACCACGTTTTGCAGATGGATGTGACGATCATCGTTTTGTCGCGGACGGTCGTCACGGGGATGACAATTCATGCATCGCGGATGGCGCAACACAGCAGCAACAGGCTGGAAGAGTCCGTCAGTATCGGCAGCGCCTGAGGGCGGTTTTGAGTCTGCGGCGGCATTTGCGGCAACCGCTTGAGACATTACCCCAAGCGTTAATTGTGCCGAGTTTAGCGAAGCACGATCACCGATACTCAACCCTAATCCGAAAATAACGCCACCAACGATAAACGCCAAAGAGGCAAGTTTTAGGCGCTGTCGTCGCATGGGTGAAAACTTTCAAAATCCGGTGAAAAATATTCGGTCGAAGCTGTCACGCGCGTCAGACAGATTTTGCGGCCTCGTGGATCGCAGCCCGGACGCGATGGTAGGTTGCGCAACGGCAGACGTTGCCGTCCATAGCTTTGTCGATGTCATCGTCGGTGGGCTTTGGAATTTGGCTCAACAGCCCGATGGCGGACATAACTTGGCCGGGTTGGCAGTACCCGCACTGCGCCACATCCAGTTTCAACCACGCCGCTTGGACGGCCTTAGCGATAGGGCTCGCTGTCGCTTCAGCAAGCGCGCCTTCGATGGTCGTGACGTCTCGGCCCTCGACATCGCGAGCTTGGATCTGACATGACCGAACGGCTTCGCCATCAAGGTGGACTGTGCACGCGCCGCACAGCGCGGCACCACAACCGAATTTCGTTCCGGTCAATTTGAGTTCGTCGCGCAAAACCCACAACAGCGGCGTGTCGGGCTCAACATCAATCGTTGTTTTTTTGCCATTGATCGTGACGTTGACGGCCATGCATCATTCCCCCGAATTGAAATTCAAAGCCTTCGTTTCCGGCGTTCGACATCTCAAAAGCTGACTA
>JANMII010000059.1:0-29741 GCA_031375665.1 Hyphomicrobium sp.
GACTACGCCCATACGCCTGACGCGCTGGAAAATGCGATTCAGGCGCTGCGACCCTATGCAACCGGCAAACTCTCGGTGGTGTTTGGCTGCGGCGGTGATCGCGACAAAGGCAAGCGGCCGATCATGGGCCGGATTTCGATCGAGAAGGCCGATGTCACGATTGTGACCGATGACAATCCGCGCACAGAAATCGCAGCCACCATCCGCGCTGAAGTCTTAGCTGGCGCGATCGGCGCAATTGAAATTGGCGACCGCGCTGCCGCAATCAAAAGTGCCATCGCGATGATCGGGCCCGGCGACGTGCTGCTTGTTGCCGGTAAAGGTCACGAAACCGGACAGATCGTTGGCACCACGGAGTTGCCCTTTTCGGACGCCGATGAGATCGCGCGGGCGATCGCATCGCGTGACACCACGAAAGCATCGTCACTCACTCAGCCCCTGTGGTCTTGGGCAGACCTTATCGCGGCGTCCGGTGGCAAAGCCGACGGTGTGCCAACTGAAACAATCCACGGCTTCTCGATCGATACCCGCACGTTGGTCGCCGGCGATGTGTTCGTTGCGCTGACTGATCAGCGCGATGGCCATGATTTCGTGTCGGCTGCGTTCAAGGCAGGTGCTGCCGCCGCGATCGTCGCGCATTCCTACGTGCGACAACCGGATGATGGCGCGATGCTGCGCGCGGATGATCCACTGCGAGCGCTGGAACGGATCGGCGTTGCGGCCCGCCGCCGACTGTCAGATCGCGCGGTCGTCTACGCCGTCACGGGCAGCGTCGGCAAAACCGGCACTAAGGAAATGTTGCGTGCGTGTCTTGGCCGGAGAGGCAAGGTTCATGCGTCAGAAAAATCCTACAACAATCATTGGGGCGTGCCGCTGACGTTGGCGCGGATGCCCGTGGACGCGGCGTTCGCGGTCTTTGAAATCGGCATGAACCACGCGGAAGAAATTCGCCCGCTGACGAAATTCGTGCGCCCCCACGTTGCCATCATCACTACCGTCGAAGCGGTCCATATCGAGAACTTTGCGTCGGTTGAAGCGATCGGAGACGCTAAAGCTGAGATCTTCGACGGCTTGGTCGATGGCGGAGTTGCAATCATCAAACATGCGAGCCCGCTGCAAGATCGGCTCGCAGATCATGCCCGCAAGCAAGGGGCGCGCATTATCACGTTTGGGCTTGATGCGGGAGCAGATGTGGCGGCCATACAGTTGGCTTTAAGAGACGACGGCAGTGACGTGACGGCAATCATTGCAGCGGGCGTCCCGGCGAAGTCGGCCAAAGTGTCGCTTAGTCCCGACGTGCCATTTCGACTTGCCATGCCCGGACGGCACAACGTCGAAAATGCCCTGGCTGTCGTCGCGGCGTTGGTGGCGAGTGAGATCGACGTGGCCAAAGCCATCGTTGGACTGGCGGAACTCCCCCCGCCACCCGGTCGCGGCGCGCGAACGACCCTTAGACTAACTGGCGGATCACTGCTTTTGATCGACGAGAGCTACAACGCCAATCCGGCATCGATGCGGGCGGCCTTGGCGACGCTCAGCGCTGTACCGCGCGACAAATTCCCACGCCGCGTCGTCGTCTTGGGCGATATGCTGGAGCTGGGATCCGACGCTGCAGCCCAACATAGCGGACTTAAAGATGCACTCGACGCAGCGGGCGTTGATCTGCTTTTTGCCTGCGGACCGCACATGAAGGGCCTTTATGATGCCGTATCTCGGTCTATCAAGGGGGGCTGGGCGACGTCGGCTCCGGTGCTCGAAGCCCCATTACTTGAGACTTTGCGACCGGGCGATGTCGTGATGCTGAAAGCATCGAATGGGACGCGGCTTGGAAGCCTGGTTCACGCATTGAAATCAGCCTACGCAGAACGCGTGGTGTCGGCGTAACGTCAGCTGCCCACAACGGGGGACTTATCACCGGCATGCTCTACGAACTCACCGCCTTCAGTGATCAAATCAGCGCGCTGAACGTTTTTCGCTACATTACGTTCCGCACCGGCGGCGCAATTTTTACAGCGTTGTTGTTCGTGATGATGTTTGGTCCAGCCATCATCGATCTGTTGCGGGTCAAGCAGGGCAAAGGCCAACCGATCCGCTCGGATGGTCCCCAATCGCATCAATTGAAGCGCGGCACGCCGACTATGGGCGGACTGATGATCCTAGCTGGCGTAACGGTCGCGACGCTGCTGTGGGGCCAGTTGTCGAACGCGTACACCTGGATCGTGCTTGCAGTTACGCTGTGCTACGGCGCGATCGGCTATTACGATGATTATCTCAAAGTCACCAAGCGCACGACCGAGGGCTTTTCTGGCCGCTTGCGCATAGGCTTTGAAGTGATGGTTGCTGCAATTGCCGGCTACGCCATCATGAGCATCGGACCCGATGAGCTCAAATCAACGCTGACGTTTCCGTTTTTCAAAGATCTCGTCATCGATCTTGGACCGTTCTTCGTGCTGCTCGCGGTTTTCGTCATCGCGGGCGCTGGCAACGCCGTCAACCTGACAGACGGATTGGACGGTCTCGCGATCGTTCCGGTGATGATCGCGGCTGCAACATTCGGCGTTATCGCCTACCTGAGCGGCAACGTGAAATTCGCAGCGTACCTGCAAATCCATCATGTGCCGGGCACAGGTGAGTTAGCCGTCATCTGCGGCGCGCTCATTGGCGCTGGCCTTGGCTTCTTATGGTTCAATGCGCCGCCTGCAATGATTTTTATGGGCGACACGGGATCTTTGGCGCTTGGCGGCGCGCTCGGCGCCATCGCCGTTGCGATCAAACACGAAATTGTGCTGGCCATTGTTGGGGGGCTGTTCGTGCTTGAGACGCTATCGGTGATCATTCAGGTGGCGTCGTTCAAGATGACGGGCAAGCGCGTCTTCCGAATGGCGCCGCTGCATCACCACTATGAACAAAAGGGCTGGAAGGAATCGACCGTCGTGATCCGATTCTGGATTATCTCAGTGATCCTGGCTCTCGTCGGCCTCGCGACGCTAAAACTGCGCTAAAGACGCGCCAAATGGCCTCCAGTGCGATAGCTTTTTAGTGATGATTCGAGCGACTTCCTTTGCTGGCAAACGGATCGCTGTGTTTGGGCTGGGCAGCTCCGGCATGGCGACCATTGCCGCATTGCAAGCGGGTGGCGCCACCGTTGCCGCTTGGGATGATAGCGAAGCCGGACGCGCTGGTGCTGCCAACGATGCGGTGCCGCTGGTCGATTTAGCGACGGCAGATTGGCGGCAGTTTTCAGCACTCGTGCTGGCACCTGGTGTCCCGCTGACGCATCCCGAGCCGCATTGGACGGTTGCGAAGGCCAACGTTGCCGGTGTCGAGATCATTGGCGACATCGAAATCTTTGCCCGCGAGCGCGCAGCGATTTGCCCTAACGCACCCTTCATCGCCATCACCGGCACCAACGGCAAATCAACCACGACGGCGCTGGTGTCGCATATCCTGCGCCATGCCGGGTTCGAGGTGCAGATGGGCGGCAACATTGGCCGCGCGGTGTTGACGCTGCAGCCGCCCGCCGACGATCGTTTCCACGTTGTCGAAATGTCATCGTTCCAGATTGATCTGACGCCCACACTCGATCCCACGGTCGGCGTCCATTTGAATGTCACGCCCGACCACATCGATCGACATGGCAGCGTCGAACACTACGCCGCCGTCAAAGAACGATTGGTGGTCGGCGCACGCGTCGCTTGCGTCGGCATCGATGATGATCAGTCGCTCGCGATGCTATTGCGAAAAACGGCGACAGGGCGAGCGTGTGCCGTATCGGTCCGCCGCACGATTGCGCCGGCGTACTGTCTAGTCGACGGCGAGATTGTCTGCGCGAACCGCGACGGACTGGCCGTCAAATTCGGCAATCTGAGCGGTATTCGGACACTGCGCGGCGCACACAACGCGCAAAACGCTGTCGCCGCTGTCGCCGCGGTGCGCGAATGTCTGCATGAAACGGGGCGAAGTTCCGATCTCGATTGGCAGGGCGCGATGGCGACGTTTCCGGGGCTGCCGCATCGCCTGGAAGAAATCGGCCGCGTTGGTCGCGTCATTTACGTCAACGACAGCAAAGCAACCAACGCGGATTCAACGGAGAAAGCCTTAAAATCATTTCCGCGTGATTGTTTTTGGATCGTTGGCGGCAAACCGAAAGACGGTGGCATTGACAGTTTGACGCCATTGTTGAGCGGCGTAGCTAAGGCCTATTTAATTGGTGCGGCAACTGACGCCTTCGCCGAGACGCTCGACGGGCGGTTGGCATTCGAGAAATGCGATACGCTTGAGCGTGCGGTTGTTGCAGCGTCCCGCGATGCAGCCGTCAGCACTGCGCATGAGCCTGTCGTGCTTTTGTCGCCCGCTTGCGCCAGCTTCGACCAATATCGGAATTTTGAAGTTCGCGGCGATGCCTTTCGCGCGCTTGTCACTGCTTTGCCAGGTTTTACCCCGAGAGGACGCCCATGAAAATGTCGCGTGCCGATCGCAGTCGATTTTCGCAATGGTCATTCACCATCGACCAGCCACTGTTGACAGCATTTGCAATGCTGCTCCTGCTCGGGGTGGTTCTATCGCTGGCGGCGTCGCCCGCAGTGGCGATGAAAAAAGGTTTGTCGACATACCACTTCTTCGAACGCCACGTCGCTTTTGCGCTGATGAGTGCCGTGGTGATGGTCGTTGTCTCGTTTTTTTCGCCATCGGGCGTGCGGCGGTTGGCATTCGCGTTGCTTGCAGCGTCACTCGGCGGCATGGTTTTGGTCTTGCTCTACGGCTCTGATTTTAACGGCGCGCAACGCTGGTTGTCGGCTGGTGGCTACTCGTTGCAGCCCTCAGAGTTCGCCAAGCCTGCGTTTATCGTGATCGTCGGATGGATGTTCGCGGAGGCCGGTGAGCATCGCGATATGCCAGCAGCTCCCATCGCGTTTTCTATTTGGCTTACGCTGGTCGTTCTGCTGGTGCTGCAACCCGATGTCGGACAGACAGCGTTGATCAGCGCAACCGCGGGACTCATGTATATATTGGCCGGCTTATCGCTAACCGGGGCAGCCATGCTACTCGCAATCGGCGGTGTCGGCGGATGGCTGGCCTACGTGAATTTTGCGCATGTCCATCTTCGCGTCGATCGGTTTTTCAATCCGCTACCAGCTGAAAACTTTCAGGTCGATCGCGCCATGCAATCGTTTGCTGAAGGTGGCCTGTTGGGACGCGGGCCGGGGGAGGGCACAATCAAATCCGTGCTCCCTGATGCCCATACCGATTTTATTTTTGCGGTCATTGCCGAAGAGTACGGTGTCATTGCCTGCATCGGCTTGCTGGGACTGTTCGCTTTCATCGTGGTGCGCGCACTTCGCGCGGCCGGTCAGGACGCAGACGCTCGAAACCGGCTCGCAATACAGGGGCTGGCTATTATGTTTGGCTTGCAAGCGCTGATCAATATCAGTGTCAATATTGGCCTGTTGCCGCCCAAGGGCATGACATTGCCGTTCATTTCGGCGGGAGGATCGTCGATGGTCGCGTTGGCCATAGCGGCTGGCATGATGATTGCGCTGACGCGACGAAGAGCCGATCCGCAGCGCCTCAAAAAGCCGCGGTTGGTTCCGACCATTGAAGATCTCGGCAGCGTGGGGCGCGTCTTCTGATCATGACCAAGGCAATTTCCGTCATGCTGGCTGCAGGCGGCACCGGTGGCCATTTGTTTCCAGCCTTCGCGCTGGCTGAAGAACTCAACCGCCGGGACGTTGCGGTCGATCTGATCACAGATATGCGCGGCGATCGCTACGGCTCGGGCTTTCCGGCACGATCGATTTATCAGGTGCCCGCCGCGACGCTTGCGAGCAAGTCTGCGCGTGACATCGCTAAGACGACCCTCGCGCTGGCGCGCGGGACCAAGGCTGCATATTCGATCCTTGGAAAAGTGAAACCCAATTGTGTGATTGGCTTCGGTGGCTATCCAACGTACCCGCCGCTGATGGCTGCACGGTTGCGCGGCATCGCAACGGCTGTGCCTGAACAAAACGCCGTGCTCGGTCGGGCCAATCGGTTGCACGCCAAACGCGTGAGCGCCATCGCGACGTCTTTTGACAACACCAAATATCTCGATGGCGCTCTCGCCGCGAAAGCAACTTTGACGGGCAATCCAGTGCGCCAGATCGTGATCGACGCGGCGGCGCTCGATTATACGCAGCCGATGCCCGATGGCGTGATCGAGCTTTTGGTTTTTGGCGGCAGTCAGGGTGCGCGCTATTTTTCAGACATCGTGCCAAAAGCACTGATCGCCTTGCCGGACGCCATGCGGACGCGGTTGCGCGTGACACAGCAGGCGCGCGACGAGGATGTCGAGCGGGTGCGTGCCGAATACAGCGACGCTGGCATTGATGCCGACATCGCACCGTTTTTTACAGATCTGCCGCAACGCATGGCCAACAGTCATCTTGTCATCGGGCGGGCGGGGGCTTCCACGGTCGCTGAATTGACGGTGATGGGGCGGCCAGCAATTCTGGTGCCGCTGCCGCACGCCCTCGATAATGATCAGCTCAACAACGCACGCCGACTCGCCGAATCAGGTGGTGGCTGGTGTATCGAACAGCGAAATCTAACGGCTGAAGGGTTGGCTGATATGGTCGAGCGCTTTGTTGCCGCGCCAGCGCTGCTTGCAGCGGCGGCAGCTGCCGCTAAAACTGCTGGGCGACCCGATGCGGTCAATCGGCTTGCGGACTTTGTCGTCGCGCTGGCAACCGGAACAGGGCGTGCAGCTCGTCATGATGAGACGGTTGGCGCGCAGTAAGCCCTGACTGAGTTAAATCGATAACGTAAAGCGTTGGCCAGCGAGCAGCGTTGCGATCAAGGATAGTCTACGCCATGCAAATGCCGCGCGACATCGGTCCGTTTCACATCATCGGCATTGGCGGCATCGGCATGAGTGCGATCGCCGAAATTTTGGTGGCCAAGGGCTACACGGTTCAAGGCAGTGATCAAAAGGAAAGCGCCAACGTCACGAGACTGCGCGCGAAAGGTATCCGCGTTTTCGTCGGTCATGATGCGGTCAATCTAATTGGCGCGCGATACGTCGTGATTTCAACGGCGGTCAAAGCCAGCAATCCCGAGTTGGCGACCGCGCGCGACCGTGGACTGACAATCATTCGCCGGGCCGAAATGCTCGCTGAACTCATGCGGCTGTATTCGACGGTGTCGGTGACCGGCACCCACGGCAAGACCACCACCACGTCGCTGCTGTCGCACATTTTTGCTGAAGCCGGTATGGAGCCAACGGTGATTACCGGCGGCATCATCAATGCGTGGGGCTCGAATGCGCGCCTTGGGGCTGGCAAATGGATGATCGTCGAAGCCGACGAGAGTGACGGCACGTTCACGCGGCTACCGACTGAAATCGGCATTGTGACGAACATCGATCCCGAGCATCTCGATTACTTCGGCTCAGTTGAAGCGATGCACCGTGAGTACGAAGCCTTCTTGCGAAACATTCCATTTTTCGGGTTAGCGGTGGCGTGCACCGATCATCCTGTGGTTGCCGATATGCTCGAGCGTTTGAATCTGCGCGTCGATGGCCGTCGCCTGCTGACATATGGCACTGCGCCGACCGCCGACTTGGTGCTGCACAACGTACGGATCTCCGGCAACACAACGACATTCGACGCTCAACTCGGCGCCAGCGTCAAGGGCGGGGCTCGACAGCTCATCGATTGGTCAGTGCCATTACCCGGCGCGCACAACGCCTTGAACGCGCTGGCGGCCATCGCAGTCGCAACCGAAGCTGGACTGGATGACGAAAAAGTCCGCGCCGCGATGGCTGGATTTTCAGGCGTCAAACGGCGGTTCCAATTGACGGGCGAATGGAACGACGTCGCAATCTATGACGACTACGGCCATCACCCCGTTGAGATTGCAGCTGTGCTGTCTGCTGCACGCGCTGGTGCCAAAGGTCGCGTGATCGCGGTTGTCGAACCGCATCGCTATACACGCGTCAGAGATTTGTTCGCTGATTTCTCAGCGTGCTTTGCCGATGCCGATCACGTCATTGTCGCGCCGCTCTATACCGCTGGCGAGAGCCCGATCGCGGGTGTCGATAGTCACGCCTTGGCGGCGAGCATCGGCAAATCCTGTCACCGCTCCGTGGAAGCATTGGCAAGCATTGGCGCGCTAACAACTGCCATCAAACGTGTCGCTGTGCCGGGCGATCTGGTCGTTTGTCTTGGTGCCGGATTGTCGACCGAGTGGGCACATGCGCTGCCGGATTGGCTCGCAGCCGACCCAGATCACAAACAGGGGTAGCGGTCATGACCTCGGAGATAGATACAGATTTGCAATCGGGATTGAGCGAAGTCTTGCTGTTTGAAGATCTGACCGCTGATTTGCGCGCGGTTATGCCGGACTTACGAGGCCGACTGATCGCCAACGCCCCGCTCGCTGACATCACTTGGTTTCGCGTCGGTGGTCCAGCGCAAGTCTTATTCACGCCAGCCGACGAAGCCGATCTCGCGTATTTTCTAAAGTCGCTGCCGGATGGTGTGCCGATCAATGTCATCGGACTTGGATCGAATCTCCTGGTGCGCGATGGCGGTGTGCCGGGCGTCGTGATCCGGCTCGGGCGAGGCTTCAGCGACATCAAAGTTGAGCCGGGCCACCGTCTGCGCGTTGGCACCGCCGTGCCGGATGTAAAAGTCGCTCGCGCTGCCGCCGATGCCGGCATTTCAGGCTTGGCATTTTATCGCGGCATCCCAGGTTCGATCGGTGGCGCGTTACGCATGAATGCTGGTGCCCATGGTCGCGAAACCAAAGACTGCCTGATCGCGGCGCGCGCCGTTGATCTCGACGGCAACATCTACGAGCTATCGAACGCTGACATGGGTTTCACCTATCGCCATTGCGATGTGCCGGACGGGTGGATTTTCACTGAAGCGCTTTACGAAGGTGTGCCCGGATTGCCAGCCGACATTGTGAAAGAGATGGAAGACGTCGCCGACTATCGCGAAAAAAGCCAACCGATCAAAGAACGCACGGGCGGATCGACATTCAAAAATCCGCCAGGACACAGTGCTTGGAAGCTGGTGGACGCCGCCGGGTGCCGTGGCTTGCGGGTTGGTGGCGCGAAGGTTTCGGACATGCATTGTAATTTTTTGATCAACGACCAACAGGCGCGGGGCGAAGATGTCGAACGGCTTGGCGAAATCATTCGTGCGCGCGTCAAAGCGAACAGCGGCGTGACGCTAAATTGGGAAATCATCCGCCTAGGCCTGCCGCTGCTTGGCCGCCCCAAGGGTGAAGATCTTGTGGAGCCGACATGATCACCCGCCTGCCACCAGCACCAAAGCGAACGCACACCACGGTTGCCGTGCTCAAGGGCGGGCTTTCCGCTGAACGCGACGTAAGCCTCAGGTCTGGCGCAGCAGTGGCGGCTGCCTTGCAGGGCGAGGGTTACACCGTCATTGAGATCGATGCTGGCCGCGATCTTGCCGCACAGCTTGCGCAAACGCGGCCCGACGTGTGCTTCAACGCGTTGCACGGCAAGTTCGGCGAGGATGGATGCGTGCAAGGCCTGCTCGAACTGCTCGCGATTCCTTACACGCACTCCGGCGTGCTGGCGTCGTCGTTGGCGATGCACAAAGAACGCGCCAAGGATGTCATGAAGTTAGCCGGTGTGTCGGTGGCGGAGGCAAGGCTCGTCACCCGCGAGCAAGCGCTGGCCGCCCACGTCATGCCGCCGCCCTATGTCGTCAAGCCGGTGGCTGAAGGTTCAAGTGTCGGCGTGGTCATCGTTGCGCCGGACGCAGAGCACCCGCCCGATGTAATCGCCGACGGTGGGCCTCTCGATCACATCGTGATGGTCGAACGGTTTATCGCAGGTCGCGAATTGACCTGCGCGGTGATTGGCGACTTCGTAACCGACATCATCGAGATCGTGCCGCTCAAGGGTCTGACTTTCTATGATTACGAGGCGAAATACGCGCCGGGCGGATCAAAACATGAGATGCCAGCGCAACTTTTACCAGATGTTTACCATTCGATACGTTCATTAACTCTTAAGGCGCATCGCGCGTTGGGTTGCCGTGGCGTTTCGCGAACCGACTTTCGGTTCGACGATACGGCGGGCGGCAGCGGCGAGCTGATCTGCCTTGAAGTTAACACCCAGCCCGGCATGACCGGAACATCGCTGGTGCCTGAATTAGCGGGTTATGCCGGATGGTCATTCGGTGAGCTCGTCAGGTGGATGGTCGAGGACGCGAGTTGCAACAGGTAGAAACGGGGTCGCGATTTTGGTGGCGGGCGCTTGATGCGTCATCGCTGGAACCAAACGCGTCCGTCGTTGCATCAACGCGACCGGCGCACTGGCCATTCAATGCGCCAAATAAATCACCATCAAAACGCGCAGCCTTCGCTCTGCATGTTCCCCGCGACGAACGCCGACGTCGCGCACGCCGTCGCGCCCAGCACGCCGGCAAGGCAAGTGTTCTATTCGCGTTTATCGGGACCGTGTTTCTGACGGCGGCTGCGGGCGTCGCCACTTCGACGGCGTCGATGTCATTCGATGATGTGCGCCAAGCCGCAAATGCCCGGTTGACCACGTCGCTCGTCGCGATTGGCTTTGGACTGGATCGCGTCAGTGTTATCGGCCATCGCTTCACCAACGACCGTGATGTGTTCGATGCGCTTGATTTGGCCAACGTTGCCACGCTCTGGCAACTCGATATGTCGGCAATTTTGAAACGGATCGAGCGCATTTCGTGGGTTGAGAGCGCGCAGATCAGCCGCGTTTTTCCGAGCGGTCTCGACATCACCATCCGCGAACGCACGGCGGCCGCGATTTGGAGCCGAGATGGCAAGGCGATGTTGGTTGATGCGACCGGCCGCGTTCTTGGGCCAGCCGATCGCCAGACGGTTGCTGAAAATCCCAAGCGGCTGCCGGTGATTGCTGGCGAAGGTGCGACAACCGACTTGGCGCTGATGCTGACGGCCCTCAATCGACGGCCTTCTTTACAAACGCTAGTAGCAAAATCTGAACGCATCGCCGAGCGCCGCTGGCGCCTCGTGCTCAACAACGGCAGCACAATCGAGCTTGCAGCCGAGCGCGAGATAGAAGGCATCGATGCCGTCACATCGGACATGACGCTGACGCGTGCGCTGAAGGGTCCGCCCGTCATCATTGATTTGCGAACGCCGGGTCGCACCACGGTTCGACCACGCGCTGCAGCGGCTGCGACCGCGACCGCAGCAGCCAACGTCGTGAGCCGTTGATCATGGCGGAGCGGCGCAGCCAACACAGACACTTCGGCGTTCTCGACATCGGCAGCGGCAAAATCGCGGCCGCAGTCATCGTTGCAGAGCAAGCCAGCGCTGGTAGCGTCGCAACGCTGCGAATTGCGGGCCTCGGTGTCCACAAAGCCAAAGGCATCAAAGCTGGCGTTTTGACGGATCTCGATGCAGCGGAAGCAGCGATCCGAGCCGCGATTGGACAAGCCGAACGGGCCGCAGGCGTAACGATGGATTCCGTGACGGTCTCCGTAGCCTGCGGTCGACTGCGATCGCAGCATTTCACAGCCAATGCCAATATCGACACCGGCATTATTCAGGATAGCGACTTGCAACGGCTGATGGCGGGCGGTCGCGCGTACGCTGAACGCGATGGCCGTATGTTGGTTCACATGAACCGGATCGGTATGCGCCTCGACGGTGCGCCGGGCACGATCGACCCGCGGGGTTTAGCTGCCCGCACGATGGCAGCTGATCTGCATGCCGTCACAGCCGATGACGGCCCACTGCGCAACCTGCTGTTTTTGATCGATCGCTGCTATCTGGCGTGCGACGGCCTCGTCGCCGCGCCGTATGCCAGCGCGCTTGCGGTCACGACGCAAGAAGAACGCGATTACGGCGTGACCTGCATCGACTTTGGGGCCGGTACGACCTCGTTCTCGATCTTCGCCGACGGTCGGTTGATTGGTGCCGATGTGGTGCCAGTCGGTTCGCAGCACATCACATTCGATATTGCCAAGGCGTTGCAGACGCCACTTGTGGAAGGCGAGCGAATCAAAACGCTTTATGGCACACTGACGTCAGCCCAGTCCGATGATCATGAGACGTTCTCGTATCCCTTGATGGGCGAGGACGATGCGGCTGACTATCAAACAACGAAGGCACATCTTTCGGGCCTCATCAGACCGAGGGTCGCGCAGATTTTGACGCTGGTTCGCGAGCGATTGGCGCTTAATCCCGCCAGCGCGCTTGCCGGGGAGAATGTCGTCGTGACCGGCGGGGCCAGTCAACTTTTGGGCCTCGTCGAATTCGCAGCGATCGAGCTTGGTCGGTCAGTGCGGCTAGGACGTCCGCTGGTCGCAGCAGGATTGAGTGCTGGGTTGAGCGACACAGCATCGACCCCGCAATTGGCGACGGTGTGCGGGCTGGCTCTTGCAGCGGTCGCACGCGACGCCGGATTTGAAAGTGCGGGTCATCGCAAAAGCGAGGCCAGCGGATATCTCGGTCGCGTGGGGTCGTGGCTAAAAGCTGGGTTTTGACGACACGCAAGCGATCAACGCGGTGGTGATGTTTGCGTCTCTAGTGTTCTAGCGTTTTGAGGCGGTCGGGAATTTCCTGACCGTAATGACGGCAACGGCGACACACGAGGACGCGTCATGAGCATCAAATTGCAACTGCCGAAATTTGTCGACGTCAAGCCGCGTCTCACCGTCATTGGCGTCGGCGGTGCGGGCTGCAACGCCGTCAACAACATGATCGCCGCTGGCTTGCAGGGTGTCGAATTCGTTGTCGCCAACACCGATGCGCAATCGCTTGCAGCATCCAGCGCTGAACATCGCATTCAACTCGGCGCCAACCTCACCGAAGGCCTTGGCGCTGGCTCGCGGCCTGAAATCGGCGAGGCCGCCGCCGAAGAAGCACTCGATGAAATCCGCTCGCATATCGCTGGCTCACACATGTTATTTATCGCAGCCGGCATGGGCGGCGGGACCGGCACGGGAGCTGCGACGGTGATTGCGCGCGCCGCCCGCGAACTTGGCGTGCTGACGGTCGGCATTGTGTGTAAGCCATTTCAATTTGAAGGCGCGCGACGCATGCGCATTGCCGACGCTGGCGTCCAACAGCTTCGCCACCACGTCGACACGCTGATCGTCATCCCCAATCAAAACCTGTTTCGCATCGCCAACGAACGCACGACGTTTGCTGAAGCCTTCGTGTTGGCCGATCAGGTGCTGTACTCGGGCGTCGCCTGCATCGTCGAGCTGGTGCTGAAAGAAGGCCTAATCAATCTCGATTTCGCCGACGTTCGCACCGTCATGAGCGGCATGGGTACGGCCATGATGGGGACGGGCGAAGCCACCGGCGAACGGCGAGCGATTTTGGCTGCCGAAGAAGCCATTGCCAATCCGTTGCTCGACGATGTGACGCTGAAAGGCGCCAAGGGTCTCCTGCTGTCGATCACTGGCGGCCGCGATATGACGCTGTATGAAGTCGATGAGGCCGCCAGTCGCGTGCGCCAAGAAGTCGACCCGGAGGCCAACATTATCGTCGGCGCCACGTTCGACGAGCAACTCGGCGATCGCATTCGCGTGTCGATCGTGGCGTCCGGTATGGGGCGACTTGGCGAAGTCGCCCAGCATCCCGCGCTGGCAGCCAAGATCCCAGCTCATCAGCCGCAGCCATTTCCGTTTGTGCCACAACCGCAAGGCGGCTACGCGCCATCAGCCGCGGCGAGCTACGGCGCGCCGCAGTACGCACCGGCCGATGGCGATGTGCAGCGTCGCTTGAGTGAAGCGCTGCAGACGTCGTCGGTTATGCCGCCGCCTCAAATTGCGCCAATCAGTGACCTGCAGGATCAAATTCGACATGCCCGCGAGACGTGGTCTGCACCCGGCAACGTGACGATCGAGGACGGGCTTCCATACCCGTCTCAAGCAGCCGTGCCGCAAGGTCGTGGCCAACAGCCGACAAGCGGGTCACTGCCGACTGGCGGAAATTTTCAGCCGGCAGCGCCAGCTGAGATCCCGCGCGGGCAACGACGCATGCCCAGCGTCGATGACTTTCCCGCTGTCGGCCAAAAAGAATGGCACGCCAAACAAGCTGGCACGCAGGCGCGAACAGATCAGCGAAAAACGTCAGGTTTCTTTGGTCGAATTACAGGTCGTAGTCGCGCCGCGGCACCACCAAGTGATGCGGCTCGTAGCGCCACAGCGGACACCAGCACGCACGAGAACGACACCGCGCTACCGATTTTGTTTGGTCGTGAACGCCGTTGAGACAGCACGCTGCTGCAGAAATTTGCCAGCGGAGACAAGCGCATAATTGAGTAACAGAGTGTAAGAAAGCGTGATTTGTCGCTACTAGGCGAAGCAGTTAGCGTCTCATTACGAACGAGCAAGAAAGTCAGTCGTTCGTGCAAGACACGGTCACAAAAGATCGGCAGGCACGAACAAAATATGACAGATTTTTAGGCTGGTTTGGGGGTGGTTGGTCGCATGATGCTGGGGAGCAGCGGCCCACCAAATAGAATTTGAGGGACGGCGCAGAATGTCGAATCGATTCATCGGTGCGCGGCAAACAACGCTTGCTCGCGAGATCCATTTGACAGGCACGGGGGTGCACAGCGGAGCTCCGGTATCGCTAACACTGCATCCAGCAGAGGCTGATACCGGGCTCCGTTTTCTTGTCACCAAACGGGGCAGGGTCATAGCGGAAATTGCAGCTGACGTCGGGGCTGTTAAAAATCTCACTTTATGCACGGTCATCGGTGACGATGCCGGTGTCACTGTCGGAACTGTCGAGCATCTTTTGGCCGCTCTTCGTGGCCTCTCGATCGACAATCTCTACATCGAGATCGACAGCAAAGAAGTTCCGATCATGGACGGAAGTTCGGCCGTGTTCGTCGAGGCAATCGACCGCGTCGGCATTCGGGAGCTGTCCGAGCCTCGCAAGTATATCAAGGTGTTGAAGCCGGTTCGCGTCGAGGAAGGTGACTGCTGGGGCGAATTGGCCCCACATTCAGGCTTCAGTCTCGACGTGGAAATTGATTTCGCGACGCCAATTATCGGTCGCCAGCGATTGAGCTTTGAAATGAGCCCGGGCGTCTTCCGTCACGAGCTCTCAAAAGCGCGCACCTTTGGCTTTATGAGCGATGTCGAAAAGCTGTGGAAAGCGGGTCTCGCCTTGGGCGCTGATCTGACCAATACGGTGGCGCTTGGCGAAGACAAAGTGATGAACCGTGAAGGCTTGCGGTATCCGCAGGAGTTCGTTCGCCACAAAATGCTAGATGCCGTTGGTGACTTGGCACTCGCAGGCTCTCCGTTGCTCGGCGCATTCCGGTCTTACAAGGGCGGACATAAGTTAAATTCGATGGTTCTGCAGGCTTTGTTCGCAGACGAGGCGAATTGGACAGTCGTGCACGCACCGAAGACCCGTGCAACCCGTTCGATGGCACCTTTAGGGCGGTCGATTGGGATCTCTGCCGCCGAGTAGTGTCCGCAAACGGAAATCCGGCGTAGCGTCGACTTCGAGAATTTCGGTTTTTATGGTTCGGGCAACTTGCCCGGATCCGGTCGTATTTGAAAGCTAGCGTCGGAGCACGGCGGGTCGTCTGGTGGCACACGTCGTGGTGTCCGCGAGCTGGTGGTCGCGTTTGGCGCGCAACGTATCCACCGGCGTGTCGTGTCAACGATTTGATTGATGTTTTGTGGTCGCGCGGTTGAGTGCTACGACGCCAACAGAGCATCAGATTAACTGGCAGCTTGGTTTCGCATTGAAGACCGGAAAACGCAGGTCGCTGGATTGAAAGTCAGACACGTGTGCAGCCGTCCATCAGATTTGAAGCGACGCGCCCGTGGCGAGATCCACGTCGGTTTAACGCAGCGGGCCAACTTCGGGCTCTACCGCGTAGCTGCGCTGGCAGCCCTTTTAGCGCTGGCCGGATGCGCGTCGTCCGCACCCGATTTGACTGGGGCGCTCAATCCCGACGCACCATCGAAAATGTTTGCCGACGGCGACGCATTGATGAACGCTGGTAAGTTTGACGACGCAGCCAAAAAGTTTGAAGCCCTCGACCGCGAGCATCCGTATTCGCCGGAAGCGCGTCGCGCCATCGTGATGGCGGCCTACGCTTACTATCGGGGTGGCAAATCGCCTGAGGCCATTGCGTCGGCGGAACGGTACGTTGCGCTGCACCCAGGCACAAAGGAAGCGCCGCTCGCCCATCACATCATCGCGTCATCCTATTTCGACGAGATCAAGGGGCCCAATCGCGATCAAACGCCGACCCGCAAGGCGCTCGAACAGTTGAAGACCTTGAAGACGCGCTATCCCGACAGCGAGTACGCCGTCAACGCCGACAACCGGATCAGGATTGCCGAAGACAACCTCGCGGCCTCTGAAATGGAAGTTGGGCGCTATTATTTGAAGCGCAAAAACTATGTGGCGGCTATTAATCGGTTCAAGGCCGTCGTCAGCGATTACCAGACCACGGCCCATGTCGAAGAAGCGCTGGCTCGCCTGACTGAGTGCTACATGTCGCTTGGCATCACCAAAGAAGCGCAGAACGCGGCAGCTGTGCTCGGCCACAACTTCCCCGACAGCAAGTGGTACAAAGAATCGTACGCACTTTTGCAGTCTGGTGGTCTTGAGCCGCGCGAAGACGGCGACTCGTGGATGTCGAAGGCCTGGAAATCCGTGCCGAAATTTGGCCTTGGCAGCGCGGGCTGACCTCGTTTCGCTGCTCGATCGTTGCCAACCGATATGCTAGCACCGCCCGTGACACAAACTAGCGGCAGGATCTCGTCTGCCGGGTTTGCCATGTCCGTGTGGTCGCCGGTTTCATGGCCAGCCGCACGCAGCGCCGGGGCGGCATGATGGCTCGACACAAAAAAGCAAAATCGACAGTGGTCATGCGTGCGGCACAAGAGGGCGATGGCGCACACGCGTCGGCTCTGGTGGAATGGACCGCGCTGAGTGCTGAAATCCAGCGACATGACGCGCTTTATTATCAAAGCGACGCGCCGGAAATTTCTGACGCCGCCTACGATGCGCTTCGTCGTCGGTTACTGGAGCTCGAGGCAGCGCATCCTGAGTTTGCGAGTGCATTGAGCCCGACGAAGACCGTCGGTGCGCCGCCGGTCCAAGCCTTCGGCAAAGTTCGACATGCGGTTGCGATGTTATCGTTGTCGAATGCCTTCAGCGATACCGACGTCGCTGAATTCGTCGACCGCGTTCGGCGCTTCCTGAAGCTTGATGCTGATGCGCCGCTAGATGTCACCGCCGAACCGAAAATCGATGGGTTATCGATTTCGCTGCTGTATGAGGCCGGGACACTGGTCCAAGCCGCGACGCGGGGCGATGGTGCGGAAGGTGAAAACGTAACGGCTAATGTCCAGACGATTGCCGAAATTCCGCATCGATTAGCGGGCAAAACATGGCCCGCAACGATTGAAGTGCGAGGCGAAATTTATATGAGCCACGCTGATTTCGCAGCGCTCAATCAGGCGCAGGAAGCAGTTGGCGATAAAGTTTTCGCCAATCCGCGCAATGCTGCTGCAGGTTCGCTCCGCCAGCTCGATCCAACCATTACCGCAAAACGGCCGTTGCGATTTTTCGCCTATGCCTGGGGTGCTGCCCCAGAATTGCCGGGCGAAACCCAAGCCGATGTTGTCGCTGGCTTCGCGCGCTGGGGGTTTCCAACCAACCCCGAAATGCAGGTGTGTAGAACCACAGTTGACTTGCTGGCCTATTACCGCGGCATGGAGGGTCGGCGATCGAGTCTCGGCTATGACATCGACGGCGTTGTCTACAAAGTGAACCGTCTCGATTATCAGGATCGGCTGGGCTTCGTGTCACGTGCGCCGCGCTGGGCCGTAGCGCATAAATTCGCAGCCGAGCGCGCAACAACCGTGTTGCGCGACATTGAAATTCAGGTCGGCCGAACCGGCGCGCTGACGCCCGTTGCAAAGCTGGAACCAGTAACCGTCGGGGGCGTCGTTGTATCGAACGCCACGCTGCACAACGAAGACGAAATCGCCCGCAAGGACATTCGCATCGGCGATACGGTCGTAGTCCAGCGGGCAGGCGACGTTATTCCGCAAGTGGTTGAGGTTTTGCTCGATAAAAGGCCAGATGGCGCTGAGCCATATCGATTTGCGCAGACGTGCCCGGCTTGCGGCAGCCATGCAGTGCGTGACATTGACGAAACGACTGGCGTCGCCGATGTCGTGAGACGATGCACGGGCGGATTGATTTGCCCGGCTCAAGCCAAAGAGCGCCTTCGGCATTTCGTGTCGCGCAATGCCCTCGACATCGAAGGGCTCGGTTCGGAGAAAATCGAATTTCTGTTCGACGATAAACGCATCGCAACGCCCGCAGACATTTTTACGCTGCAGCGACGTGATGGCGACCACGCAAATCCGCTGCGGACTTTGAAAGGGTTTGGCAAAACCTCCGTCGAAAAAATGTTCGCCGCGATCGATGCCCGTCGCACCGTGCCGCTTGATCGGTTCTTGTTTGCACTCGGCATTCGACACATTGGTGAGACAACCGCGCGGGACCTCGCCAAAGCTTACGGTGCGCTGGATGCCACGATCGCTGCTATCATGGCAGCCGTGGCAGGCGGGCCAAAAAGCGAAGCCTATCGTGAGATCGATAACATCGAAGGAATCGGTGCGACCGTTGTCGATGCCCTGATCGACTTTTTTGGTGAACCCCACAATGCTGAACAAGTGCAGGCATTGCTGGCGGAAATCACAGTTTCGGATTACGTCCGGGTCGTGCGCGAGAGCAGTCCAATCAGCGACAAAACGGTGGTGTTTACCGGTACTTTAGCGCGCTTGACGCGAGGTGAAGCCAAAGCACAAGCCGAACGACTTGGCGCCAAAGTCGCAGGTTCGGTCTCGAAAAAAACCGATTATGTGGTCGCTGGTGCTGAGGCTGGATCGAAATTGGCGACAGCGCGCGGACTAGGCGTCACAGTGTTAACTGAAGACGAATGGCTGGCGTTGATCGACCGAGGCTCGATGTCGACGCTGGCCTGAAAGACGGGAGAGTTCGTTGGCGCTAGATGTCAGTCGTCGCTTTGCGCAGCCAATCGCGCGTCGTTTTATCGAGGTGGCTTGCGAGCGTTTTATAGACTGAAGCGTGATAGGTATTCAGCCACGTTCGTTCGGCCGCTGTCAGCGCGTCGGCCACGACCAAGCGGCGATCAAAAGGCGCAAACGTCAAAGTTTCGAAATGCATCATTGGCCGATCGCCATTGGTAACGGGTGCGAGTTCTGACACGAGCACCACGTTTTCAAGCCGGATGCCGTAGCAGCCCTCTTTGTAATATCCAGGCTCATTTGAGAGCAGCATCCCTGGCTGCAACACGGCCATTCCAGCGCGCGAGATCGATTGCGGGCCCTCGTGCACCGAAAGGTAGCTGCCGATGCCATGGCCCGTGCCGTGATCATAATCGCAACCCAGATCCCACAGCGCGCGGCGGGCAAACGGATCGAGATCAATCCCGCGCGTGCCTTTTGGAAACCGAGCTGTGGCGATCGCGATATGACCACGCAGCACAGCCGTAAAGTGCTGGCGCATGTCCTCGCTTGGCGCACCGATCGCGATCGTGCGGGTGATGTCGGTGGTGCCGTCTTGATATTGCGCGCCACTGTCGAGCAAAAACAATTCGCCCGGCCGCAGCGTGCGATTGGTGGCGGTTGTCACGCGATAATGGACGATAGCGCCGTGGGGACCTGATCCTGAAATCGTTGGAAAGCTGATGTCGCGAAGCGCGCCGGTTTGCGCTCGGATCTCTTCAAGTTTTTGAACCGCAGTGATCTCATCAAGCGTGCCGCTTTCGATTGCATCATCCAGCCAACACAGGTAGCGCGCAACGGCAACGCCATCCCGAACATGAGCCGCGCGTGTGCCGGAAATCTCCGCTGACGACTTGATAGCTTTTGGCAAAATGCATGGATCGGCGCCAGCCACGCAGCTTTTTCGCCCGAGTGTGCGCTCGAACCAGTAGGCTGCTGTGTTGAAATCAACGCGGACATGTTTGTCGGCTGTTTTGAGAGCCTTCAGACGATCGACCAGCGCTGATGGCGGCGAAATCCGCGCCACACCTGTAAGATGCTGTCGCGCCATTACGTCGACTTTCTCGGGCGAAATAAATATCTCCGCCTTGCCGCTCGCTGGAATGATCGCAAACGCCAGCGCCACCGGATTGTGCGCAACGTCGCTGCCGCGAATGTTAAACGCCCAGCAGATGCTGTCGGGCAAAGTCAGCACGACAGCGTGCTGGCGATCGGTCTTGAGCGTGGCTTGGATGGCTTGTATTTTTTGTTCAGCCGATGTGCCAGAGAGCGCAATCGGATGCGGAACGACAATTGACGTTGGCGGCTTTGGCCGGTGCTTGCCCCAAACGATATCGATTGGATTTTTTGGCAAGGCTTTGAATGTAATGCCGTGAACGGCCAGCGCACTCGACACGCGGCGAACTTCGGCGATGGTGTGTAGCCACGGGTCGAACCCAACAATGCCTTTGCGTGCAAGGTTTTCCTGCAGCCACTCGTGCATTCGCGCCCGCGCTAGCAACGACACGCTGACAATTTCAGTGTCGGTTTCGGCTTTGGCTTGCAC
Organism: Hyphomicrobium sp.; assembly: GCA_031375665.1. Classification (GTDB taxonomy): domain Bacteria; phylum Pseudomonadota; class Alphaproteobacteria; order Rhizobiales; family Hyphomicrobiaceae; genus Hyphomicrobium_B. The sequence goes on from JANMII010000059.1 coordinate 20,608, forward strand.
GGTGTAGCGGCCGTCGATCATCAGCACTGCAGCTTTGCGTGTAATGATTGCGATGCCGGCTGATCCAGTAAAACCAGTCAACCACTGCAGACGCTCGGCTGACGGCGGCACGTATTCGCCTTGGTGCTCATCGGCACGTGGCACAATCACGGCGTCGATCTTGGCTTTGCGCATCCAAGCACGCAATGCTGCGATCCGCTCAGCGACGTGAGTTGGGCCAGAAGAGGCTTCGAAGGTTTGGAACATGCGTGATGTCTTAATTCGTTGGCGTGAAGGGAGGGAAGCCGTTGTGCATCAGATTATCGTCGCTTCAGTGTCAACGTCGACCATCCTGTAATGCGGTCATGGGCGACGAGATGAAAGCCAGCCGATCGATAGGCAGCAATCACTTGAGGCGCTTGCGGAATTAAAATGCCCGACAACAACAGCGTGCCGCCGCGCTCCACGGTTCGCGCCATGGCAGGCGCAAGGCGGATCAACGGACCAGCGAGAATGTTAGCAATCACCAATTCGAAAGGCGGCGATTGGCGCAGCCACATGTGATCGACGCCCGACGCGGTTGTGAGCGCGATACGGTTTGCGACGCCGTTGAGGCGGACGTTCTCAGTCGCAACCTTCACCGATTGGCGATCAAGATCGGTCGCGATGATCGCGGCGCGCGGCAACGCTTTGGCAACTGCAATCGCCAATACGCCGGAACCACAGCCAAGATCCAAAACCGTGGTGAAGGTCTGGCTTCGGACCAGGCGGTCGATGGCCAGCAAGCAGCCATGCGTTGTCGCATGATGAGCCGTACCAAACGCTTCGCCTGCGTCGATCAGGATAGAGTGCGGGCCGCGTGGCACGCGATCGCGGTCGTGGCTGCCATGAATTGTGAAACGCCCGGCAGCAACGGGTGGCAACGCAGCCTGCGAGAGTGCGACCCAGTTCAGATCAGGGACGTCTTCAATGATAAAATCTGGTAACGGGTCGGTGATGTAGGCTTTGAGCTCGGCCTTAAAATCGCGGGCTGAATCATCGTCGCTCGCGTCGTCGTCGAAGTAAGCTTCGACCCGCCATCGTGAAGCACCCGCTTCGAAAACGGTCAGTGCATCGGGTGTTGGCTCAAGGATGTCTTGAAGCGTACTGCCAACGCGATAGGCAAGCTGGCGATCGGCAAAATCCGCAGTCACTTTACGAAGGGTCATGGCGTGGTCAGGATTTCACGGGCGCGGCAGCGCCCATCACTTCGTAGCCTTCGGGGCTCAACGGATCGGGTAGGGAATCGAGATAGGAATCCCATTTGCTGTCGATATGGGCTGCAGCTTCAGCCGGTGCCAAAACCCTCAAACGGCCGTCGGTATCTTCGCGCACCACACCATCACGCAACAGCCGCTCAAGTGCGTCGTTGATATCGAAGTCGACGGCAACGCCGTAGGCGCGCGTCAGAAACTGCTCAATGGCTGCGTCAATCGCTGGCAGGTCGGACCGGTTCGCTGGCTCTTTGCTCAGCACGCTATAGAGCAGCATCTCTTCTTTGATGTCTTCTTCGCAGCCGCGGGCGGCAATCTTAAGAATAGCGCCACGGTTGTCCGCCATGGTGTGAAAATATAGATTCTGCGCCATCACGACCATGTAACGTTGCTTCTGATTCATGAAGCCCATGGCTTGGCGAAATGCGACCGAACCAAGCCCTACCGCTGCCCCGGCAGCCGCAATCGGATTGGTTGTCAGCAACGCGATTTTGCCCGCAGCCCCGACGGCACCCATGCCAAGGCCACCACCCGCGCTCAAGCCAAGCCGGAGTTTGTCGAACAAGCGGAAACGCACTTGAGTGTTGGGAAACACCATCTCGATATCGGTACGCGGGATATTTTTGAACAGCTTTAGGTAGATATTGCTGTCGCTAATGCCGGTCGGCAAGTTTGCGCGCAACTTACGAAGTTTTTTCTCAGCCGTCGGCCGATCGACTTTTTCAAGCCGCATGACTTCTTCGACGCGCACCTCGAACGGCTTCAGTTTGAAACACAGAAACAAACGATTGAAGACCGGCACATCGAATTCTTCTTTGCGCATAAAGCGCTGCATGCGGCGGCGCTCGTACTTTTTGTTCGAAGCGCCCCGGTAATAAATAAGGATATCTTCAAAGGCATCCATGTCGACGTTCAGGTCTAAACCGTAATGCGTTTCACGGGTCAAAATGAGCGACACGTCGGCTGGATCGATGCGTTCGAAGTTGGCGCGCTGGAGGAGACCTTCAATGCCCGCGATCACGCGCGTCTTAAGGATGCGGCGGTCGGTTGCACTAAATTGTCGTGTGACCAGCAAGTCTGTGTCTGGCGAAAATGCTTCGTAGCTTTGCTCAAGCTCCAACAGCGCTGCGTGGTACTGCTGCTGTCGCCAATAATCGAGGAACCGGAAAAAACGCCGCGCGTCTTTGGCTTGTCCAGGCTTCCAAATGTGTTCGAGAGTTAAGCGATCCAAAAGGGCATAGCGCGTTACCGGGATAAACCGTTCGCGTTTGCGCACTTCATCGGGACGGAGGATATCGCTTGCATCAGCCGATGCAGCGCCAACGGCTGCTGAGGCGGCCGATGCTGTGCCGACCGTGCGCTGCGAACCCTGTACGGGTGATGATGTTTGCGGGCGGGCCCGAAATCGATCGAAGAATGATCGGCGTGTACGACCCTGTGCGAACTCTGCCGAAGTCATGGCCGTCAAACTCCCGTTGCGTTCCAGCGTCACGTTTTGGCGGCAAGCTCCAGAGTCACGTTCCAGCTTCTGGTTCCGGCATTTCCAGCGGTCCGGAACAAGAACGATTTGACCCTCTTGTCGACACCGCCAGCCGCGGATGCTCCGCGTGAGTTTGCTCGCACAGTCAGCCCGTTTGTACCGGTATCAAATCGACGTTGTCGAGCCTAAGCCCCTCACGCGACGGCATTTTGTCGGCGAGCGTCGTTTGCTTGCACGACAAAACCCGGGGGCCGGCACCAAAAATCAGCTCGATAAGGCAACGAGTTCGCGACTTCGTGAGCACAACTTATCGGATTGGACACAATGGTTCATAACTGAATTTGTCGCCACACCAGCGCCACTGTTCGGCTACGCTCTGGAGAAACGGGCAACAAACGTCGGGGGGCGTGGCGTGGGTACAGCGGACTTTCTTAAATGTCGCATAGCCGCATTGGTTGTGCTTGGAATTAGCCTAGCGGTCGCGTCGCCGGTGGTGGCGGACGAGTTGCTCGTTCCGTTTAGCTGCGGCATGAAAAACGGCGAGCCGCAGTTGAGCGCTTCATCTGAGATCTCGTACGCCATCGTGGGTGCTCGTGATGAGCAACCATTCACATCTTGCGGATCAGGTCCATCGGCGGCCTGCGTGACCATGATGGTTCACCGATTTAACGTCATGTGTGGCGATAAACGCGTCGCATGGGCAAAGTTTGCAGCGGCCGCGCGCGAACATGGCGCCAAACTTCCAATCGGGCTGCCAGCGGGGTTTGCGCCGGTCAGTGCGGTTGCTGGTCGGCTCGTTTTGCCGTCTTACTCAACATCGAAAAAGTCAGTGCTGATTTCGCCCGTCGCGATGCAAGATTTGTCGCCCGACAGTGTGATCGAAAGTCCAAGTCGCGCGTTCCGCTCGCAATCGTCAGGTCCAGCGTGGGAGACAGTGGTCCAGGTCGATGTGCTGCCAGTCGCTGAAAGTGGGCTGGCGAGGGTCGCGACCGTTCTTCTGACAGTGCTAGCAATGTTGATGGCCGCAAGCTTGGTCGTTGCTGGACGCATGCCAGACGTGATGCGTGGCGGGTTCAGCGCAACCACGCGGGCTTCGACTTGGCTGCCAGAATGGCAACGACTGGTGCGGCACGTCTCGATTGCCAACATCGCGACAGTGCTGGTCTCAGTAGCCTCGCAATGGATCACGTGGGTCGCAGGCTGCCTTGCAACTTTGCGGCCTCAGCGCGCGAGCCATTCGGATGATGCGCTTTCGCAGTCCATGCCGATCGTCGAAGCGCGTCTGGCTGAGACGGATTTGTTGGTTGCAACATTGCCAGACGGATTGCTGCTGCGCGATGTCTTGCAGGGTGAGATTGATCGGGTGCGCGCGCGAGCCAAAGACGCTGAAAAAAATCTCCGTCGCCGAGCGCCGGATCAGTCAGCTGCGATCTTCCGCACGTTACTGCGCGAACTCGATCGTATTTCGCGCATCGCGCGAAGTGCCATCAATGCGCCGGGCGAGCGTTCTGAACACGCCGACGATCACCATGCTGGCCCCATGCCGCGCACACGTCACGACGCTTATCGACTGCTTGGTCTCAATGCTGATGCGCCACCAGCAGTGGCAAAAAAACTTGTCGATGCGCTGCGGATGACGTGGCATCCGGACTATGCCCGCGACGAAGCCGATCGCCGTCGTCGCGAAGCGCGGATGAAACAAATCAACGCCGCCTGGGACATGATCAAAGAACGCAGGGCAGCGGCATAGCGCAACAATGTAATATGAGTGGCGAAGAAAAACGGCGCCGACTGGATGTCGACGCCGTTCTGATTTCACAAGCCCCTCCACCGGATTGGCGCTTACTGGCGGCGTATTTAACGCCGTTATGACGAATACTGGTGTGCGATTGGCATCATCCGCAATTGTTCGTCCGTATAAGGCTCAACGTCATCAACGACCCCGGTCGCAACGTTGGCACGGTGGCTTCCCTGCTTGCTGCCAGGCTCGCTCGTACAGCCAAGATAACCCCCAGTCGCTTGCGCCGAGTTTTGACGTCCTCGGCCGCCGGTCACTGTATCGCCACGCAAAAACTTGAGAGAAGTGTTCATTGGTAGCTCCCATTCTCGGTTCTACCCTCCCAACGCCGTATGCCCTGCTCAGTTCCACACCCCCCGAGGCATGAAGCGCCTCAATGTGACTCGCGCAATCAGCAGAATGATGAATGATTGGGGCAGCAAGACGGTGACGGTTGCATCACGGAGCCGAGCATATCGATCTGCGGTCGCATCGTAGGCCGACGCGGTCGACGCTCAGGCAAGATCAACGAAACTCGCCACCACGCGTTTTGTTGTGCCGTCGTCGAAGTCGATGGTGAGCTTATTGCCATCGACAACAGTGACTGTACCGTCACCAAATTTTTCATGCACAACGCGTGCGCCTTTATTGAAAGCGGGCGCACTGGCGGCTGACGACGCAACAAGTTCGCCTTCGAGCGTAATCGGGGCACGTGGCTTCTTAGTTTCGCGATTGGTTGACCATGTTTGCTGAGCGCGTTGCCACCCTGGCGTCTGATACCCGGACGCAAAAGGTTGCGCTGCGGACGTTCGATCGAAGCGGCTACTGCCGTACATGCTGGTCGCGCCGTAGCTCTGCGTGATGCCGCCATAGGGCGACGGGCTTTCGATCACATCGACGTTGTCGGCTGGCAGTTCATCGACAAACCGAGACGGCACAGCTGATTGGTAGAGGCCACGGTTGCGACGGTTTTGCGCAAATGAAATTTTAGCAAAACGCTTTGCGCGGGTAACGCCGACGTAAGCCAAACGGCGCTCTTCTTCCAAGCCAGCTTTGCCACTTTCATCGAGCGACCGTTGGTGTGGAAACAAGCCTTCCTCCCAGCCGGGCAGAAACACAGTGGCGAACTCCAAACCCTTGGCGGCATGGAGCGTCATCAGCGAGACGCGCTCGCCATCGTTGCCCTTGTCGGCGTCCATCACCAGCGACACGTGTTCAAGGAAACCAGCAAGGCTTTCGAAGTCGTGCATGAAGCGCACGAGTTCTTTCAAGTTCTCAAGCCGAGTTTGAGCTTGCGGACTCTTGTCGGCTTGCCACATGGCGGTGTAACCGGACTCGTCGAATATCTGTTCGGCGAGTTCGGTGTGGCGCATGCCATCAAGCCGGCCGCGCCAACGTTCAAACGATTGGACCAAATCTGATAAGGATTTTCGGGCTTTGCCGGCCAATTCGTCGGTTTCAACAATTTCGCGCGCGGCTTGATGCAACGACACGCCGCGGGCGCGCGCAAGTTCGTGGACGCGTTTGACGGTGGTATCGCCGAGGCCGCGCTTTGGCACATTGATGATGCGCTCGAATTTCAGGTCATTCGACGGATTTGCGACAACTTCCAGGTATGCGATGGCATCCTTGATTTCTTGCCGCTCGTAAAACCGTGGTCCGCCGATAACCCGGTACGGTAGTCCAAGGGTGATGAAACGATCTTCGATGACACGCATTTGAAACGATGCGCGAACCAAAACTGCGACGTCGTTTAATGGTTTTCGCGTGCGCTGGATATTTTCAATGTCGTCGCCGATGGCGCGTGCTTCTGCTTCGTCGTCCCAAAAATTGGCGACCGCAACTTTGTCGCCGTCGGCGCCATCGGTGAAGAGCGTCTTGCCGAGGCGGCTCTCGTTCTTCGAAATCAAACTGGCAGCGGTCGCCAGAATGTTACCCGTCGAGCGATAGTTGCGCTCCAGCCGAATAACTTTGGCGCCAGGAAAATCTTTGTCGAATCGCAGAATGTTTTCGACCTCAGCGCCGCGCCAGCCGTAGATCGATTGATCGTCGTCGCCAACGCAACAGATGTTCGGGCAGCCTTTAGCGAGAAACCGCAGCCAAAGGTATTGGGCAACGTTGGTATCTTGGTACTCGTCGACGAGGATGTAACGAAAGCGACGATGGTAGTCGGCGAGAACGTCGGGGTGCTCGCGAAACAGTCGCAGGCATTCAAGCAGAAGATCGCCGAAGTCGCAGGCGTTCAGCTCCTTGAGGCGCGATTGGTAGGCGGCGTAAAGATCGCGCCCCTTTCCGGCGGCAAACGAAAACGCATCGGCGGCTGGAACCTTGTCAGGCGTCAGGCCGCGGTTTTTCCAGCCATCGATCAAGCCCGCCAACTGGCGCGCAGGCCATCGCTCTTTGTCCACATTGGCTGCTTCAAGAACTTGTTTGATCAAGCGCAACTGGTCGTCGGGATCGAGGATCGTAAAGCCGGATTTGAGACCGACAAGTTCGGCGTGACGGCGCAATATCTTGACGCCGATGGCGTGAAACGTGCCGAGCCACGCCATGCCTTCGACAGCTCCGCCAATCAGCGTACCAATGCGATCCTTCATTTCGCGCGCGGCTTTATTGGTAAAAGTGACGGCGAGGATTTGCGACGGGTAAGCGCGATTGGTTGCCAGAATGTGCGCGATGCGGGTTGTCAGAACTCGGGTTTTACCAGTGCCGGCACCAGCTAAAACCAGCAACGGACCATCGGTGCTGACCACGGCGTCCCGCTGCTCAGGATTTAGCCCATCGAGGTACGACGCAGGTTGATGAGCTGGCGCGAGTGCGTTCGCCGCGATAGCACGCTCAGAAATAGGCCGCATATCGCGTGGTGGTGACGCGGACCTGATGCTATCTGCGCGGCGATTAGCGGGTGCTTCGGGCAGATCGAACGGCGGATCGTCGGGCGCACCGTCATCGTTGGCTTCAGACATTTGGGTAGTCGTCTCTGTCATCTTAGGGAGGTAGCGTATGCACCTTCGTCCTACAACCGTCAGAATTGCATTTTACGCATCAAATTTAGCCCTGCCTCGATCATCCACATGTCGATCAACTGGCTGGAATAGCGGCCATTTTTCAGTTCAGGGATGATCGCGCGTGTGCGATGATCTGGGCCGAACGTGGTATGACCGCACCCCGGCGGGCCGGTGGCGGGTGGCATGACGCAAAGAGGCGCGCCGGCAAGGCCGCCGAGAGCTCTGGTTCATGAACAACGCACTCCTCTATATCGGCGGCTTTCTGGTAATCGCACTTGCGGCATTGTTCGCAGTTCCCACCATGATTGACTGGAACGGCTATCGCGGCGTGTTCGAGGAAGAGGCCAGCAAGGTGCTGGGCCGCGACGTCCGCGTCAGTGGCGATGTCAACGTTCGGTTTTTGCCAACGCCTTACGTCAGATTTGAAAAACTACGCCTTGCCGATGTGTCGGGCCAGACCGGTCAGCCCTTTTTAAGTGCTGACAGCTTTACGATGTGGCTGGCGATTTCGCCGTTGATCCGGGGCGTGCTCGAAGCCAACAAAATTGAGCTTGAGCGCCCGGTCTTGACGCTGGCGTTGGATGATAAAGGCGGTGGCAATTGGTCAAGCATCCGTCTGCAGCCAGGCTCGCTCCCGTTCGTGCCGCGCGATGTCACGCTGCATTCTGTCAAGTTAATCGACGGCACCGTCGCCATATTCAATGCGTCGGCGCAATCGGTGATGCGGGTCGAAAAAATAAATGGTGAGTTGGCTGCCGATGGTCTTGCCGGACCCGTTCGGTTTGGTGGCACGGCAGCTTGGGGCGGCGAGCCGCGCGATCTGCGCTTCGCTACGTCTTCAATCGATGCAGACGGCAGCTTTACTCTGAAAACAGCGACCCGGTCAGACGTCAATCAAAACACGCTGCTGTTTGACGGCAAAGTCGAGGCGATTTCGTCTCAGCCAAAATTCAGCGGTGCGTTGACGGGCACGTTTGCGATGGTGGCTGACGCCAGTGCGGGCTCGCCGCAAGACGGCAACCTGACCATTGGCCAACAAAAGTCTGCGGCTGCGGCCGCCACGCTGGACTTCAAAGCAATTGCGACTGGCGATACTAGTTCCGCAATGCTGTCGGATATTGTCATCTCGATCGAAAATGCCATCGAGCCCCAACGCGTCACCGGCATGGCATCTGCCAAATGGACCGGCACGCCGCGTCTTGATGTGCAATTGTCGTCGAAATGGTTGGACCTCGATCGATTAGCTGGTCGAGCAGGGCAAGATGCAACCTTCGCCGAACTCAAAAAACTGGCAGATGGCTTATTGGTTGGAGTTGCCGGTGATGGGGATGCATCAGCCAACATTGACCTCGAAAACGTCAAGATCGCTGGCGAAGCCGCCGGGGGCTTGAAGATCAACGCACAGCGCAGCAAGGGCGCGGTCCGCATCACCGAATTGCAAGCCGGTTTACCTGGCGGCTCGCGGTTGCTGATGTCGGGCGATATTGACACGGCAGACAACAAGCCAAAATTCGTCGGCCAGGTTTTTATTCACGGCGCGAGCCTAGCGCGATTGAAGGCGTGGGCCGAAAAATCGGGCGTGGAAATCGACCTCGCTGCAGACGGGCCATTCTCGTTGGATAGTCGCGTCAGATTCG
>JANMII010000080.1:0-4202 GCA_031375665.1 Hyphomicrobium sp.
CCTGGCAGCTCCAGCGTCCCCGTCGCCAGCGCCGCGCCGTTAGCTGGATCATCCGGCACTGTCGCGTCAGCGTCAGCATCGGCGGCGGGTACATCGGCTGCTCGCGCGGCACCGTTGGCGACAGCGGCGGCGTCACCAGCAGCACTTGCCTCGCCAGCCGCAACGCAGACCACGGGCAGCATTGAACCCAGCGGTCCGATCACGACGATGGTGCCAATGGTTGTCGGCGCGCCGGGTGACGGCAGCAGCACGTTGACCACCGCCATCCAACGTGAGCTCACCAAGAATGGCGTGACGCTGACGTCGGCTGCCAGCCCGCAGACCTATAAGGTCGAGGGCAAGGTCGCGATGGGGCTTGCCAAGGACGGCAAGCAGCCGATCACGATCGATTGGAATGTGGTCGATCCGTCTGGCAAGAAGCTCGGCACCGTCTCGCAGAAGAATGAGGTTCCGCAGGGTTCGCTCGACGGATCGTGGGGCAAGACAGCGGATGCGGCGGCAGCGGCGGCGGCGCAAGGCATTTTGAAGCTGTTGCCGCAGGCGAAGGCCATTAACTAGCGCTTTACCCAGCACAGTCATCCATCTCGTCCCGCCGCAGCGCGTCACTTGCTGACGCGGTTGCGGCTTGGGCGGTTGAACCCTGCCAGCGCGCTTGCTATGAGGCCGTCACAGGCTGCGACCCATGCAGCGGCGGATGCCGGAGAGTACACATCGTGAAGATCGTCTCCGGCAATAGCAATCGGCCCTTGGCGGACGCGATTGGGGCCTACCTGAAATTGCCTATGACGAAGGGCCAGGTGAAGCGCTTCGCCGACATGGAAATCTTCGACGAGATCCAGCAGAATGTGCGCGGCCAGGACGTGTTCATCGTGCAGTCGACGTCGTTCCCGGCGAACGACAACATGATGGAATTGCTGATCCTGATCGACGCCTGCAAGCGCTCGTCGGCGCGACGCGTGACAGCGGTTGTGCCCTACTTCGGTTATGCGCGACAGGATCGCAAGCCTGGGCCTCGAACACCGATTTCGGCCAAGCTGGTCGCCAACCTGATCGAACGCGCGGGCGCCGATCGCGTGCTGACGCTAGATCTGCACGCTGGCCAAATTCAGGGCTTTTTCGACATTCCGACCGACAATTTGTTCGCAGCTCCCGTCATCACGCGCGACATCGAGGAGATCTTCGGCGGCACCGACGATGTCGTGGTTGTATCGCCGGACGTTGGCGGCGTGGTGCGCGCACGCGCCCTTGCCAAACGCATCAACGCGCCAATTGCGATTTGCGATAAGCGACGTGAGCGCGCCGGCGAGAGCGAGGTCATGAATGTCATCGGTGAAGTTGATGGCAAGCGCTGCATTTTGATCGACGACATTGTCGACAGCGGCGGCACGCTGGTCAATGCAGCCGAGGCACTGTTGAAGAATGGCGCGACGCAAGCCACCGCGTACATCACGCATGGTGTTCTATCGGGCGGCGCGGTCAATCGCATTCAGAATTCGCGGCTGACGTCGCTGGTCATTACGGATTCTATTTTGCCGACGGAAGCGGTGCGGGCCGCGAAAAATATCCGCGTGATTTCGATCGCGCCGCTGATTGGTGAAGCGATTTTGCGCACCAGCCGCGAGGAGAGCGTGTCGAGTTTGTTCTACTAGATTTTACGCTACGGCAGTGGGTTGGTGAAGTCCGTCGCGCGGACAATCGGCACATGAGTTCGTGACGCGTGACCGAAGACGGCGAGACCGAGCTACCGCGATATACCGCTGTCCCCTCAACTGGGGCTGGCAAACACAACAGCACGACCTCGCACGTAATCGGGCCGATAGTCGGCGCTTACGCGCCGACCATGCAGCATGTTATTTCTCCGGCGCGGCCATCGCAGTGAGTTCAGTCGCGGCTTTCGTTGCCGTCGCAAGGTCCGCCGCCGGCATCGCGATCAGGCCCTTCTTCACGAGATAACCATCTTCACCGATGGCCTTGGTCGAGACGTAGGCTGCGAGAAATTCTTTCATGCCCGGGATGACGCCGACATGAGCTTTCTTTGCATAGATGTAGAGCGCGCGTGAGGCTGGGTATTTGCCGCTCGCGATGTTCTCGTAGGTCGGTTCGATACCGCCGACGTTGACAGCTTTGATCTTGTTTTTGTTCTCTTCGAGAAATGAGAATCCGAAGATGCCAATCGCATTCGGGTTGGTTTCGATCTTCTGGACGATCAAGTTGTCGTTCTCACCAGCTTCGACAAACGCGCCGTCTTGGCGGATCGATTTCCAGACTTTTTCGTAGTTTTTGGTGCCGTCTTTCTCGTCCGCATCTTTCATTTCGCGGTAGCCACCAAAGCCCTTGGCGGCCTTCTCCATGACGAGTTCAAGGAACGCATCGCGCGTGCCCGATGTCGGCGGCGGACCGAGCACTTCGATCTTGGTGTCCGGCAGCATCGGATCGACGCTTTGCCATGTTTTGTGAGGATTTGGGACGAATTTCAAGTTCTCGTCGTGAATGTCCTTCGCCAGCGCCAGGAAGATCTCTTCCGGCATCAGGCTGAATTCGGTTGCGTCTTTGGCATGTGCGAGCACGATGCCATCGAGACCGACTTTGATTTCGACGATTTCGGTGACGCCGTTTTTCTGGCAGTCCTCGAACTCGGCTTTTTTCATCGGACGCGATGCATTCGCGATGTCGGGGGTGGCTTCGCCAACACCTGCGCAGAACAGCTTCATGCCGCCACCGGTGCCGGTCGATTCCACGACCGGCGCTTTGCCGACGCCCGATTTGCCGAACTCTTCGGCAACGGCGGTCGTGAACGGATACACCGTCGATGAACCAACGGCGCGGATTTGATCGCGCGCGAATGCTGCGGTCGAGACAGCAGCCGTGGCTGCGACGTATATCGCGGCCAAGGTCAGACCATTTTTCAGATTGGGTGTCATGGGGCCCCTAAGGCTTAAACGGGTGGTGGCTGGGGAGCGCTGATCTCCAGCCGTGGTGGATCGCGCATGAGCACTGCTAGCCAGCGTTAACAAAGCTTTTATGACGGACGGCCCGGCGCGGTGATTGAGCGCGGCGGATTTTTGCCCGCGCCCATCGCATGGCGCACGTTCGATATCGCTGATCACGACGCGTGACTGGGCGCGTGACTGGGCGCGCGATTGGGCGGGTGATTGGGACATGTCATCGGCCTGTCGCATCAGTTGCGCAGAAGCGCGGCGGAGCTTGCGCGGAGATGAATGCGGAAACCGGGGGCTCTTCCGTAATTTTTGTGAAAGAGGAACGCAGATGAACAAGACACTCATTCTCGCAGCATTAGCTGGCCTGACGCTCGCAACGTTTGGCGCACCGATGACGTCGCCGGCTGTTGCTGGCGAGTGCATCGTCAATACCAACCGCACGGCCTGCCCCGGCAAGGAAGCAGAATCGTACAGCAAGTGCGGTGGCTCGAAGTCGTGCGACAAGGAAGATAGCGCTGACTCAGAAGCCGCATGCATTGCAGCCGCGAAGGCTGGTTGCCCGAATTCGCGCTTGGACATCACCAAGTCGAAGGTCGTCAAAGCCCGCTTCAACGGCAAGCAGTTGCCGGGCCCATACGGTGGCAGCTTCTGCGCGCCAAACCGCCCAGACTTCAATAAGTGCAAGTAACGGCAGTCGACGAACGCTGCCCCTGACTTGTCGCTGACTTGACCGAGCGGAGGCCGGGCTGATCCCGGTCTCCACTCATCTCCCCTAACCTCGACGCCGCCGAATGACGTCTGATCGCGACCGCGCATTTTTGCGCATGACCGCGCGCTTCTAGTTTGCGCGCGGTCGCGCGACGACCGAGAGCGCTGATGCGCCTCGCCGTGTAAAAATGCAAAGAGACGGGACGACTGCGCCACGTCGAAAAAGAAAGACGGATGATGCAACGCCGTCGTCCCGCGTGTGCGACGGGGGTGGGCCCCCACTACGAACCGTCGGCTCCACGTTCCTCGCGCGCATCGGTTTCGCGAGTTGGCGTGCGCTGCCGCTTACGGCTCGGCGCTGCCCGCAGAATTCCCCGGGTCCAGCTGATGGGCCCCGGCAGTCCGGCACACTCGCGCGCCCTCACAAGATCCCAGCTCGAGCCTGTGCTCTTTGCGTGTGGGTGGCGATGGGGTGAGAGTGCGCGATTGCCGAGGCGCGGGGATAGATTTCAGCCGGGTGGCGCGCGGCAAAACGCGAGCGTGGTTATCGGCGGG
>JANMII010000083.1:0-13707 GCA_031375665.1 Hyphomicrobium sp.
AGCCGTTCGAGCCACAGCAACACTTGGTGCAGGCGACCGCGACGGCCGAATTTGGCTTCAAACAATTCCGGGTTGATGTCGTGGTGATCGAAGACGAAGCGCTTGCCGAACAGATACTTCCAAAACCCTGCGATCAAAAACAGCAGATCGGGCGGATTGCAAACTTGCACAACGTCGAAGCCAACCTTCCAGTACGCCTTGATTGACAGCGCAAATTCCCAGGCCAGGGCCCAGCCATATTCGAGCGCATAGCCTAGAGCGCCATCGGCTTCGAAAGGGAGTGGGTGGCGGAAGACGTGAATACCATCGAGGTGTTCGTAGCCAGCCGTGTACTTACCGCCCTTCGGGCAGACCACTGACACGGTGTAGCCGGCCTCGCGCAGCGCGTGCGCTTCCTGCCAGACCCGGCGGTCCAGCGGCACTGTAAGGTTTTCGACGATGATCAAGACACCCGGCGCGCTCGACACGACGCAACTCTCCACATAGGTCCGGACGTGCTCGCGACCGTAGCGGAGTATCGGCGCAAATCGTAAACGAAGGCTGTCATTGCTGGTTCGTTTTCGATGTAGCGATCGTCTCAAAAAGGGACATTTCGACGGGTCCGTTTCAACGCGTCAGCGCTTGCCGCCGAAAGCGATTGCTGGCACATTTCAAATGCTAACAAAGTGTTAATTGAAACGTTCGGATTTGAGGTGTTGCGTGTTTGAAGCGTTAAGGTTCGCCCGTAGAGGATCAACTCCACGCCAAACCATCGATCTCAACAGCGTGCGCGATACGTTGGCGTACATTCAAAGCGATACGCAAAATGATCCCAGCTTTGAAAAATTGACGGCGGCATTGCGCGCAGCACTCAACGAAATCGAAGAGCTCCAGCAGACCCGCATCGCGCCGCCTCATGCAGCCGTTGTCTACTCGACATTCGTTGCGGTTTAATCCGTTGCAGTCAAATTTGTTGCGCTAGCACCCGTCGCAGCTAGGCGTAGCGTGACTGCTGCACACTGAATCACAGAGTGCTCCTTAAAACTTGATTTTGACGCCGCCGTAGGCTGCGAACGGCAGCGATGGGGTGATCGACCGCACCTCGTCTTCATCAAAAGTGACACCGGAACCGGCGCTAACCTCGTTGGCATCTTCCGGACTAAAGAACGTGCCGTACAGGCCGTAGCGACGGTCAAACAGATTCTTGACCAAGCCATAAATCTGCACATTCTCTGTCAGATCATACGACGTGTTGAGATCAACGCGGGTGTAGCCGGACAACGTGTCGTTGTTGTTGGCTTCATCGCCGAAGAAAAATTGGTCGCTCGCCGTTACCAAATCGGCGCCAACTTTCCATTGCGGTGTCATCCAGTATTCAATGCCAGCCTTGAAGCGGTGACGTGGAATACCGGGCAAGTGATCACCAGCATCGACAAAATTACAGCCAACCTCGTCCGCCGGATCGGTATCGGGGCATGGATCAGCACCCGGTGTGTTCGGTGCTGGCAGGACAAGATCGTCTTTGAATGTCGCATCGAGCAGCGCGTAGGATGCATACATCGACACGCGCTGATTTTGAAAACCAACCGCTGCTTCAAACCCCTGGCGCTGCGTATCGCCCGCGTTCAAGAAAAAGCCGCGGCCGGTGGCGGTTGCCGCAACGCTTAAGATATCGTCGATGTTGCGCGTCCGAAATGCGCCGAGGCTCCAGGTAAAGCGCTGCTGGCGATCCCACGACGTTTCCTCGCCGCGCACCCCCAGTTCAAAGCCTTTTGAAACAACCTGCTTTAACGGCGGATCGTCGGTTAGAAAGCTTTCAATGAAACAAGGGTTTTCAGGTTCGGCACAGCCGAGTTCGGCAGCCGTCGGCGCTCGGTTGGCTTCGGCGTAATTGCCGTAAACCGACAGGCCCGGCATCACGCGATATGTTGCACCGGCTGTCGGATTGAAGCGGCCGTATTTATTGGTCGTATTGAGTTCTGGAAATTCACCGGTCAAATCTTCAAGCGTGATCGTGGCGTGATTGTAGCGACCGCCGACGGTCACCGACAGCGCGTCCGTCACGTCCAATGTGTTGCTGAAATAGATGCCGTAGTAGTCATTTTCAGTTTCAAGATCGCGGGGTGCCAAATCATCCGGCTCGACGACGACCGCGCCGGTGCCGGTGACCACAAACTTTGGCCCAACGGTGCCGACTTCGCTCGACGTCTTATAGCTGACGTCACCGTGATCGTAGCTGACACCAACTAGAAATTGGTTTGGACGCGAGAACAACTGCGATTTATCGACCGCCTGCAACACCAACCCATAGCTGTCAGCATCGGTGTTGATGCGCTCGATCGATCCAATGGCGTCGCCTGGCACCGGCACCTGGGCGCCGGTTTCGGTTTCCAGCGGCTCTTCGTCGAGGCACAAAATCGCCGGAGCGAGCGTGCACGCGTCCGCTTCAGACAAATTGCCATCAACGACGCGTTGGCGCAGCTGCCGGTAATAGCCAACGCCTGAAAACGTCAGCGTTTCGGTCGCTTTGAATTTGGCCGTCAGGGTCGGCATCAACACTTTGACTTCGGTGTCTTGCGGGTTTGTGAATGTGTTGCCGTAGTCTTCGCGCAACAATTGAACCGGCGCTGCCGTCACGACGCCGGCAAGTGAATCCGCCGCCGTCAAATTAAAGTGGATCTCCGTCGTTGAATTTTTGTAGCCCACATCGCCGAAAAAGCGGCGAACTTCAGCTTCGGAAAAATCGCGAAAGCCGTCTTCTTCAATCGCCTGCGCGGCGACGTAGGCACTAAAGCCACCGCTATTGCCACCGGCTTGGACGCCGACTTGTTTGCGGCCGAACGAGCCGAACATGGCGTCGATCTCGCCACCCTCGTAAGTGAAGCCATCTTTGGTCACGATCGAGATGGCGCCGCCGATGGCGTTTAAACCAAAGACCGGATTGGCGCTGATCACCGTGATGTCTTGGATGGCATTGGTTGGGATCAGGTCGAGATTGACAGCATCGCCGAACGACTCGTTGATCCGCACGCCGTTTTGATAAACGGCGAGCCCCTGCGCCCTGCCGCCGATCGGAGACGCGTCGAAACCGCGATACGACACATCGGTGCGGAAACCGCTACCACCAATATCCGAAATGACGATGCCCGGCACGGTCTGTTGCAGCGTTTGTTGAACCTGCCCTGAGCCCTCTTTGCCGATCTGAGCGGCCGAAGCGGTGCCGACATTGGTTGGCACCTTGGCGAGTGGAATTTCACTTCCACTGAGTGGCGACACGCGGACCGACGTGTCACTCGATGGCGGACCGGCTGTCGTTGTGATCAACGGTGCGGGGGGTTGCGGGTCGGCATCCACCACAGGCGCCGCTTCGATTTGCTCGTTAGGTGGCGATGGTTGTTGCACAGCAGGACGCGGCCGAGCGGCGACCGCACGGGGCGCGACTTGTACGGGCGGCTTTCTTGCAGCTCTTGGCGCCGCCGCATCAGGCAGGACAACGTCGGGTTTCGGCTCGGCTTGAATGACCTCAACTTCTGGCAATTGCTGCTGACCCGTTGTCGTCGCTGGATCGGCAGTGGCCGGGGGCGGAGGCGGAGGCGTTGCCGGCGTGGCGGCCGTCGAAGGCGATGTCGTCGGCGGTGTTGGCGCTGCCTCGGTCGGAACGGTTGCAGGCGCGGGCTGTGTGGCTTGGTCCTGTGCCGCAACAGGTCCGCTGGAAACGACTGCTGCTGCAACCATCGCACATACAAACGACACCTTCGATGGCAGTCCGAATTTCGATTGCACGTGGCATTCCCCAGTGACCGTTGCGCCTAACCTGCCCCGACTTCGATGTCGCTCACACTTGGTGCGACTAAAATGGGGTAGGCCTTTGAGTGGCGATGTATTTGCGTTGGGGGTCAATAGAACGCCGGATGGGATTATTTCCCGATTAAATCAATTATTCCTGACTGTTGCGCGGCGACATCATTATGATCGCGCATCGCCAAGCCTTCCGGCACGCGAACAGGCGGCACAAATCTGAGGTGTGCTGCTGAATTTTGCCTCGGTGTCGCTTATTAAAATCCGTGATTGAAGCCCGTCAAACCACTTCGACCGAGATCTGACTTCAATCCATCCTCGCAGTCGGTGATGACGAACTCGTGCGGATGGGAGTCGCCAGCACCCAACACGTTTGCGCACACGGCGCTTTGCGTTGTCGCGACCTGTGACGCGCGCAAAGTGTTGGATCAATTCGTGCGACGCGCACTTCGCGCCGTTCCAAGCGAAAAATCACTAGATCTGCGCCTTTGAGACGAACGGAAAATTCCCCGACAATTCGATTGCATAATCGTGTTGCAAAACTGTACTTGAATAGTAAAGTTTATGGCGCTTTGCCGGGTTCAATTCGGGAAAAAGTCTCGCTGCGTTGCAGCGCACTGCGTGCAGGTTGGTTTTATGAGTGAAGAGCCTGAAACAAAAGCAAAGCTGGCATTTGTGCGGCAGCGAAGCGGCAACGAAAATTTGACCCAGCCGACACGCGATTGGCTCTGGTCGGTGGCCAGCAAAATGAGTACACGCAGAGACTTCGCGGCGGGTGCCGTCGTTTCCATGGAACAACCGCCGTGATGTTGAACTGCAAGTCTCAGGGTTCGTCGTTGCCCGCCGTCAGTAAAATTGCAGCCATTGCAGGCTTGGTATGGATGAGCATGTCACTCGCAGCATTCGCTCAAGCGACAACGCCACCGGCTCCAACGGCTGCGGCGACGACCGCCCCATCCACCGCAGGCCAGGTGGCTGTTGAGTTGAATAAGCTCGAAACGTTTGACAAGGGCTGCCGGGCTTACATCGTTGTCAACAACACGTCCGACACGGCTTATCAGACTTTGAAACTGGACCTCGTGCTGTTTCAAACCGATGCCGTCATTGGGCGGCGCTTCGCCCTCGATTTAGCGCCGCTCAAGGCGCAAAAAAAATCCGTCAAGCTGTTCGAAATCGACGCGATGGCTTGCGATAAAATCGGCTCGTTTTTGATCAACGACGTGATCGAATGCAAGTCTGAGCAAGGCCCGGTCGATGGCTGCCTTCAACGCATAACGACGTCGGCGCTGACCAAAGTTCTTCTCACAAAGTAAGCGATGACCGCACTGGAGTTCGCCGTGACTGAAACTGTGACCAACGATTTTTCGATTATCGGCCTCTTCAATCACGCTGACATCGTCGTCAAATCGATCATGATAGGGCTGGTTCTTGCGTCGATCGTGTGTTGGGCGCTGATTTTTGAAAAATTGTTTCGCATGTGGCGGCTGAACCGCGAGATTGGTCGCCTTGAAGATGCAGCAGGCGCTGGCGCATTACCGGCGATCGAGCCGTCGGGCCTCAATCAAAAAATCACCAGCGCCGCCACCACCGAATGGAACGAGCAATCGCGCACAGCGCCGAATGGCGAATTGCGCGATCGCCTTGAGATCGCCATGCGCGCCGCCATGAAGCGCGAATTGAAAGGCATTGAGAAGGGTTTGCCGTTTTTGGCAACGCTCGGATCTGCCGCGCCGTTCATCGGCCTCTTTGGCACGGTGTGGGGCATCATGAATTCGTTCACGGCGATCGCGCAAACCAAAGACACCAGTCTTGCGGTTGTCGCGCCGGGCATTGCCGAAGCTTTGTTTGCAACTGCGATCGGCCTCGCCGCTGCCATTCCAGCCGTCATCGCCTACAATCAAATCACGGTCGCGCTTGGCCGCGCCGCCGATAAAATCGCGCCCGCGATCGCGGATTTAGCCCGCACGTTGTCGCGCCGTGGCGTCGAAGGTGCGCGCTGATGGGTATGTCGACTGGCGGCAACAACGGATCAGACGACGATCACGGCTATAAACCGATGGCCGAGATCAACGTTACGCCGATGGTCGACGTGATGCTGGTCTTGCTCATTATCTTTATGGTTGCAGCACCGTTGATGGTGCAGGGTGTGCCGATCGATCTGCCGAAAACCTCGGCGTCGAAAATCGGCGCGATGAAGAAGCCGATGGTCGTCACGCTGGCAGCCGACGGCAACCTTTATATCCGCGATGAGCAAGTCACGCGCGATACCCTTGTTCCGCGACTTCAAACGATCAAGACGCAAGAGGGCGGACAAAATATCGTGTACGTCCGCGCCGATCGAAAGATTGCCTACGGCGATGTCATGGAACTGTTGGGCCGCGTCGGTGAAGCCGGCTTCGCGCGCGTCTCGCTGCTATCCCAGCCAGCGCCAACAGCGAGCATGACCCCCGCGATCCAAGTGCCTTGAGGATAAACGCGCGCACCCGATGATGAGCTTCAGAACCATCGCCGTCGCTCTGTCGCTGATGGCCCACGGGTCGCTGGCGTACGCGATCCTGTGGAAGCCGAGTGCGGCTCCGGTCGATGCCATCGAGGCTGGCTCCGGCAGTGACATAATCAACGTTGAACAGGGCATCGCCATCGAAGGTCTCGCGAAAATCGGTGACGCTCTCGAAACCATTGAGACGGCTGAGATCACGCCGGTCGATGCGACGCCGCCACCGCCCATCGAACAGGTCAAACCGGTTGAAGAACTGCGCGAGACCATCACATCGACTGAGGCTGCGGTTGACGACAACGTCGTCAAGGCGGAAGATCCGCCACCACCTGAAATTGTCGAGCAACCCAAGCCGCCCGAAGTCGTCGCCACGGAGCAAGTTCCAGAGCAGGTTGCGATCGTGTCGGAGCAGAGTTCCGGTGCGGCCAAATCAGGCGGCGCTGCGAAAGCTTACGGGCTGTATTTGGGAGAAGTGAACCAACGCGTTCAACGCGCCAAGATCAATCCGCGGGCGCGCGTCGCCGGCACTGTCCTGATGCGCTTTACTGTTGGCTTGCGTGGCGAACTCTTGAAAACGGAAGTGGCGTCGAGCTCAGGTTCGCCGGTGCTCGACAAAGCGGCGATCGCAGCGCTTGAACGGGCCGCACCGTTTCCGCCGATCCCGCCCGAAGTCAGCACACAGCCGCTGGCATTTACCCAGCCGTTTCGGTTCGTGATGCGCTAGCACAGCCGTCACGTGTACAGCTGTCGCGTCTATTCAATACTCGACTTCAAGTGAGAGTTTATACGTCTCGTCTGGCGTGTTTTCATTCAATCCGAATAACACACCGGCGCCCACCGAAACTGCCAGCTCTCGCTCACCGTTTTCGTCATCGTCGCCCAGTCCGACACCGCTGCCATATTTGGGGCTGGCTTCGGCGCCACCACGTGTCAGTTGCTTACCGCCGCCGCCCGTCGGGAAGAAAGTGTAGTAGCCGATCAATCCTGCACGATGCTGATTGATGTCACCAAAAAGCTCTGCCTCGGATGAGCGGCGACCGCTATCGCCGAGGCGTTCGAATGTGCCGTAGGCTTCCAGAGCCAAGCTGATCGAACGCGAAAATTCATATTTCGTCTGCAAGAAATAGCTGAAATCCCAGCGCTCATCGCGCACGAAGTCGGTATCTCCGGCCTCCGCACGACCACCAATAAATTTGACGAGGGCCAAATTCGCAATCATCGACCAGGGCCCGGTGTGGGCTTCGATAATCGGCCCGACGTACAGCTCGCTTTGGGCTTCTGCTTCGCCCGACACCGGCAGCCCGTACTCAACCAATAGGCCAAGCCCGATGGCTTTATCTTTCGGCTTGATAAAAATCACGACACCTTCAAATGCGACTTCATCAAGCTCCAAATCGCCAAAGCGATTGGCATCAGCAAAAGCGTCAGGATCGTCCAACCGTTCCTGTTCGTATTCGATGCCAACGCGGACCCGAAACCAATCCGTGATGCCGACTTGGATTTCCAACGCCTCGCGCTGGCGAATGACGGTGTTGTCATCGAAACTCAAATCGCCACCGCCGTCGTCGATCACGCGGCGCCGAGGCTGGCCGGTGGAATAGGCGTTTTGGCTTTGAAACTCAAAATCGCCAGGTGATGAATCGAGATCTTTGACTTCGAACTGGTTGATCGCGGGTCCAGCCCAAGCCACAGACTCCACTAGCCAAGTTGTAACAGCCAAGCCCATGACGACAGCCATCGCGCTTCGGAGCGGTCGTCGCGTGTCACGGTCTTTGAGTTGTAGGATCACGAATTATCTCGGCGTTACACGGGCAGGATTGTCGCGAAGCCTAGAGTTCGGGCTTGGTCCTGGCGTCGAAATTCTTACCCTCGCATTCGGGAAATAGTCTCACGTTGCCCAATCGCAACAATTGCGCAGCATCCGCTCGCCGCGATCTCAATTCAGATGGCCAGATTTTTGATTGTGGAGCGCCAGGTTAACCGCAGGTTAGCACCTACACCGTAAATTCGACCCTCAGGTTAATGCCTGCTCATAGGGTCGGTGCAATGTACAACGGAGCCTTCGGGACTTCGAAATCCAACTCCTTGATGAATGAATACGCGTCGCTGCTCGGCGATGCCGTTCTTCGTCACCGCGCTCGCGTGGCTGAACAGTCGGCGCGGATTGAGGCGGAACTTGCAAGCAAAGTGAAGTCTGAATTCATCGCGAATATGAGCCACGAGCTGCGCACGCCGCTCAATACCGTCATCGGCTTTTCCAAGTTGCTCACCGAGCATCAGCGTCGCAACCTTGCTGACACCGACATCGTCGAATACGCCACCCTCATCAACGATGCGGCCGGGCATCTGTTGTCGGTGATCAACGACATTCTCGATATCTCTAAAATTCAAAGCGGCAAATACACCATCGACAGCCGCGAAGTCAGCATCGAAGAAATCATGCTGGCGTGCATCAATTCTTTCAAGCTAATGGCGAAAGAAGCTGACGTCGCAATCGAAACGACGATGGCCTACGATCTGCCGATGGCACGCGGCGACGCGGTCAAACTCCGTCAGATCTTCACCAACATTCTGTCCAACGCCATCAAGTTCACCCCGCGCGGCGGCACCGTCGCGGTCGAGGCGCTGCGCACTCAAACCGGCGGCGTCACGGTTTTGATCCGCGACAGCGGCGTTGGCATGACGCCCGAGGACATCGCCGTCGCACTCACCCCCTTTGGCCAAGTCGACGGTAGCAAGACACGCTGGCGCGAAGGCACAGGACTTGGTCTGCCCATCGCCAAAGCACTTATCGAATTGCACGGTGGCATCATTGATATCCGGTCACGCAAAAATATCGGCACAGAAGTCGCAGTCGTGCTTCCCGGCCGCAACGCGGTTTCCGCTGTGAGTCGCCTTAGACTTTTGCCCGAGCAACCGCTCGCCATAACAACTCCTGGAACCTGACCATGCAGACGACCACCAACGCTGTAACCGCCAGTTCATCCGGCGATGTTTCGATTGGCCGTATCGTCTCCGTGACTGGGTCGAAAGCCATCATGTTGTTGGATGGCCATGTCGAGGGTCGCGTTCTGTCGATCAGTGATCGGCCGGAAATGGGAACCTTGATGGCGATCGACACGGCCAACACCATTGTTCTCGCCATTGTGTCGGCTCTCAGCGTTCCCGTACCCGCTCACCGCGAAGGCGATACGGAAATCTGGATCGCTGAACTCGGTCTTGTCGGCGAACTCTGGAAAAGCATGGAGGGCCGCAAGAGCAGCTTCAATCGCGGCGTAACGGTCTATCCAGCACTTGGTGACCGGGTCCGCGTTGCATCAAAGCCTGAACTCGAGATCGCATTTTGCGGCGATAGCGCAGCCTCGGTTCGCGTCGGTTGCATTCGCCAGGACAGTTCGATCCCAGCCATGGTGCGGGTCGACGATTTGCTCGGCAAGCATTTCGCCATTCTCGGGACGACAGGCACTGGCAAATCGTGCACCACAGCCTTGATCCTGCGCGCGATTCTGGAAAAGCATCCAGCCGCCCACATCGTGCTGTTGGATCCCCATAACGAATACGCGACGGCTTTCCCGGAATGGGGTGAGGTCATCTCGCCGCGCAATATGCAGCTGCCATTCTGGCTGTTGAATTTCGAGGAGATCGTTGAAGTTCTAGTCGGCGACCCCGAGCGCAAAGCCGAAATCGAAATTCTGCAAGAATTGATCCCGATCGCAAAAAGCCGCTACAGCACTGGTCGAACCGGTGAAAGCAACAAGCTGCGCCGCGGCGTCATCGACACCGGTCGCTACACCGTCGACACCCCCGTGCCCTATCGTATTTCCGATCTCACCGGCCTAATCGATGAGCGCATGGGCAAGCTTGAAAACAAGCGTGACCTGTCACCCTATCGCGCCCTCAAAAACCACATCGAAAACATATCGCAAGATGCGCGCTACGGTTTCATGTTTGGCTCGCTGACCGTTTACGACGGCATGGCGCAGGTTCTGAGCCGAATTTTCCGCGTGCCCGTCAACAACAAGCCGATCACCATCCTTGAATTGACCGGCCTGCCGACTGAGATCGTCAATGTGGTGGTGTCTGTTTTGTGCCGCATGACATTTGATTTTGCACTGTGGAGCGAAGGTCAAGTTCCCGTTACGCTCGTCTGCGAAGAAGCCCACCGTTACGTCCCTGCAAACTCATCGCTTGGCTTTGAACCATGCAAACGTGCCATTGCGAAAATCGCTAAAGAGGGCCGAAAATACGGCGCATCATTGTGTATCGTCACGCAGCGCCCTGCTGAAATCGATCCAACCATCTTGTCTCAGTGCAATACTGTGTTTGCGCTGCGGATGGCCAACGACAAAGACCAAGCGATCGTTCAATCTGCCGTGTCGGACACCGGTTCCGGCTTGCTTGAATTCTTGCCGTCGCTCGGCCAACGTGAAGCGATTGCTTTCGGTGATGGGATGTCGCTTCCAGTACGCATCAAGTTCGACGAGATGCCCAAGAGTTGTCTGCCACGCTCGTCAACCGCCAGCTTCTCGCAAAAGTGGCAGACTTCGATGGGCGACGAATCGTTTCTCGACAACGTTGTTGAACGCTGGCGCGCATCAGGACTTGGCGCGGGCATCGATCTGAGCCAGCAAATGTCGATGATGGCCGAAGCCATGGGCATCGGCTCGGCACAAGTCCCGGTCGAGGCCGACCTACCATTCGTCTATGATGAAGCGCCACCTGTCCGCAATCCGCAGTCTGGCCCACCCTCAAACGGCAGCCACGCGAGCCAGCAATCGCCACCACCATCATCTGGCGTCGGCTTCAATCCAGCGCCAGCCCAGCGCGCGTCGGCGTCGCTTTTGCGAAAGCCGGTCAGCGGCGCACCGTCAGTTGAGGTACCAAACCAGCAGATGGCAACCGGCAGTTCACTGCGATCGTTGCGCGAGCGCCTGACGCGGCCCAGTAGCTAACGTCATTACTCAGGCCCAAGCTAAGGCCAACCCGACCGTCGAGCCATCACAGCACAAGATCGCCCAGTCGCAGGTTCGGGTCGAGAACCCATCCCGTTGCTCCGCCAGGATCGGCGTGGATGGCGTGCGTGTAATTTTGACCTAACGCCTGTTGCTCAGTGCCCAAGTGCTCGCGCCATCGCTTGGCGAAAGCGTATGTCTGCCTGACCATCACGCACTCAAGTGCGCAATTCGTGCGCGCCAGACGCCGTCAGGTCTGCCAAGCCACTGGTCCTCCAACACGGCGGTAGCGTTCCAGGGCTGGCGCATTGTATGCATTCAAAAAATCCATCGCCATGAGCCCGCATACTTTCGCGCAAGAGAGACAAAGCGTCATGACCCCACCGGTGTGTTCTGTCTTTCCAGTGATTTTATCCGGCGGCTCCGGCACTCGGCTGTGGCCGTTATCGCGCGCCATGTATCCAAAACAGTTCATCCGCTTTTTTAGCAAATCAAACTCGAGCTTTCTTGGTTCAGCGCTCGCGCGACTGAACACGCGCATTGGATTTGCAGCACCCATTCTGCTTTGCAACAATGATCACCGATTTCTTGTGCGAGAGGAATTGGAACAGGGCGGCATCACTCCGCACGCCATCATATTAGAGCCGGTCGCGCGCAATACAGCACCGGCTCTCGCCGTCGCAGCGATCGCTGCCTTGCAAGCCGACGCGAATGCTGTGATGGTCGTCATGCCATCGGATCATGTCATCGATGACGATGTAAAATTCGCTGCCGCTGTCAGCCGCGCAGCAAGCATTGCCGCCCACGGCCGCCTTGTTCTCTTCGGCATCACACCAACCGAACCGCACACCGGCTATGGCTACATTCAAAAAGGTGCCGCCATCGACGGCAGCGAAACAACCGCGTTTGCCGTCGCACACTTCGCTGAAAAGCCGGATATGAAAACCGCCGAGGGATATCTGTTAGCCGGTGACTATTTTTGGAATAGCGGGATCTTTGTCCTGCATGCGCGAACATTCCTCGATGAAATTCGCCGGTTCGAACCCGCAATCGCCGATGCTGCCGCCGCAGCTTTCGCTAAAGCCACCGACGATCTCGGCTTCACGCGCTTAGACAGCGCCAGTTTTGCAGCATCACCGAGCATTTCCGTCGACTATGCCGTGATGGAACGAACGACCACTGCAGCCATGCTGCCGCTCGACGTCGGCTGGAATGACGTTGGCTCGTGGGCGTCTCTTTGGCAGATCGCACCCCGCGATGACGACGACAATCACATCACCGGCGACGCGATCCTGGAAGACACGACAGGGTGCTACATCCACGCCGATCGATCCTTGGTGTCAACGATCGGTGTGCGCGATCTCATCATCGTTGACACACCAGACGCGCTGCTTGTTGCCGACAAAAACCGTAGCCAAGATGTGTCAGCTATCGTCAAGCGATTGAAATCGTCGAACCGCAAAGAACATGAGCAGCACGTTCGCAGCTACCGGCCGTGGGGATTTTTTGAAACCCTCAACATTGGCCCGCGCTTTCAAGTCAAGTTGCTGCATGTGAAGCCTGGCGGAAAGCTCTCGATGCAAATGCATCATCACCGATCAGAGCATTGGGTGGTCGTGCACGGCACGGCCAAGGTTGTCATCGGAGACACCGAACAATTGGTTCGGGAAAATGAGAGCGTCTACATTTTTGCGACGCAGTGGCATCGGCTGGAAAACCCAGGAAAGGTGCCAGTCGAAATCATCGAGGTGCAAATTGGCTCGTATCTGGGCGAAGACGACATTTATCGCACCGACGACATTTATCACCGCGCTGCCGACGAGACAAAATAGATCGCGGATCTCCTCGGTCCGTCGCGACCATCTGCGTTAGCGCTGCCCGTCGCTTCCGGGCCGGATTGGGAAAATGCGACCGCCCGCCGGTGGCGGTGGCACCTTGGGATCGGTTGGTGGCACATTGCCCGCTTGGCTTGCAAGCTCACTGTCAGCGGCGATCGTGCTCCCGGTTTGTGTTGGAGTTGATGGCGCTGTTGGCGTCGCTGTGGCACCAAAGCCCGATGGTGCATCAGCGCCTTCCGCCAATTGATCCTGAAACCGCCGCCAACTCAGCGGGATCGCTGCAAGATAGGCGAGGGTCAATGCGGTCAGGGTTTCATACGGGTAAGTCAGCAGCATCGCCACGCCACCGATCGCGACGATAAACATCGGCAGCACCCACTCACGGCCGACGCGCTCGCCGAGCAACTTACCGGAATAGGTCGGGATCGTCGACACCATCAGGAACGCCATGAATAGCGTGTAAGCCAACACAAGTTTCAGCGCCCACGGCGACTTCATCGTCGCTTCCAGGCCGAGCTGAGACAGATACACAGGCAGCAAGACGGCGATCGCCGCAGCCGGCGTTGGCACGCCAGTGAAAAAGTTCGACTGCCATTTCGGCTTGTCTTCATCGATCGCCGCATTGAACCGCGCTAGTCGGAGC
>JANMII010000100.1:0-7350 GCA_031375665.1 Hyphomicrobium sp.
TCAAAAAGGCGCGGTCCTGGAGTTGACCGGAAAACAAGTCGGCCTTCTGGCCAACGTCGATTTGAGCGGTCTTGCGATTTCGCTCAAATAGAAGCGGATGCCCTACCTCTAGGATAACAACACGAACGCTAAGCTCGCGCACCGTGGCGCGAACTCTAGAACTTCCATGTGCGCCATCGAAGAGCTGCGGTCAATTAGCCGATAAAGCGAGCGCCAACCGCGCGGAAGTTTGTCTTGATGCGCCGCACGGTTCCGGTCTTTGAGCGCATGACGATGGTTTCCGTTTCGGCGAAGTCACCGCGGAAACGTACACCATCGAGCAGAGATCCGTCGGTCACGCCGGTTGCGGAAAAGACGACATCTGCCGATGCCATATCTTCGAGCTTGAACTTCTTATTAATGTCGGAGATGCCCATCTTTTCGGCTCGCAACCGCTCATCATCGCGCATCGGCATCAGCCGACCTTGGATCTGTCCGCCGATGCATCGCAACGCTGCCGCAGCTAGCACGCCTTCCGGCGCACCGCCTGAGCCCATATAAATGTCAATGCCGGTTTCGGCGGGGTCCGTCGTCCAGATGACGCCGGCAATGTCGCCGTCAGGGATCAGCTGTACACCGGCACCACAATCACGCACGGCTTTAATAAGCTCAGCGTGCCGAGGGCGATCCAGAATGCACGTCATGATTTCTGAAATCGGCACGCCTTTCGCTTTGGCGAGCGCGGTCAAATTCTCAATGACCGAAGCGTCAAGATCGACAACGCCATCTGGATAGCCCGGCCCGATGGCAATTTTGTTCATATACATATCTGGTGCGTGCAATAAACCGCCGCGTTCTGATATCGCCAGCACAGCCAGGGCATTTGGCATCGACTTGGCGCAAATGGTTGTGCCTTCGAGCGGATCAACCGCGATGTCGACCTCGGGATGGCCCGCACCTAGTCCAACCTTTTCGCCGATGTAAAGCATCGGCGCTTCGTCCATCTCGCCTTCCCCGATCACCACCGTTCCATCAATCGATACTCGACCAAGTTCGCGGCGCATGGCGTCAACGGCCGCTTTGTCCGCTGCTTTTTCGTTGCCGCGTCCGCGCAAGCGTGCGGCAGCGAACGCCGCCGCTTCCGTGACACGGGCAACTTCGAGCACCAGTACACGCTCAAGGCCGAGGCCACCGCTGCCATTACCATTGTTCTTTTCCATGACGCTCATGTCGGTATCCTCTGGGGTGGCAACGCGCCACGATGTCGATCTTCAGCGCATGCTGGGTATTGGGGCTCAACGATGGTCCATGCGAGAGGCGATGTGATTACAGTTCCTCGATGCGGATCATTTGCGGACGCTCGGTGACGTTGCCGTCCTTTTCAATTGTTTCGAGTGCTTTGCGCATCGCTTCTTCAGCCGTCTCATGGGTAATGATGATGACGGTCGCTGGCATCAGCCGCGCTGCCGCCGACGGTTGGCCCGGCGCATGTTGCATTGGTGGGCGGTGCTGAACAATGCTTTCGAGCGAGACGCCACGGTCCCCCATCCGCTTGGCGATCGACGCCATTGCGCCCGGTTTGTCGTGGACGGCGAGGCGGACATAATAAGAGCCGAAATGCGCGTCCAGCTTGGCGCGCTTGTGCGCTTTCAAACTGCCGCTCGGCGTCACAAATGGCGGCATGATGAAACCAAAGCCGATATCGATGATATCGCTGGCGACTGCAGATGCTGTGGGCTTGGCGCCAGCTCCCGCGCCTACCAGCAAAATGTTGCCTGAGTAATCGCCGTCGATTGCGACCGCATTGGTAACACCTGAAACTTCCGCGATGGCTGAGTCTTTCAACACCAGCGCGGGCGACACGCGGGCCTCGATGCCGCTTTCGGTTTCGTGTGCGACACCCAACAGCTTAATCCGATAGCCAAGACTATCAGCCGCTTCGATATCGGCTTGGGTGATCGACTGAATGCCCTCGACATGAACTTGATCGAGGGCGACCTTGGTGCCAAACGCTAAGCTCGTCAAAATCGCAAGTTTGTGGGCTGTATCGAAGCCACCGACGTCGAAGGTTGGATCTGCTTCGGCATAGCCCAGCGCTTGAGCCTCTTTAAGGACATCGGCAAATGTCCGCTTTTCATTCTCCATCTTCGTCAGAATGAAATTACAGGTGCCGTTCAAGATGCCGTAGACGCGCTTGATGCGATTGGCCGACAACGCCTCGCGCAGCGTTTTGATCACCGGGATGGCGCCAGCCACAGCCGCCTCGAAGTAGAGTGCGACACCGTTTTTTTCAGCCAATCGTGCCAGTTCAACGCCATGCGTTGCGATCAAAGCTTTGTTGGCTGTGACGACGTGCTTTTTCGCCATCAGCGCAGCTTCAACAGCCGCGCGGGCAATGCCTTTATCGCCACCGATCAGTTCGACGAACACGTTATTCGATGGATCCTGGGCGAGCGCCACGGGATCGTCGAACCACGCTATTTTGCCGAGCGCCTTGCGCCGGGCTGAAGACCGGGTGCGCGCCGAAACGCCAGTGATGCGGATATCGCGACCAACGATACTCGACATGTGTGCGCCGTTCGCAGCCAATAGATCAAGCAGGCCCGTGCCTACCGTGCCTAGTCCAGCGATACCGAGTTTGAGGGGCTCTGACATGTGCGGAACGCGTTACCGGCTGGCGCTTTGGGAAATGACGGGCGAAGGCTCGACGCTCGGATGAAGTGGGTCGCTGCCATCGGCGAAAAACTTCCTGATCGAGCGGGCGGCTTGGCGAATACGCTGTTCGTTTTCGACGAGTGCGATCCGGATGAAGCCTTCGCCGTGTTCACCAAAGCCAACGCCTGGCGACACCGCGACATCAGCTTTTTCGATCAGCATTTTTGCAAACGCGACGGATCCCGCTTCGCGGTAGGGTTCAGGCACTGGAGCCCATGCGAACATGGTCGCTGGCGGAGCAGGTATCTCGAATCCGGCACGGCCAAAACTTTCAACCAGAGCATCGCGGCGGCTTTTATACATCTGCCGAATTTCTTCGACGCAATCTTGCGGGCCATTGAGGGCGGCTGCGGCCGCGACCTGAATGGGCGTGAAGGCGCCATAATCAAGATAGGATTTAACCCGAGCAAGCGCGCCAATCAGTCGTTCGTTGCCGACCGCAAAGCCCATGCGCCAGCCCGGCATGTTGTAGGTTTTCGAGAGCGACGTGAATTCCACAGCCACATCCTTCGCACCCGCCACTTGCAGAATTGATGGTGGCGGCGTGCCGTCGAAATACAGCTCTGCATAGGCAATATCGGATAGGATGATGATGCCGAGTTTCTTGGCCAGTGCGACTGCGTCTTTGTAAAAATCGAGATCGGCGACTTGTGCCGTCGGATTGGACGGAAACGAAATCACCACGGCTAGCGGCTTTGGGATCGAGTGCTTGACGGCGTGCTCAACTGCGCGAAAAAACTCCGGACCGTTGCTGGCTGGCAAGTGGCGGATGGTTGCGCCTGCGATGATGAAACCGAAGGCGTGGATCGGGTACGTTGGGTTTGGCACCAAGATCACGTCGCCAGGCGCCGAGATCGCTTGCGCCATATTGGCGAAGCCTTCCTTGGAGCCGAGTGTGGCGACGATTTCGGTTTCGGGATCGAGCTTAACGCCAAAGCGGCGATCATAATACGCGGCTTGCGCACGCCGCAGTCCAGGTATGCCCTTTGAAGCCGAATAGCGATGCGTGCGGGGCTTCGTGATCGTCTCGACAAGTTTGTCGACGATGTGCTGCGGCGTTGGCATGTCGGGATTGCCCATGCCCAGGTCGATGATGTCGGCACCACGCGCGCGCGCCTGTGCTTTCAAGCGATTGACCTCGGCAAAAACATAAGGCGGTAGGCGCTTGATCCGGTGGAAGTCTTCGATCACGTCAACGTCCCTCACGATGTCGTTGCTGCCGCCGTAGTGGGGCGCGAACCGGCCGAATTGACTTTAACCTAATTTCATTGGCCTTAATTTCATCGGCCTGGATTTCATTGGCCTGGATTTCATTGACCTAGTCTGTCGCCACACTGCGCGAGACTGCTCGCAGTTGCGAACAAGCGTCCCGCAGTGCAGCTCTCGCAACCCAGCCGCGCGTTGATCTACGCTCTTGTGGGCGCACCCGTCCAGTAGGTCAACCGGTCCATCTAGCCGTCGCCGTGGACATCATGGCAAAGCCAAACGCCACACGCATTGTTGCGCTGCGTCAATCTTTGTTTGGCCGTCAACCTTGTCGCGCTCCGGGCTCGAATGCGCTTGCTTGGGCTCTCTCTCAGGGGCACTGTCACGGCATTGACCAAATCATCGGACATTTGATGTTGCCCGACGGTTTGCGCCGTATTTCAGTCGCCCTCTTAGAGGCGTCGCTCGTTCCACCTGACCATATGACCTGCATTCGACCTATCAACCGCGCCAGCGCACCGACCACAGGTGCGCTCACCTCGGGCCCACCGACCTCAATTTGATTTATTACGACGTGAAGGCAGCCAACAAAACATGCCGCAAGATGCGCCTGATGCAAAAGCGTTCTACTCGACGTACATCATTCCCAATCCGGAAGAATTCGTCGCCAACGTCTTGAAGGCCTACGAATGCGGCAGCTCCGCCATGGCGCAGCTCGCAGAACGCCCCGATATGAAGGGTGGGCCGTATTCAACGGCAAGCGAAATGTCAGCGGCCACCGACAACGTCACCGAACTCGCGCGCCGATGGATGTCGGATCCTGTTCGTTTTGCTGAGGCGCAACGCCTGTTCCTGACGCAGTTTGCGGCGCTGTGGAATAACGTTCTGTCCCGCATGATGGGTGTGCCGGTCGCGCCTTTGATCGAACCGCTGCCCAACGATAACCGCTTCAAAGATCCGGAATGGACGCACAACCCCTTATTCAATTTTTTCAAACAAGCCTATCTCTTGGCCTGTCAGTGGGCCGAGCAGCAGTTGGCTGAGACGCCGGATTTAGAAGGCCGCGACCGACACCGGGCTGAATTTTATCTGCGTCAGCTGACCAGCGCGCTGTCGCCAACGAACTTCATCGCCACCAACCCAGAAGTCTTGCGCGAAACTTTCAGAACCAACGCGCAGAACTTGGTCGATGGTGCCACCATGCTCGCCAACGACTTGGGTCGGTCGGACGATCTCATGAAGATCAGCCAAACCGATGCCACAGCCTTCGAACTCGGTCGTAATTTGGCGACGACGCCCGGCAAGGTCGTATTCCAAAACGAGCTGCTACAGCTCATTCAATTTTCACCGACGACCGACAAGGTTCGCGAACTGCCGATCGTCATGGTGCCGCCGTGGATCAACAAATATTACATCCTCGATCTGACGGCTCAGAAAAGCTTCATCAGATATGTCGTTGATCAGGGCATCACAGTGTTTGTGGTGTCATGGGTCAATCCCGATGAGCGTCTGGCCGACAAGACTTTCGAAGACTACGTCCTCGATGGATTACTTAAGGCGGTTGATGCGGCCAAACGTGAAACCGGGCTCGATGAAATTAATGTCTTGGGCTATTGTGTTGGTGGCACGGCGTTGTCCACCGGCCTGGCGTACCTGGCCGATCGCGGTGAACAACCGTTCCGCAGCTGTACGCTACTGACAACGCAAGTCGACTTTTCCCTCGCCGGCGATCTGTTGTTATTTACTGATGATACGCAGCTTGCCAGCCTCGAAGCGTTGATGACTGAGCGCGGATTCTTGGACGGCTCGCGCATGGCCAACGTTTTTAACCTGATGCGACCGCGCGATCTGATATGGCCGTACATCGTCAACAATTACATGCTGGGCAAGAAGCCGTTTCCGTTCGATTTGCTGTTTTGGAACCAAGATTCGACGCGGATGGCGGCGGCGAACCACTGCTTTTACTTGCGCGAGTTTTACAATGAAAATCGGCTTGCCAAAGGCGAGATGAAAATTGGTGGCGTCACACTCGACATCAAAAACATCACTCTGCCGATCTTCTCCGTGGCAGCCCGCGAGGATCACATCGCTCCCGCCGCTTCCGTTTATCGCGGCTCGTTGATGTTTGGCGGCCCCATTGAGTTTGTGCTCGCTGGTTCGGGGCACATCGCTGGCGTCGTCAATCCACCCGACAAAGTTAAGTATCAATATTGGACGAAGGGTCAGAGGCTCGCGACATTGGCCGAGTGGGAAGCGACTGCAACCGAAACGCCTGGTTCTTGGTGGCCGTACTGGATTGCGTGGCTAAACGAACGATCTGGTGGTTGGACGATTCCGCGCCAACCGGGACAAACACTCGGCGTGATTGAGGATGCACCCGGCAGTTACGTCCGAGCAAAATAACACCGTTCGCTTCGTTAAATCGGCTGGTATGACCGGCCGCGGCTGCTTGGAAGTTGACGGTCTGGAAGTCGACGACAACTTCAAGCCATGTCGAATTCACCATCGAAATCGGTTGGCCACAACACCGTAAAATCATCAGTATCGAGTTGGCGAAAAGCGACGGCGTTGATCTCAAGATCATCAGCGGCTGCTTCTTCGATCATGGGCTCGATTTTTTCCCAGACCTTCGCCGCGTTTTTTGCAAGCAAGACGAGATTGATGACGCCGTTGCCCGGCTCATGGCCGTCGACCTCGGCAGCTGTCGACCCGTCGAGAGCGTCGATCAAACGATCTTCAAGTTCAATGACTTTCTCTAGCGTGATCGGATCATCGCCTTGAAACTGGAGAACGAGTTGGTGGTTCATCGGCCCTCACGATCGCGACTGAGACGCCGCCTTGGACATGACCCGGCTGGGTCTGTCAACGGGGAAACGTGAAGAGCGTCCGCTGGCACCAGCAGTCTGCGACAGCGCCAGCAGTAAATTCAATCCGACGACTGGAAGTCGCCAGCCAGACTTTGCGCCGACGAATTAAGCCATGACCGAATCAGACCTATGCATGACCTATCTCGTCGAACGCCAGGATCAGATTTTAGCCATCTGGCCCGCAACACCGCAGCGCCAGTTTTGAATGGTCCAGTTGGGGTGCTCGCCGACCCACTTTGCCATTTCGAACTGCCCGTACATGATGCATTGGCGTGGCGTCACACTCACTTCTTCGAAGTTGAGGCGGACGTCTTTGCAGTTCGACGGCTGGTCAATCATGCAGACAGCAACAACGAGTTCGATCATTGCGACCCCCGATAAAGGTTGTCAGTACACTCACTGGGAGTGAACTGCGGTGGCCCTGGGCGGTTCCTCGAGGCTAGTCTTTTTAATTATGCGACAATGGTGCGCTGAGATTATTGCCGATTCGTAAACTGCTCAATGTCCATGCAGTCGCAGCGAGTGCCTAATAATCAGACTGGGTTATGTTTGTCACATAGTGGTGCTTGTTCGCTACTGTGCG
>JANMII010000102.1:0-1605 GCA_031375665.1 Hyphomicrobium sp.
CTGATTTCGGCCATCAATGGCGCTCGCACAGTCACGTGATGCAACTCCGCGACCGGTCGTGACGGCGATCAATGTTTGGTCGGCACAACGCTACGTCTTCTCGAACTCCGACATAGGCGGAACTTTCGGTGAGAAAATTGCTTCCCAGTCTTCTGGCGCTAGCCGACCGGGCACAACCAGAAGCCCGCCGCGTCGAGGCTCCTGCAACGCAGGATCATACTTGGCGCATAATTTTTCAAATTCTTTGAATGCTCGCGGATTGCCGTTGAAGGCAAGATTGCGAAACGCCAAAAGAACAAGATCGAGCGACGTTCGGCGAACAGGCGTGCCAGCTTCCATCACGTCATGCTCTTCGAACAAGACTTTCTTTGCAATGGCAGCCTGCCCAACAGCGCCTTTTGGCCGACCCTTCGGATTACCCGATCGACCGGCGGCAAAGCGCGTTTCCTCCGGCGGCCGCTTGTAGCCGGATTTTGGCTTTGGCGTCTTTAGCTCGGGGTCGGGCGGTGGCATGTCGCCCGGCAGGACCTCGTCTTCGTTTTCGTCATTCATCGGCGTTGCCCTCGCGTTTTGGATTTGACCTTTTGGTCGTCGGTTTGCCGGCCTTGCCGTTGCGCGGCTTGAATATTTCCTCCCAATCCTCATTGGCCAGACGACCAGGCACGATGAGCACACCACCACCGCCTATCGGTTCTGGCGGCGTAGTCAGCAGCCCGTGCTTCTCGGCAATGGCCAGCACCTGCAGGATCGCCGTCACGCTTGGGTCTTTGATCGCTTTCTTAACGCTCGCCCGCATCGCGACCTCGTACGCCGACATCTGTTGTGCAACGCCGTTCTTGGTGACCGTCACCGATTGGCCAAGCACCGCCATGGCATCGATGCTGTCGACCGCAGCCTTGCGTCGCCTTTTGAACTGATGCTTCTTTGGAGGCCGGCAGTAGCCGACCTCGTAGTTGCCCGTTGCGATCTTCTTCTTACTCACGATACCGCCCCCGCAATCTCGGCGGCGGCCGATCCCTCAGCCACGATCTGTGCGAAGGTCTTACCGGTCGCGATATGAACCGCGTCGATGTTTGCTATAAGCTGCAGGCGACGCACGATGACATCGCAGTAGCTCGCGTCGAGCTCGATCGCATAGCCGCGACGGCTGGTCCGCTCGGCAGCGACCAGCGTCGTGCCCGATCCGCCGAACGCATCGAGCACGATGCCGCGACGCTTCGAACAATCGAGGATCGCGTCAGCAACCAACGCGACTGGCTTGACCGTCGGGTGCATCGCCAGATCAGCATCACGCGTTCCGCTGAACATGTTGGCACCCGCATAGGACCAGACATTCGTGCGATAGCGGCCATGGCGGCCAAGCTCGACGTTGTTGATGTGCGGCGCGCAGCCAGACTTGTAGACGAACACCAGCTCATGCTGCGAGCGGTAGAGCGATCCCATGCCGCCGTTCGTCTTCGACCAGACGCAGAGGTTTTTGAGTTCGCTGTAGACGCCATCGGCGCTCGCAAGCACATCCGCCATATGCCGCCAGTCCATGCAGATAAAATGCACAGATCCGTCGACCGAGTGGCGGCTAAGGTTCGCGAACACCGATGACAGAAA
>JANMII010000125.1:0-11527 GCA_031375665.1 Hyphomicrobium sp.
AATATTGACCATGTCTCGTGTGAATAGACTGAGGACGACAGAGGTTTAGACGTTGAACCCTATGCGCACCCTAAAAGTTATTGTTGTGCTGCTGGCCCTCATAGCGGGCCTGCCGGCAGCGGCTTTCGCGCATTCCGGCCACGCCCACATGGCTTCGAACGTCGCCTCGATATCACATGCACATTCCCCCGTCACAACAACGCAAGTGACGTTACAATCGGCCACAGCTTTCTTGCGCGGCGCCAAGTCGATACCCTCACAACATGCCGACGGTGTATTTGAGAATTTATCGTCCACCCCAGGCACCGTTCTCTGCACAACTGGATCATGCTGCTGTCAGGGCGCATCGTCGTGCGGTGCTGGTCATTGCTGTGCTTTGGGCATGGCCACCACGCAGGCTAGCGGCCTAAGCCAGCATGACGACAAAAAATTTCGGCAAGCCTTGTTAAACTGGCCCTATCCCGATCTCATTTTCAGCTTCGATCGACCCCCCAAGGTCTGAGCTCTCCGCTCCGCAGGCGTTAGACCGGAGCATGCGAATCGCTTGGACAGGCGCAGCAATCGCTGTCCCGCGCTGCATTCCCAACCTCGATAACTTTCCCGACAACGGGCGGCCAGCATCTCGCGCGTGAGACACAGCGGCCGCTCAACAGACGCCGCTTCTCGCCCGTCCACGCGCCAGTCTGGTTGCGTGGACGGAGAGCTGCGGGATCGCAAGCGAAAGCTCAGAAATTTAAAAGAGGACAACATCCATGCCTTCCACGACCGAAACAATCGGGAGCGAGCGCCTCCTCGCGCGGTCGATCACAATTGGCCTCGCCATGACGATGATGGCTCTCGCAACTGGTGGTGCTGCGGCACATATCGTTCCATGGCGAGATGGCATGTCCAGGATCGTCGGCTTTGGACAGTGCGCCAAAGGACCCTGCGTGAAGCGTTACGATTTCAGTCCCTCCGTACGGCACGCGCATGTCGAGATTGATGGACGCTACCAGGTCGTGATGTGCATCGGCCTTAGACGCCCGCATCCGGACTGCCCCTCGCTTTGGCAAGGTGCGCCGTGATGACTTGATCAAAACGACACACCCACAAACCCAAACAGACAAGGACCACAACCATGAAAACGCTCTCCACCATGTTTGCTCTCACACTTCTCGCCATGCCGTTAAGTGCACGCGCCGAAGACCCACACGCCCAACATGACATGAAGGCTATGGGCGAGATGAAATGCATGCAGGGCATGAAGTGCATGAACGAAGCCAAAGATATGAAAGACATGAAAGGCATGGATGGCATGCACGACATGAAAGCGATGGGAGCCAAGA
Source organism: Hyphomicrobium sp. (assembly GCA_031375665.1). Taxonomy (GTDB): domain Bacteria; phylum Pseudomonadota; class Alphaproteobacteria; order Rhizobiales; family Hyphomicrobiaceae; genus Hyphomicrobium_B. The sequence continues at coordinate 1,326 of JANMII010000125.1, forward strand.
CCAGCGACGCCACCAAGGCCTTCGCCGAGGTCAACATGAAAATGCACAAGGACATGACGATGGAATTCACCGGCAATCCTGATGTCGATTTTGCCCAGGGAATGATCCCGCATCATCAAGGCGCGATCGACATGGCCAAGGTCGTTTTGAAATACGGCAAGGACCCTGAGATGAAGAAACTCGCGGAAGAGATCATCAAGGCTCAGGACACTGAAATCGCCTTCATGAAGGGTTGGCTGGCCCAGCAGCCGAAGTAACGACCACGACACACGACTGACGAGTGACGAATGAGGATACGGCAATGAAGAAGACGACACTAAAACCGATGCGATGGAAAAGCGCCACGAGGGTGCTGATGTCTGCGCTCGCGTTCTTTGCCGTATTCTTCTCGTCAAGCGATGCTCGGGCGCACGGCGGAGAAGATCACAGCCACGACGAAAAACCTGTCGTCGCAACCAACGGTAACCCCCGCGTTGAGGCGACATCCGAACTTTTTGAGATTGTCGGCACTCCGACGGCTGCTGGAAATGGCAAGCTTGTCCTGCATCTCAATGAGTTCTGGAGCAACGCCCCAATCGCCAAGGCAGCGATCGACGTCACCGTCGGGGACACCACGACCACAGCTACCGAAAAGCAGGGGCTTTATGAACTCGATGCGCCGTGGGTTAAAACGCCGGGGCGCTACGACCTCACCTTCGCGGTCACGGCGGGCGATACGCCTGATCTCTTGATTGGCACTTTAATAATTCCTGCAGCGCCCGCACCTGCCGATCAACACAACAGTTTATGGGACCATATCGCGCCCGACCTGCCCCAATTTGCTCCGATCCCCGCGTGGCTACCGGCGAGCGCCACAGTGCTAACGCTGCTGTTGGCTGTCGTTGCGTTCACGTCGCGCGGTTTCATGCGGCGTGCCGGATTGGTGCTAGCCAGCGTAGCTGGAATGAGCAGCGTCGCATTGGCAGCGGTCATGCTGGTCGGCAGCCCGAATGACGCGACACGCGCTGCCGCCGCCTTGCTCGATGTTCCTGAAACTGCAAGACGTTCCGAGGATGGGAGTGTCTTCGTTCCCAAGGCAACTCAGCGGCTTCTGGAAGTCGCCACAGTACGCACAGCTGCGGCAAGTGCTGCACAGAAAACGGTTCGACTGATTGGTCAGGTCATCCCTGATCCCAACAAGAGCGGTCTGGTTCAAGCGCTGTTGGCAGGTCGCATTGAACCGCCCGAAAGCGGGTTTCCGGCGATGGGCAGCCGTATCAAGGCGGGCGAAATTCTGGGATACCTCGTGCCGAGTGTGCAGTTGGTGGATCAAAGCGATATCCGACAAACAACCGGTGATCTTGACCGCCAAATCGCGCTCGCTGAAGCGAAACTGCGCCGCATTGAGCCGCTGTCCGGCAACGCCATTCCCGAAGGTCAGGTCATCGATGCCCGCATTGAACTTGGTGCACTTCGCAAGCGTCGCGCAGAGATCAAACCAATCGCTGAGCGTGAAGCCCTCGTCGCCCCGGCGGACGGCGTGATCGCGCAAGCCAACGCGGCCTCCGGTCAAGTCGTCGAAGCACAAACGCTGCTCTTTCAAATCGTCGATCCCGACAGTTTGTGGGTCGAGGCACTCGCCTTCGATGGCGCGGCAGCCATGAGCATCGAGAAGAACAAGAAAGACGCGATCGGCACCACAGCTGACGGACGAAAATTAGAATTGCGCTTTGCCGGACGAGGAGTGACGCTGCGCCAGCAAGCGGTTCCACTGCGTTTTCAGATCAAAGGCAGCAATCCTGGCCTCAGCATTGGCGAGCCGGTGACGGTGCTTGTACCTGTCGATGAGCCGATTGCCGCGATCCCTCTGCCACGCTCCAGCGTCGTTCGATCCGGCAACGGGCAAGCGGTGGTGTTCACACATATCGGACCGGAGCGCTTTGAGCAGCGCGTCGTCGCCAGTGAACCGATCGACGCCGATCGTATCGGCATTACTGCGGGCCTGGAGCCTGACGTGCGCGTTGTTGTGCGCGGGGCAGAACTCATCAATCAGGTTCGGTGAGAAGCGCGCGATGTTTAATTTTCTCGTCAAAGCCAGCCTCAATAACCGACTGATGGTGCTAGCGGCTGCCGCGATTCTGGTGGTGTGGGGCAGTATCAGCCTGTCCTCGATCCCGGTGGATGTGTTTCCCGATCTCAATAAACCGACCGTTACGATCATGACGGAAGCAGAAGGTTTGGCCCCGCCCGAAGTCGAGCAGCTTGTTGGCTACCCGATAGAGACGGCGATGAACGGTATCGCCGGTGTGACGCGGGTCCGTTCCGTTGCGGGTATCGGCCTCTCCATTGTCTTTGCCGAGTTCGACTGGGGCACTGACATCTATCGCAATCGCCAGCAAGTTTCTGAACGGCTCTCCAGCATCGCTTCGCAATTGCCACCTGGCGTGACACCGCAAATGGGGCCGGTCTCGTCGATCATGGGCGAGATCATGCTGATTGCTGTGACCGGCGGCGACACAGCAAACCCGATGGCCGTGCGCGAGATCGCCGACTTCGTCATCCGTCCCAGGCTTCTATCAATCTCAGGCGTAAGCCAGGTCATCCCCATTGGCGGCGAGGTTCGCCAATATCGGGTGACACCCAATATCGCAGCACTGGCCAGCTTGAATGTGAGTGTCGAGCAAATCGAAACAGCGATCAAATCGTTTGGCACCAACACGGGTGGTGGGTTTGTCGATCAAAATGACCGCGAGTATTTGATCCGCAATCTCGGCCGCACCACGAAGTTGGATGACTTGCGCAACGTCGTCGTTGTGACAAAGGACGAGCAACCGATCTTTCTGCGGCAAGTGGCGGCCGTCGAGTATGCGGCGCGCGTTAAGCGGGGCGACGCCGGATTTAACGGTGCGCCTGCCGTGATCATTTCGGTTCAGAAACAGCCCGGTGCCGATACCATCAAACTGACTGATCAAATTGAGACAGCGCTTGGCGAACTGACACGCGGGCTGCCAGACGGCATCAGCGCCAATCAAATTCTGTTCCGGCAAGCAGATTTTATTTCAACGTCGATCGACAACGTCAAAGGCGTGTTGGTCGAAGCCGCGATTGTTGTTGCGGTCATTTTGTTTTTGTTCCTGCTGAACTTTCGAACTACAGCGATCTCGCTGACAGCGATCCCGATCTCCCTTCTTGTAACAGTCCTGATCTTCAAAGCCTTTGGACTATCGATCAACACGATGACACTTGGCGGGCTGGCGATTGCTATTGGAGAACTGGTGGATGACGCGGTGGTCGATGTCGAAAACATTTACCGACGCTTGCGAGAGAATAGCAAAATTGCCAACCCAAAACCGCTGCTGCAGGTCGTGGCGGATGCCAGCATCGAAGTGCGGTCAGGGATCGTCTATGCCACCTTCATCATCGTCCTTGTTTTCATCCCACTCTTTGCCCTGACGGGAATTGAGGGTCGTTTGTTTGCGCCACTGGGCATCGCCTACATCGTCTCGATTATGGCGAGCCTGGCTGTCTCGATCACCGTCACGCCGGTTTTGGCGTCTTACTTGCTCGGCAGTGCGAAGCAACTCGATCATCGCGATGGGGCGTTTGTCCGCGCCCTCAAGCGCGGCAATGAGAGAGTGTTGGCATGGGCTTTTGAGCGCGCAAATTGGGTTATCGGGTCGGCGCTGGTTGCCGTTATACTAGCTGCATTGGCGGCATCAGCGTTGCCGCGATCGTTCTTGCCGTCATTCAACGAAGGCACGCTAACCATCAGCCTCACATTTAATCCCGGTATTTCTCTCGCCGAAAGCCATCGCATTGGTTTGATCGCCGAGAAACTTATAACAGAGGTGCCTGAGGTCAAAACGGTTGGCCGCCGCACTGGCCGCGCCGAACTCGATGAACATGCCGAAGGCGTGCATTCGAGCGAGATCGATGTCGATCTTAATAAATCAGAGCGGTCGCGCGCAGTCATTTTAGCGGATGTGCGCGGCAAGCTGGCTGTGCTCCCCGCCACCATCAACGTCGGCCAACCAATCTCGCACCGGCTCGATCATTTGCTGTCCGGCGTTCGCGCTGAGATAGCCCTCAAGATCTACGGCGACGATCTGGATTCGCTGCGCAGCCTTGCTGAAACACTGCGCGGGAAGCTTTCAACAGTGCCGGGTCTTGTCGATCTCCAGCTCGAAAAGCAGGTGCTCATTCCGCAGCTAGAGATCCGGGTCGATCCCGATCGTGCGGCTTTGTTTGGCGTCACGTCGGCCGCGATTACGGAGGCGCTCGAAAGCCTATCCAATGGACGCACCGTCTCGACCATCATCGACGGCGCTCGCCGCTTCGATGTGGTGCTGCGGCTATCGGAAAGCGATCGCACCACCTCCGGCTTGAGCGATCTGCTGATCGAAACGCCGAAAGGGCGCGTCCCTTTGAGCCGTATTGCCACGGTCGAGGAAACGGAAGGCCCCAATCAAATTCTAAGAGAGAACGGCCGTCGCCGCATGGTCGTGTTGGCCAATACCGATGGGTCCGACATGGCCGCCATCGTCGAACGGATCAGGGCCGCAGTCGCGGACACCGCTTTGCCGACGGGATACTCGACCAGCCTTGAAGGCACGTTCCTCGCGCAAGAAGAGGCGTCACGCTTGATTTTCGGTTTATCGCTGGTTTCGCTCGCTTCGATTTTTGTTGTGCTTTACAGCCGCTATCGCTCGGCCGTGCTGGCGCTCATCGTCATGGGCAACGTGCCGCTGGCCTTGATCGGCAGTGTAACGGCGCTGTGGATCGCCGATCAGCCACTCTCCGTTGCCTCGATGATTGGCTTCATCACACTGACGGGGATCACTGCGCGCAATGGCATCTTAAAAATCAGCCATTACATCAACCTCGCTTTGCATGAGGGTGAGGTCTTCGGGCGGCCATTGATAGTCAGAGGAAGCCTTGAACGGCTAACGCCAGTTCTGATGACGGCGCTCTCGGCAGGTGTGGCGCTAATTCCGCTCCTATATGGAGCCGATGCACCCGGCAAAGAAATCCTGCATCCGGTGGCAGTGACAATCTTCGGGGGCTTGATCAGCGCAACGCTGCTTGATGCCGTCTTAACACCTGTTTTGTTTTTCAAACTCGGCAAGCGCCCGCTTCAGCGTCTTGTCGATAGCCGTGCGCCAGTTTCGGACACGCGCACACTCGAAGCTTTTTAAACGAACGAACGAATAGGAATCTTGCTCATGTCTCGTCTTATTTTCGGCGCCGGTGTTGTCTCGTCGGCCATCTTCCTTGCGACCGTTTGTGGAGCTTCTGCGCACGAAACCGCTAAAGGTCCCAATGGCGGCACGATCGTGGATGTTGTCGGTCACCATGTAGAGTTCGTACCGTCCGCTACCGAGATTACGTTTTATCTGACGGGGGAAGCATACGCGCCGATCGATTCGACCGGAGCCAAGGTGAAAGCCATTGTGCAAGACGGTGGGAAGACAGCGCAAGTTGAACTGGCGCCAGTCGAGCCGAACAAGCTGGTCGGCAAGCTTGCAGCACCGCTCACGAAAGGCGCCAAAGTTGTCATGACAGGTGCGCTGTCGGACGGTCATACACTCCAAGCCAAGTTTGTTTTGCCCTAAAGGAGCGATCAATGGGCGCAGCACATCTCGCAGGAAGCCTTGGATTCGATGTCAGCGGCAGCACGCACACGCCAGAAAATGTGGTGCGCGTTGGTGCGCCAGAACGTTAGCTAACGCAGCATTGCTGTGAAACGGGCTCGTTGCGACATCACCAAAGTGCTAAGTTTTCATCTCCAAGGGCTACATCGTAAAAAGCTGGAGCGCGCCTATGAAATTTGTTGTTAGCCTCGCAGCCCTATTAGCGGTCCTGTCGAGCCACGCTGAAGCTGACGAGCCCATCAGCGCGACACTGTTCAAAAATCCCAGCTGCAAGTGCTGTGATGCGTACGCAGATTATCTGCGCGTCAATGGCTTCGCAGTTCGCGTCATCGAACACCCGAATATGAGCCAGATCAAACAGAAGTACGGGGTGCGCAAAGACCTCGAAGGTTGTCATTCGACAGTGATCGGCGATTACGTCGTCGAAGGCCACGTCCCCGTCGCACCGATCAAGCGGCTACTAACCGAGAAACCTGCGATCAAGGGAATTTCGCTGCCCGATATGCCACCGGGTTCGCCCGGAATGAGCGGCAGCAAGGAAGGCCCTTTCGAAATTCTGTCGATCACCGGCGATGACAGGCCCGCGTCGGTATACGCCAAGGACTAGCTGACGTGGGACACGACGGCGAGAGACATCGCCCGCGTACACACCGCCCACGTGTCCGACCGAGTTTATTTTATGATCTAAGCCTCGGGCCAGGGAGACGATTTCCATCGACGTCGCGCGTCGACTACTGACGTTGGCGACGGTCGCGCGATATTAAGACCGACGCGACCCGTCAAGCGCGACGCGTAAGATAAACCAAGCTGACATGTGCGCTGCAAGGTTCGGTCAACTTGCGCTCCTGGCAAAAATGATCGGACAGATTAGAGAGCGTGCAAAGCAGTTACACGCTTGCGCCGCGAACAGCGAAAGCTGCGATCATCATGCCGAACACAAATAGCGGCACGCCAAATCCGCTATACCAGAGTGCTTTATCGATGGGCGTTTTGACGAAGCGCACCATCATGACACCTTGCGCGACAAGCAACAACGCGATGGCGGCGGCGTGGTAGGGTTGTTCCCAATAGCCAAGCAACGCGATCACGATGACTTGTGGCACGGCCATAATGATGCTCGCTGCACGCGCTGCATCGTGCGTGCCAAGCAAAACGGGCAGCGAGTTAATCCCCATTTGGCGGTCGCCGTTGATCGACTTAAAATCGTTGAGGGTCATGATGCCATGTGCGCCGACGCTGTAGAGCCCGGCCAAGACCAACACATCAGAGGGCGGCAACGCGCCACCGAGCATCGCCGCTGTGCCCGTCACCCAAGCCAAACCTTCATACGCAAATCCGCAAGCGGCGTTGCCCCACCACCCGTTTCGTTTCAGCCGCAGCGGTGGCGCACTGTAAGCCCACGCCAAAGACAGGCCTAGCATTGTCGCAACGAAGACCCACGGTCCGAGCGTAGCTGCGACGAGTAAGGAGAGAACGGTCCAGATGGCCGCAATATAGAGCCCCCAGTGGCCTGGGATGCGACCTGAAGGAATTGGCCGGTGTGGCTCATTGATGGCATCGACATCGCGATCGTACCAATCATTGATCGCTTGGCTCATCGCACACACCAGTGGACCAGCTAGCACGACCCCGATCATCGCGATGTGCCAATTGGCGGTGATCGACACGCCCGACGATACGACACCGCAAGCGAACGCCCACATTGGCGGAAACCACGTGATCGGCTTCAGCAATTGGAGCACAGCCGAGGGCTCGGGATAGGAGCGCTGCATGGCTGCCGGTGCGATGTGTTGAGCTGGCGGTGGTGTGGTCATGTCGTGCCAACCCATTCTACTGTGAAACGCCGTGCTGAGAGACGCCGACGCCGGGCTTGAAATTTTTCCAGCGCCTGATGTTTTTGACGTCTCGGGTTACCGTTGGTCAAGACCGTTCGATGCTGAGCAGCCGAGAGTTACCCCGCCAACAACGGAAAAGTGACTCCTATAGCCCAAGCGAATGCAAACGCGTTGGCTAAGCCACCGACGAATGGATGTCCCGTTTGCCGATAGGCCCAACGGCTCAACAACCCGTAGACCGCAAAAAACAAGACGATCACTGGGATGATGATCACGAGGAAAAACAAGCGCTCAAAGTCTAGTGCGACGGCCAATCCGAGCGACGAAAGAAACGCAGCTTTCGAAGCCAAATAAGCGCCGCGCGCCGCGCCGACGCCGCGCGTCAACCATTCATCACTGAGAAAATAGATCAGCGTTCCAACCAGCATCGCGAGCACAATGGCGATGCGCTCAAGCCCTGGCACAAACGATGTGACAAACTGATTGATCGGCCACACGAGCCCGACAAACCCAAAGGCGATCATGGCGAGAGAAGCAACCGCCATCGCCGGATATGAAACACTAGGTGACACGACTGAGCCGGCGCCACGCTCGACGGCGCGACCGGGTGTTGACCCATGCCGAACATCAGATGCTTTGATGCCATACAAACACAGCGCTGTCAGAAGGCCGTAAACCGCGAAATGCGCAGCAAGATAATCTGCAACAAGGACGGGTAGAAAATGTGTTGGCAACACCCGCAGCAAAACCGGCGTTGCGAGCATCGGGACGATTAACGCGATTGAATACTGCCGCCACGCGAGCCCGGCACCAACCGGCGTTGCAACAACTCGCGGCAACAGTTGTGACAGCGGTCGGGCCAGTGCGACCACCGCTGCGATCAACAGCAAGATCCATGGACCACGGCCATCGAGTTGCAGCGGAGTCGGCCGGGCAATGGTGAATGTCTGATCCAACCATGTCGCCGCTTCACGCATACTGGCTTGGCTGAACAACACGCTGGCATGTTCAACGTGAGGACTAAACGCGGCGCGGCGGCCCGTACCAACCGCCAGATCGCCATAAGTGACGCCTGCCACCGGCGAAGTTGGCGTAATTGAAAGCCCAACAGCGCGCAGCGCTTCCTCTTTCAGCATGCCCTCCCAATCACCAACGATAACCAGCAAATTTCGCGGCGCAGTGGCGGTAACTGCTGGCGAAAACATCGAGACTGCAATGGTTGCAGCAAGGGTTGGATCGTCGTTGGCCAAGCGAACAACCACGTCCGATGCCATCGAATGGCCAAGCACGGCCAGCCGTCCGTCACCCAAACCGCGCGCATAGCCAACAACACGAGCCAGTTCAGACTGGAGTGTTCGCGTTGCACCGGTTTCGTCGGTGATGCTGCCGGTGAGCGGCGTTGGATTGCGGCCGTGGCCGGCGAAGTCAAATGTGACGGCGGTGTAGCCGTTGCGGGCGAACGTCAACGCGAACGACTGCATCAACTGCTGCGAGCCCGAAAAACCATGCGCAATCACCACAACAGGTTGCGGTACCGTTGCGCCCTGGGGATGGAAAACCATCGCAGGTATCGCGCCGATGCGAATGGCTTCAGTGCGAACATTGGCCTGCTCGGCGTGCAACCCCCACAGGCTGGCGGCAATAGCGATGACGGCGAGCGGCAGAAGAATTCGGTTAAGAGTGATCAAGAGTGTTTCTCAGCTTTCTGTCGGATCCGTTGACGACAGCGCCGAACCGCGACGGCTGGCTGCAATGTCGTAGTGCAAGACGTCCGCTTGAACCATATGGCAACGATATAGCGCAATCGCTGACGCGTCATCGGGTCCGGGTGGTGAGAGTTTCATTCACGCTTCGGGACCTGTCATAAGCGCGCGCACACGACGCGCCCAGATACTCTTTTGCGGGTGGCTGAATTGGCCTATCAGCGCAGCACCGATCCACAAGGCAACAATGACATGATCCGCCTCGACGCCATTAGCAAACAGAACGGCCACCAGATTGTTTTTGTCGAGGCGTCGGCGGCCCTCAATCGAGGTGAAAAAGTCGGTCTTGTCGGGCCGAACGGCGCTGGAAAAACCACGTTGTTTCGGTTGATCACCGGCGAAGATCAGCCCGACGAGGGGCAAGTCTCGATCGATCGCGGCGTCACCATCGGGTACTTCAGTCAAGACGTCGGCGATATGCGCGGCCGCAGCGCCGTTGCTCAAGTCATGGATGGCGCCGGCCCGGTTAGCGCCATTGCGGCCGAATTAGCCGAACTTGAATTGGCGATGGCTGACCCCGCCCAAGCCGACCGCATGGACGAAATCATCGAACGCTACGGCGTGGTTCAGGGGCGTTTTGAAGAACTTGGCGGTTACGCTCTCGAAGGCCGCGCGCGTGAAGTGCTCGCGGGCTTGAGCTTCAGCCAAGATATGATGGACGGCGAGGTCGGTGCACTGTCGGGCGGATGGAAAATGCGCGTTGCACTCGCCCGCATCTTGTTGATGCGCCCCGATGTCATGCTGCTTGATGAGCCAAGCAACCATCTTGATCTGGAAAGTCTCATCTGGCTGGAAGATTTTCTGAAAGGATACGAGGGCGCTTTAATGATGACCTCGCACGATCGCGAGTTTATGGATCGCATCGTGACCAAGATCGTCGAGATCGACGGTGGGTCGTTGACAGCTTATGGCGGTGACTATGAGTTTTATCTGCAGCAGCGTGCGTTAGCTGAGAAACAGCAACAAGCGCAGTT
>JANMII010000142.1:0-10032 GCA_031375665.1 Hyphomicrobium sp.
GCCGCCTGCCTGACCGATGCGGCAGACGGGACAATTTCATCGAGCACTTTGGCGGACGACACGACACCCGGCAATCCAGCGCCCGGATGGGTGCCCGCGCCAACAAGATAAAATCGTTCGATCTCTTCGCTCGCATTATGCGGTCGAAACCAGGCACTTTGAAACAAGTTCGGCTCCAGCGCGAAGGCAGCTCCATTGACCGACAGCAGCCGATCTCGGAAGTCTTGCGGTGTCATCATGAGCGACGTTACGATCGATTTCGACAAGCCCGGCATCAGCGTCTGCTCCAGCCGCCGCTCAATGGCCGCGCGATAGCTCTCAGCTTTTGTAGCCCAATCAGTTCCGCTCGCAAGATTTGGCACCGGCGACAAAACGTAAAACGCATCGCAGCCAGCGGGCGCAAGGCTTGGATCGTTCGCGGTTGGGCGATGTAAATACAGACTGAAATCATCGGCGAGTGATTTGCGTTTGAAGATATCGACCAGCAATTCGCGATAGCGCGGACCGAGCACCATCGTGTGGTGATAAACATCATCAAACTTTCTGTTGGTGCCGAAGTACCAAACAAAAAGGCTCATCGAATAATCGGCCTTGGCAAGCTTGCGATCCGTCCAAACCTTGCGCGGATGATCGGCCAGCAGATGACCATACGTCCATCCCACATCGGCGTTGGAGACAACCACGTCGGCTGCGATCATCTCGCCCGACGACAGGCGAACGCCGGTTGCACGATTATTTTCAACGACGATTTTCGCCACTTCAGCGTTGCACCTCACTCGACTGCCCTGACCTTCGATCAGGCCACACAGCCCTTGCACGAGCTTGCCAGTTCCACCGATGGCGTAGTGGACGCCGAACTTGCGTTCGAGATGTGAGATCAAACAATAGTACGAGGTCGTGCTAAATGGATTTCCCCCGATCAGCAGCGGATGAAAACTGAAAGCCAGCCGAAGCTTTTCGTTGCTGAAATACTGGCTCACTTTAGAGTACACCGAGCGGTAGCCGCCAAGGCGCACAAGGTCGGGTGCAGCGCGAACGAGCGTTCCGACTTTATGGAAAGGTTGAGCTGCCAATTCTTGGAATGCAACGCGATAGATTTCTTCGCTTTCGACCATGTAGCGGTCGAAGCCATCCAGATCTCGCGGCTCAAATTTAGCGACCTCGCGGCGCATCGCAGCGCTATCGGCTGTGCAGCAGAACTCGGTGCCGTCATCAAAGCGAATTTTGTAAAAAGGGTCGATGCTACGTAGGTCGATATCGTTCGACATCGTCTTGCCGCACAGCGACCAAAGCTCTTCGAACAGATAGGGCGCGGTGATGATTGTCGGGCCCGCGTCGAACGTGAAGCCATCTACGCGATGGACATAGGCTCGGCCGCCAGGTGCATCGAGCTTTTCGAGCACCGTGACGCGATAGCCCCGCGCGCCAAGACGCACCGCCGCAGCGAGGCCGCCAAAACCCGAGCCGATAACAACCGCATGCGGCCTCAACTCTGTGTGGCGGGCATCATCGTCGGCCAGTGTCATCGATCCATCAGCCATGGTAGCGCCTTTCGCCGGTCACGTTGTGTCAATGACCCACTATCTTTCACCACACGATAGTGGTGAAAAAACTAATGGGCCGCATCTGAGTATCGGAACGCATTCCGAGACAGAGAGCGGCCCACGTGTGTCGTATCGTCAATTGAGGTCAATCATACCGAACGCTCAATTGCGCATGCCATCAATTGCCCATGTATTCGTAGGCCGTTGGTGCAATGCCGTGCTTCACACCCCAGTCATACCAGTTGTCAACGGCAGTACCTGTCAACAGAATGCCGATGCCGCCTGCCAGCGGACACAGAACCGCAAACCACCACGCCCAACGATGGATCGATTCCATGCTGGCGTTGAAGCCCATGGTCCAGCGCCAGAACAGAGCTGCCCGCTCAGATGCCGTGCCACGATCCGCGATCTGCTCGAGTTCCCGCTCGCCGCCGTAACGCGACACTGCGAGGATTGTGCCGCCGTGCATGGCAAACAACAAGGCTGAGCCATACAAGAAAGCGATCGAGAGCATGTGGAACGGATTGTAGAAAAGGTTTCCGTAGTTGAGCGAGAAGTTGTTGGTCCAATCGAGATGCGAGAAGATGCCGTAAGGCACTGCCTCACCGAAATTGCCCATCAAGACTGGTCGAAGGAAGCCAAGAACCAAGAACAACCAAATCGCAGCGGCGAACGCCCAGGCGACATGTGTGCCCATGCGAAGCGCACGAGCTCGGCGATACATCCGCACCCACCACAACAAGACTGACGTGGTGAGGAAGAAGCCGGCCATCAAGAACCAACCACCCTCTTTTAGTGGCGGCAGTGTGAGGCCATACTTCGCATCGGGTGGATCAAGCGTCAGCCACGGCAACCTGCGAATGAATTCGACAGGATCCCAATTGACGGACGCCAGCATGTTGAGCCCAATAATCTCGAAGGCAATGATCCCGCAGACGATGGAGATCAAGCCGGTTGTTCCGAGGTAAACCGGGCCTATTTGTGCGTCACCGAATTTTCCCGCCCAAAAGTTGAACGAAGTTTCGGTGCCACGTGGCGAGTTTTGCGGTGGCAGGTGAACGCCAAGCTCTGCTGGCGAACGAACCTGCACCTGAGTGAAGATGTTTTGATATTCAGCCATTGTCGGTCCTCATCACGTCGACAGGTTTGTTCAAGGCGTCACGCCTAACATCCAGCTCCACCAATCGGCCCACGGATTGCCTTCGAGCCATAGTGGTCCACTGATAATCATGCAGATGGCGCTCCATATCACCGCCGACACCGCCAGCAACAAACCGAGACGATGGATGCCCAGCGTTCCGATCGAGTAGCCGATGACGTCACGGAAATAGGTGTTCTCGTGTTCAGGCGTCTTCATCACTTCACCCTTCGGCGGATTGGCTGCCGATAGAACGAGTGCGCCATGCAATGACAATGCAAGCGCGGTCGTAAAGAAGAACGCGATGGCGATCATGTGCGCTGGATTGTAGTGGAAGTTGCCGTACTGGTAGCCAGTGCTCGACACCCAATCCAAATGGCTCATAAACCCATAAGGGAATCCGTAAGCCCAGGCACCCATGGCGATCGGGCGGAAAACCACGAGCGTCACGTAGGCGAGGATTGCAACAGCGAAGGCGGCGGGCACATGGTAACCCATGCCCAGCTTTCGGCAGATTTCGACTTCACGCATGGCCCACGATCCGAACGCGCCGATGGCGCACACCGTGACCGCTTGCCAAATGCCACCCTTGAGCATCGGCGCGATACCGAGACCATATTCAGGGGCTGGCGGATTGATGCTGAGTGTGAATGGGTTCCAGGTTGGGCCGTTAGCGACGCCCCACAAGATCAACCCAATCCCAACATAAGAAAAGAATATCGTCAGCACGCCAAAAAAGCCGACGTAGAATGGTCCGACCCAGAAATCGAAGAGATCTCCACCGATCAGAGTACCGCCGCGAACGCGATACTTTTTTTCAAAATTTAGCATGGCCATGGCCGGTTCCTCCACTCAGTCGGCACGCAGCCGGCTGCCTCAACTGCGCGTAACGGGCTGCAGGTAGCCCTGGGAACGGACGGGGCCCTTCTGGGCGCCCACCCGTTCCCGGTTGGTTGTCGTTAGGCGAGATTTTTTGTCACCAGCAATTCGATCGCTGATGTTTTTGCAGCTGCAGTCTTCGGCCCTTCGATCCAGTTGAAGCGGCTTGTGCTCAACAAGATGAAGTGGATGAGGATTGCGAGGGCGAAAAGGAAAGTGAAAAGTGCGATCAGCGTACGGCGCGGATCGAACAAGAGCCAAATTCTCCACATAACAATACCTCCTATGCTTTAAGCGAAATGATTGCGTTCTGAGCGTAGTGCAACCCATCCATTACAGATGCGTAGCCACCAACGCCTGGTAACCAAGGACGCCAGTTCCAAACCAAGAAGTGTGCGATGAGCGCAATCACCGTGAAGATGATGAAGCTCGTCACGAACACGCCGTGGAACGATTTCGCCTCTGACTCGGTTAAACCCGAGACCGAGCCGCTTCTGTTGTCAGCAGCCATGTAGACTCTCCATAGTTAGCCTTTCGGCCGTTACCGCACATCTCCCGCGCGGCAGGGACAACCATGACGCAGCACGTCACGGACACCTCCACTCGGAGACCGAGTGGAATTCTTTTAGCTCAGCCCATGAAGGCGTAAGCGGCACATGTGTTGGCGGCTTCCTTGGCCTGCTCAACGATTGATTTTCTGGCGGCTCCGCGCGTGAACCAGCTCAACGGCAGCAACCGCTCAACGGTCGCCGCGACCAAGAAGACAGCGAAAGCGGCGACGAAGATCAGCCGAAATTCAAGGCTTTCTGTCCGCTTAAACTTCGACAATGATCTGGTCCGTGTATCCATCGTGAAAGCCATGGTCGTGCTCTCCTTGCGCTCAGTCGCCTGCGGCGACCGGATCTGTGTTGCGATTGGGGTATTGGATCGTTCGGTCGGCACGGTATGTTCGCCGTACCAAGTAATTTCGCTGACTTGGCTTGCGGCTTGACTGAGGATCATGCGGCGCGTCCTTCTCTCGATCCAGATGCGCGCGAGACGTTGGCTGCCATCACGCGATTGGCACCGGCATGCAGCGCATCGCGTTCGGCGGCATCGCGCAGACGCTTGGCAGCTGAGATGCGCACCAACACCGGCTCACGCTCAAGGATGTCGTCAAAGATCGATTTCGCGTCGTCATCCCAAGGCAGTTGCTCGGTTTTGGCGAGCGTCGCTTCGACTTTGTCGAGTTCGGTGCCGAGCGGCAGGATGTGGAAGAGCGCATCGAACAACGCGTTGCAGACTTCTTGCACCAAGTACGTCGCGCCGGCGTAACCCATGAACGGCGTACCAGTGTGCCGACGAATGATGGCGCCTGGAAACGATGCCGGGATGTACATCGAGCGACCACCAACTTCAGCGGCGTACATGCGCTCGTTATAGCTTCCGAACAAAATGAGCGGCGGCGTTTTTTGGACAGCAGTCCGAACCGCTTCGTTGTTGGTCTTCTCACCGGCTTTGCGTGAGAACGCGAAATTGCAAGGCAAGCCCATCTCAACTTCGAGGAAATTTTTAATGCCGCGCGCGTAGGTTTCATTGGCAACGACGCCGAAGCTCGCGGTGCCGAAGAAATCCTGCGTGACCGACCGCCATAAATCCCACAGCGGTTTGATGGTCGTGTGTTTCTCAGTCTCAATGAAGGGCTCGGGATCGACACCCAGAAGCTCCCCGAGGGATCGCAGAAATTTCGTCGTCGAATGCAAACCGATCGGCGCTTGCAAGTACGGACGCTCGAGCGCTTCGCACAGCATGCGACCGTACTCGCGATACATGCAGATGTTGACATCTGCATCGATCAACTTGGGTACGTCTGCCAAATGACTGCCGAGTGGGAACACCATATTGATGTCAGCGCCGATGCCTTCGACGAGACGTTTAATCTCGGCGACATCAGACGGCATGTTGAACGTGCCGTAGATCGGCCCGATGATGTTGACGCGCGGTTTCTCACCATCCTTGCGGGCGGGACGCGCTGGAATTTTCTTGCGGCCGTATTGCGTCCACAGCCAATAGATGGCGCGGTTTGCGCTTTGCCATTGATCTTCATCGATGGTGCGCGGCAGGAAGCGTTGGATGCCGGTGCCTTCAGGCGTGACGCCGCCACCGATCATTTCGGCAATCGAGCCGGTCACGACAACCGCTGGCAACGACGGATCGAGTGATTTGTGGGCGCGGCGCATGGCACCCTCGGTGCCGGTCTTGCCGAGTTCTTCCTCAGACAATCCAGTCACGACAATCGGCAGCTCGTGCGGCGGCAGCGCGTCGGTGTAATGCAACACCGATGTGACGGGCAAATTCTCGCATCCAACCGGGCCATCGATGATCACCTGCAAGCCTTTGATGGCTGTGAAGGCGTAAACCGAACCCCAGTATCCGCCAGCGCGATCGTGGTCGAGGACGAGCATTAGATCATCTCCTCGGCTTTGCGCTTCTTGGCGTCTTTGTCGAGGCGGCGCTTATATTCCGAGCGGAACTCGGCGTTATCTTTTGGCTGCTTGTCCCAGACGCCGGACGCAAAACCTTGGCCGACGCCGTCGAAGAAGGCTTTCATCTCATCGAAACGCGCTTTGTTGCCAAGAGCCGCGTTGACCACTGTCGCCAGCGATCCGGCACCTGCCGGGCCCATGAGCGGGCGAGCTGAAATCAAGTTTGTGAAATAGAGCCCGGGGATGGCCATCTCTTTGGCCTTCTGAACGACAGGCGTCGTGCCGATCGCCAAATCCGGCTTGTATTCGTGGATGGCTGCAACATCTTGCTCAAGCGATGCCCGGAACACGACCTGCACGCCCTTGGCTTCGAGCCACTCGCGATCGGCGTCCGACCAGCGCGTCTTCGGGCATGCGCTGCCGACGTAATGAACGCGCGCGCCACTTTCGATCAGCAGGCGTGCGACCAGCAGCTCTGATCCCTCATAGCCCGACATCGTGATGCGGCCGTTGATCGGCATTTTTTGTAAGGCCGTGCGAATGGCTGGAAGTACCGCGTTCTTTGCGGCAGCGATCCGATCACTACCCACACCGCAAGTTTCGCCAATGGCCTGAAGCCAAGCTTCTGTCCCGTCATAGCCAACGGGAGCTGAACCGACGATCGGCCGACCCGCTGCTTCGAATTCGCGGAACGAGGCCGTGTAAAATGGATGGATGGCAGCGACGGCTGCACAGTCGAGTGCACTGTAGAGTTCGCGCCATTCGCGGGTCGGCACGACAGGTCCGGCACTCAAGCCCATCGGGGCCAGCATCGCACCAATGCTGACGGGGTCGGCTGGAAACATCTCGCCGACAAGGCTGACGGTTGGCGATGTGCTGCGGCCAGAGCGCGGTGCTAACACTGGGCCCTGCTCGGCTTCAGAACGCGCGAACTTTAGCATCGCTGCAGAGAGGACATCTTTGGCTTCTGCGTGTGTTGGAACGCCGAAGCCTGGCACATCGATACCGATGATGCGCACACCATTGATCTCTTTGGGCAACAATTGCAGCGGCACACCCGAGGCCGTCGGCACACACAAATTGATGATGACGATGGCGTCGTACAGTTCTGGATCAGCGAGTTTATAAGTCGCGTCGCGAATGTCCTCGAACAGTTTTCCGGTGACGAGTGTTTCGGAGTTGAACGGAACGTAGCCAACCGTGCGCCGCGCACCGTAGAAATGCGACGTAAAGGTGAGCCCATACACGCAGCAGGCCGAGCCAGACAGAACCGTTGCCGTCCGACGCATCCGCAGCCCAACCCGCAATGCGCCAAACGCCGGGCACATGCTTTGAGGCTGATCGTGTGGACCCGTTGGATAGTCGCTCGCATATTGCGCCAGCGTTTCGCTCTTACCGGCGGCGTTGGCCGCGTCGCGCATTTTATCTTTGCCTGCGTGACAACCTTGACCATCACTCACGGCGGCGGCTGCAATAAAACCATCTGCCGGTGCTGGAACGGTCGGTCCTTCAAGTAAGGGCGCTGCAAGGGATGGTGCGGTGTTTAATGCAGTCGCATCAGTCTCATCCGACAAGACAATGTCGTTGGCCGAATCGTAGACGACTTCGCCAGCGGTGGCTGCGGTCTCGTTCAATTTGATATCCAACTCAGTCATTGTCATTCGAACTCTAAACGTGAAGATCAGACGGCTTCGTAGACAACTTCGAGCGATGGACGCTCGATGATGGTCCCGCCGCACATGTCTTCGAAGCTTGCAGGTTGCAACTCGACACCGCGACCAACCACATCAGCTTTGAACAAGCCGAGCAGGTCGTCTTGCGTGAGAGGCGTTGGGCGGACAGGAAGGGACGTCGCAACATTTTCAGCGAGGCCGGCAAACAGCGAGCCCCACTCACTGGCGTGCGTACCGATGATTTGGTAGTTCGCGCTCTTGCGACGAATATCTTCGTTGGCTGGAATGGCGGCGAGAACGGGGATGCCGGCAGCGGCAGCGAATGCGCTGGCTTCACCGGTGCCGTCGTCCTTGTTGATGATCATACCGGCAACGCCGACGTTGCCCCCGAGCTTGCGGAAATATTCAACCGCCGAACAGACGTTGTTCGCGACATAAAGCGATTGTAAATCGTTCGAACCAACGACGATGACCTTCTGGCACATGTCGCGGGCGATCGGCAGACCAAAGCCACCGCAGACCACGTCGCCGAGGAAGTCGAGCAGCACGTAATCAAAGCCCCACTCATGGAAGCCGAGCTTTTCGAGAAGCTCAAAGCCGTGAATGATGCCGCGACCACCGCAACCGCGACCGACTTCTGGGCCGCCGAGTTCCATCGCAAACACGCCGTCGCGTTTGAAGCAGACGTCAGAAATTTTGACGTCTTCGCCAGCGGCTTTTTTCTTGGCTGATGTTTCGATGATGGTCGGCGTTGCGCGGCCACCAAACAACAATGACGTGGTATCGCTCTTGGGATCGCACCCGATGAGCAGCACCCGCTTGCCTTGTTCAGCCATCATGTAAGAAAGGTTGGCCAACGCGAAACTTTTGCCGCTGCCACCCTTGCCATAGATCGCGATGATCTGTGTTTGCTTGGTTTCGCTGCCAACTTCCGGTACGGCATCCGGCTCTATTGACGCTTCAACGCGCAGAAAGTCTGCCATTGATGGCTGCTTTGCCTGCTTGGCAGGAGGCGCTGCAAGTGTGCCACAAGAACTCATAAGCAGGCTCTCCAATCTAAAATCATCTTCAAACAGGTGGGGTCGGTGAAAGCGGTGCGATACGCCGAGCTTGCGTCGAGCGCGTCGACGCGATGCGTGATCAGCCCGCCGAGCGACAGATCGCCACTTTCGACGAGGTCGCGGACGGCGCGCATGTCTGACGGCTTCCATTCGGCTGCGATGCGAAGGCGTGCTTCGCGCATGAAAGCTGGTGGGAACGAGAACGACAGTGGCTCGCTGTAAAATCCGGCGAGGACGATTTCGCCGCCAGCGCCAAGCCGCGACACGAGCGTGTCGAGCAGCCCTGGATCACCACTGACGTCGTAAATTGATTGATAGTCGCGTCGCGAATCATCGGCTGGTTTAACGACTGCGTATCCGACAGCATCGTTGGCTCGGTCGAGGTTCGTCTCCCAAACTACTGGCGGCTCATGACCAAGCACCAGCGCCAAGCGGGCAATTAAACGGCCCAGCACGCCATGGCCGATGATCAATTGTGGAAGTCGCGCACCGGGTGCGGCGATGGCATGATAGGCGGTTGCGGCCAGCGCAAACAAAACACCTTGCTCTGCGAGAGCGTCGTCAAATTTCCAGACGCGATTTTCAGGGACGACGAGCCGCGACGCTGCGCCGCCAAATAGACCTTTGATATCGCCGAAGCACTTGGCGCCCGGCACAAACACGCGATCGCCAACAGCCACGTTCGCGCTTGAGCCGACGTCGCTGACACGGCCGACAGATTCGTAACCAGGAACGAGCGGGTAGCCCATGCCGGGGAATGTTGGCATCCGGCCGGACCACAACAGGCGTTCGGTGCCCGTGCTGATACCGCTCCATTCGATGTCAACTGCGACGTCACCATCGCCAAGCACTGGCAAAGTCATCTGGCTCAGCACGAGATGCTCGGGCCGTTCCATGACGACAGCAGTGGTGCTCATGCGTGGGCGCGCCATTATGGTTCTTTCGCCGACTTCCCCAGGGCATCTCGCCCTCATGTAGTCAATTTAGGCTGACGTGAAAATATGTCAAGCTTAGTTTACGCATTTTGCGTCAAGCGTCGGCAATTATTAAACCCGTCTGCAGTGGCATCCGGGTTTTGACCTGGCGCGACATCGCAAAGCCTTCGTCGCGCAACATCGCCATGATGGTTTGAGGGGTGCGCGGACGGCCGCTGCCCATAGCCATGAGATAAAAGCCGAAATAGGCGTCACCGACGGTCTCGGCCCGGCCCGGCTCAGACATTGGTTCAGCAATCAGCAAGCGGCCGCCAGGCGCGATGGCGCGGCGGACGTT
>JANMII010000149.1:0-1504 GCA_031375665.1 Hyphomicrobium sp.
CTGCAATCGCTGGCTTAAAACAAGTATACGCGCGACAGCCCATTGCGGTGACGGACACGAGCTTGCCACCTAGGAACTGGCATGCTTGCTTAATACGCATGCACTTCTCGCGGCATTTTATGGCAGCATGCATGCCGGAAGGGCAACCGACGCGCCGCAGCCGCGTTTTCAGGCGAGTAGACTTGTTCCGGCCTCGTGCAACACGGTAATCACGTCAGATCGGAGTCATCGTGAGCCGACCACCGTGACGCCGACGTGTTGCCAGCCTTTACGCCGACGCTGTCGTCGTTCGGTTTGAACGGCCACACTACAACGGCGTTGCGCAACGGCCGTTGTCGCGAAACGCTACGGACGGCGCCCCGTAGTTTCAGTCAGCAATCGCGCGCCGCTGGGGACGAATTGAGTTCATGGCACTACACGTCGCACTCACGCATCGCACTGCTTACACCTATGACCGCCTGATCGAGATGGGCGCGCAGATCGTCCGGTTGCGTCCAGCGCCCCATTGCCGGACTCCAATCTTGAGCTATTCGCTGACCATCGAGCCGACCGGCCATTTTCTAAACTGGCAGCAGGATCCATTCGGCAATTTTCTCGCTCGGCTGGTGCTGCCGGAAAAAACCGAAAAATTCTCGGTAACCGTTGATTTGATCGCCGACATGGCGGTCATCAATCCATTCGATTTTTTTGTCGAGGATGGCGTCAAGGATTGGCCGTTTGCCTATGATGCCGACCAGGCGCAAGAGCTGCATCCCTACCTGGTTCCCGACGTAACGGGACCGCGGATGCAAGCCTATCTTGCTGGCATCGATCGTCGGCCACGCACGACGATCGATTTGCTGTGCGACCTCAACCAGCACGTCAAACAATCGGTGCGCTATCTTATTCGCATGGAGCCGGGCGTCCAATCGCCAGAAGAGACGCTGACGCGTGGTTCTGGATCGTGTCGCGACAGTGCATGGTTGCTGGTTCAGGTGCTTCGCCACCTGGGGCTCGCCGCGCGCTTCGTGTCCGGCTACTTGATCCAGCTAACGCCCGACGTCAAACCCTTGGACGGCCCCGCTGGAACCACGACTGATTTCACCGATCTTCACGCATGGGCCGAAGTCTATGTTCCAGGTGCCGGATGGATCGGGCTGGATGCGACGTCCGGATTGCTGGCCGGTGAAGGTCATATCCCGCTCGCCGCAACACCACAGCCGGGAAGTGCTGCGCCGATCACGGGTCAGCATGGCGCAGCTAACGTCACGTTCGGCTTCGACATGGGCGTCACGCGCATTCGCGAAACCCCGCGCGTGACCAAGCCGTACTCGGAAGAAATTTGGAGCAGAGTTGTCGCCGTTGGGCATCGTGTCGATGAACGACTGAAGGCTGGCGATGTTCGCTTGACGATGGGTGGCGAGCCGACCTTCGTTGCGGTGGATGATCCGGAAGCCGCCGAATGGAACACCTCGGCGGTTGGTCCAACCAAGCGCGGGTTCGCCGACGATCTCGTGCGCCGCTT
>JANMII010000187.1:0-8877 GCA_031375665.1 Hyphomicrobium sp.
GTAGCGCTCGTTGCGAACGGTGTGGCCTGCGACTTTTCCATTTGACAACCAACCTGGCCAAAGGCCCCAGCTGACGGCCTGAACCATGGTTTCCATGACATACCATTTGGCCGATGATTCAGACCCTGCCGTGGCACGGGCAGCTTTCGTTACGCATCCGGCATGAGCGGATCCGATTGACGCGGCGCCAGCTGCTAGAACAACGGCGGCCGCAACTGCAACGCTCGTATGACGTTTCAAAATCATAGCTGTCTCCCCCAAACCTGATCCAGCAATGCGCCGAATCCGCGCTTGCTACGCCAACGTTAAGCGCCGCTGGCCGTTGCGGTCAATCTGGGGCCGGGAGGACTGAAAAAAGGACTTAAATTTTCCAGCCCGAGTGGATGGCTGCGATCCCGCCGGTCAAATTGCGATAGGTGACGCGGGAAAACCCAGCTGTCCGGATCATGTCGGCGAACGCATTCTGCTTTGGGAATTTCCGAATGCTTTCGACGAGGTATTGATAGGGCTCGGCGGCGCCAGCGGTCAGTTTGCCGAGCCGCGGAATGATTTCAAACGAGTGGAAGTCATAGATCCGGTCAAGCAGTGGCACTTGGCATTCTGAAAATTCCAAGCACATGAATCGACCGCCGGGTTTGAGTACACGGTAGGCGTCTTGCAACGCTCGGTCGATGTGGGTGACGTTGCGAATGCCAAATGCAATCGTGTAGGCGTCGAACGTGCGATCGTCGAATGGTAACGTCTCGGCGTTTCCCTCCACACAACTGATGCGATGGCTGAGATTGGCATCGGCGATGCGGCGCTCGCCAACCCTCAGCATCTCAGGACTGATGTCGCACAAGACAGCAGTGGTGCCCGCTCCAGCATTTGAAACAACGCGCATCGCGATGTCGCCCGTGCCGCCGGCAACATCGAGCAGGCGGAAAGTTTGATCGCCCGTTGGCGGGTTGAGCCAGGTAACGAAATCGCGTTTCCACAGTCGGTGCAATCCGCCAGACATGAGGTCGTTCATTACGTCGTAGCGATCGGCAACGGCTGCGAAGACCTCGTTGACCAAGCCCTGACGATCGGCCTCGCGAACATCGCGAAAACCAAACGACGCAGTCTCTGGCGATGGTGGTGTGCTCGGGTGTGTGTGCTGTTCGGTCATGGCGCAAACATAGCGAAAAGATCGTCAACAGGCTAGGATCGAAGCCGGTCAAGGTCAATTCAGTCCCCACGACCGTATGATCGAAACCATGCCTGAATTACCAGAGGTCGAAACGGTTTGTCGCGGACTGGCGCCAGCGTTCGCCGGACGGCGGATTGTGCGGCTGGAGCTGCGCCGCCCGAATCTGAGATTTCCGTTTCCTGAACAGTTCGCCGAGCGCGTCGAAGGTCGCGAAACGGTGTCACTGTCACGGCGTGCCAAATACCTCATTTTGGCACTGAGCGGCGGTGATGAGATCATCATGCATCTGGGCATGACGGGGCGCTTCACAATCGTGCGCGACGGTCAGCTGCAGACGCCAGGCGATTACGTTTACAATACCGGTGCTGATCCCAAGCACGATCATGTTGTGCTCCATCTCGATGATGGCGCTTGCGTTGTCTACAACGATCCCCGCCGTTTTGGTTTCATGGTGCTGGTGGCCCAAAGCGAGCGCGCTGACCATGCCCTGTTTCGGAACCTTGGCACAGAGCCGTTTGATGAAACGTGGTCTGCTGATTACGTGGCGGCACGCGCCCGCGGCAAGACAGTTAACCTCAAAGCCTTCTTGATGGACCAGCGGGTGGTTGCTGGACTTGGCAACATTTATGTGTCGGAGGCGCTGCACCAGGCGCAATTGTCGCCGAACCGAAGCGCGGCTTGCCTCATCGACCGGCGCGGTCGACCAACCGAGCGTGCCATTCGTCTGGTGCCAGCCGTGCGTGACGTTCTGCAAAAAGCCATCGATGCTGGCGGATCGACGCTGCGCGACTATCGCCACGCCGATGGATCAAGCGGCACATTTCAAAATGCATTTGCTGTCTACGACCGATCCGGCGACGCGTGTCGGCGGACGGGATGCAGCGGACGGATCCGCCGCATCGTGCATCAGGGCCGAGCGACATATTTTTGCGGTACATGCCAGCGCTGACGCCCTGCCGATCCGTCTAGCGCCGCCGCTCAGCGATGATGTGTGTCACGACAATGATCGCGCTGAGGACGGCAAGCGCGGTACCACCGGCTAGAAAAACTGTGTTTGCTGCCCAATCGTCACGCAACGTACCGAGTTTCCCAGACATCACGAGCCACACCATCGCGACCACTGTAGCGGTACCTTGCAAGCAAGCTAACATCACAGCGCGTTTCGTTGCCCGCGATACCGCTACCGGTGTCGGCTGTGCCGCCAAATGCCTTAAAAAAACGACGTGGCCGACCGCGATGATGGCCATGACGCTGGCGTACTGCCAGCCGTGCTGCCACGACAACGGCGTTCCAAGGTAGATGGTGAATAGCGCCAGCGATCCCCAAGCGTATGCCAGCGCGGTCAAGACCGTTGACCGCTGCAGCGCGATCGCTGCATTCACGGGCGGCGTTTGTGCCGTCGGCGATGCTCTCCACGTGGCGAGGTTGGTCAGGACGCCAGCCCCGATCAAAAGACTTGCAGCGCATGCGGCAGCTGACGCTGTTGCAGTTTCAGAACCGCGACCTGCAGCGACCGCCATCGCCACCACACAGACCACCAAAATGGCGATCACGATTTGGAACGGCGGCCGAACCTCAGACACGTGCTGGCCCAAGCTCGAAGGCTGCGCGCACGCCGCCGCGTCTGGGTCAGTCGGCTGTAACTTCGCGATCATGTTTCCAATCGGCTCATTCAATGCGGCATCATCGTGGCGCGCGGAGTGCGTTTAAACTGATGGCAACGATCGCGAGGCCGCCGAAAACGAAGATGTTGCATCCGGCCCAATCGGCATAGGTTGCCGCACGCGGAAATTTGCCTTCGATGACCATCGTGACCAACGCTGCGATCACACCGACGATTTGCACAATGGTGAGCGTGCGGCCGAGCTTCAGCAGGGCTTCATCGCTGCGACCGGCTGCAGCATCACGCGACATCTGATTTGCGAACCAGAGGCTCGCAAGACCAGCCGCCGCGAAGCCGAGAAAGAATTGCCACCATTCTGGCCAGCGGTCTTGCAGCATGACGCCATAGGTAACCGCGATGCCAAGCGCGCCCCACGCCCACACCAATCCGCAGTATCGGGCTGTGGACGCTGCAACGACGCTTTTAGGTTCACCGGCTGCGATCAATTTTTGGTTTTCAATGTACGCGGTGGCAATCAGCGCAAGCGCGATCATCGCACACATGCCGAGGTGGCCGTTGGTGTTGCCGGCGGCAGCGGTCAGCACGATCGCGCACACCGATGCCGTCAATGCGAACATCCAACCAATCAGTGAAATCATTTGGCCCCCGCCCTTTCCTAATTTTCAGCACTGACACGACTGGCTCGATCGGCCTTTGCAGCCCTGCCCCGACAGGCGGCGCGATGCACTCTCTCAATATGAACGCGGCCCGCAGATGGATGCTACCGGGCTGGAGCGTGCGACATGAGATTTGCTGCCCCGTGCGCCCGGCTGCACCCCACCCCACGATGGCGAACCCTACTAAATTCAATCACACTCAGCTCTGTCACGCAGTGATAACCATTGCGGCGCTCCGGTCCTAGCCGATTGCCTGCTGGTTCAAGGCAAAATTTGCCGCACAACCAGCGTTGACCCCGCGGGGCGGCCCCGCTATACGCACCATCACGCGTCGCCTGGGCAAAAATCCGGGCGGCCAATTGCTATTCGTCTGTGATCGCGGACCCCGCTTGGCGGTCTCCAGCGCACGGCCCCACAACAAAGGACTGCAATCATGGCTAATACCTCGTCGGCACAGAAAGCCGCACGCCAAATGATCCGGCGCACAGAAGTCAACAAAGCTCGTCGGTCGCGCGTGAAGACTGAAATTCGCGCTGTCGAAGAAGCGATCGCGTCCGGCGATAAAGCTAAGGCGGAGGCCGCTCTTCGTGCTGCTGAGCCAACGCTGGTGCGCACGGCCCAGAAGGGCATGATGCATCCAAAGACAGCGAGCCGGAAGGTTTCGCGGCTTTCCAAGCGAGTCAAGGCACTGTCAAGCTAAACTGCTTTTCGCTCGCGCCATCGACTTTTTATGATCGTTGCAAGTTTGCAACTGAGAATTTGGGCCCGCCTCGGGCCCTTTTTTATTGAACTGCCGTAAGTCCCTGGAAATTCGGCCTTGGTTGTAACGAGAGCGTCATAACTCGGCTCGCGGGGGGCATGGCGGCAATCTGGTCTGCAAGCGGAAAATTACATTTCGACGACGGATGGCGGATGGCTCAACGGCCATGGGCGGGCGGCCAGCGGCACCCGAAAAACGCCTTGGAGTCAGGAACTTCTCCACAGCCGATCGCCGTGAAGCGACTTTATCCCCCAGTCTTGTGGAAAACTTTTTGGCCGATGTGGCGGGCGGTGCGGTGTCTGCATCGCCTTGCTTCGAGGGAGATTAATAGATAGTTAATTAGCGGTGGAAGGCAGCGGGGTAAGCTATCGTCCGCAGTCAAGTCGACGAGCGTAGGTTTCGGTTGTGCAGCAAGGTTTGCTGGCCCGAATTTTTCGTCTTTATTTGGTTGAGTGTGTGTCGCGTCTTAGTCCGTCCTGGATTGAGGTGAAGATGATCTGTCGAGATCTTGGAGGCCAGGATCACGATGTTCAGCTTTACTTGGGTAGCCAGGAGCGGACTGACGGCGGCGCTGGCGTTGGGGGCTTAAAAAATGACGGACGTTACAAACAGAAATTCTTTGCGGCGCAGGCGCCGCATTAGGTCGATTGGACCTGACCGCGAGGTGACTGCAATCCATTGTGCGGCGATGGGTTTTAGTCACGCGTGGCTGGGGACGGCGGGGTCGACAGCGCGTCGAAAGCGACGAACGTCGCATTGACTGCGTGTGCGATCGGCACGCACGCGACCTTGGGTTGGATTTGGATGATACCGCGGAAGGTGCAACCGATCCGAAGCGATAGCCGACTTTGGCACGCTGCAACTCAAGATTGATCCAGCGCAGTCGCGCTGTCTAGACACTAGAAGCCGCGATTTTGAGCTGTCGGCGGGCGTGAAATCCCGCGGTGTCACTCAGCGATCCAATCAATTGGGCCCAACACACGGGGCTCAACCGATCGGCCGATTAGCGTGACCCCGAGCGGTTGACAACGCCGCGCCAACCAAAACTTCGCCGGCCAAGTTCCAGCAGTTGCGGGGCAAGTGGCCTGGACCACGGCAACATGATCTGCAGATCCGCTTTGAGGGTGGGTCTGAAACTTCAAGGCCGACATCACGATCATTCGACCGGTCGCCGGACCGCTCGCGCGTGCATTCGCGCAAGCTCACGCGTGGCTGAAACGACGACAGACAATTTGCGTTCAGTGGGGAGAACTAAGGTTATGCAAGCGGGCAAGACACGAGCGGCCACAGACGTCGCAAGTATTGGGGTGGGGGCTGTTGATCTGCACGGCGACGATCCCGTCTCCGCAGTCGATGGCAAAGGCCACAAGGTTCGGGCCATGCTGAAGGCGCGGCTCGGCGAAGTGATCTACACGAGTTGGTTCAAGAGCATGGAGTTCGAAAGCTTTGATGGGCGGATCGTCAAAGTCTCGGTGCCGGTGAAGTTTGTCCGCAATTGGATCCACGAACACTACGCCGAACATCTGCTGCAAAGCGCGCAGATTGAGTTTGCCTCGGCGGAACGCGTCGATGTCGTCTGGCGCCAGCCTGGTGTGACGCAACGTGCAGCCGACGTGCGTCATGGCGACGGGGAAGGATCAGTCGGCCACTTGCCGTCACACGCGGCCGCTGCCGCCAGCCCGCAGCAATTTTCCGATATGGGGCAGCGCGTCGCCGCGCCGCGCCCGCCGTTGCCACCCCAAACGCGGACGTCCGCTGGCGGCCTCGAAGGCTCGCCGCTTGACCCGCGCTACACGTTTGAAAGCTTCGTGATCGGCGCATCGAACCGGATGGCGCATGCTGGTGCGACGCAAGTTGCCGAGACGGTCATGACTGATAGCCCAGGTTTCAATCCGCTGTATTTGCACTCGCAGGTTGGGCTTGGAAAAAGCCACCTTTTGCAGGCGATTGCCTGGGATGTGAAGCGTCGCGCGCCGCACGCCCAGGTGCTGTATCTAACGGCTGAGCGGTTCCGCTATCAGTTCGTTGAAGCGCTGCGGTCGTCAGATCCGTTGGCCTTCAAAGAGCGCTTCCGCAACATCCATATGCTGCTGATCGACGATCTTGAATTTCTTCAAGGCGAGCGCACCGAACAAGAGTTTGACCACATCATCAACGCACTGCTCGATGGCGGTAAGCAGGTTGTCGTTGCGTCGGCCCGCGCGCCCAATCAGATCGAACGCTTGAACGAACGCATGCGCTCGCGTTTGCAACGCGGCCTCGTGACCGAATTGCTGCCGCTTGACCATGAGCTTCGCCAGAAGGTCCTGGAAAAGCGGTTGGCAGAAAAGCGGGCGATCGATCCGTCGTTCACATTGTCGCGCGACGTGCTCGATGTGTTGGCGTCGCGATTGACTGAAAACGGTCGCGAACTCGAAGGTGCGGTGACGCGGCTTTACGCGACGTGGCAATACATGCGCACCCCGATCACGCTCGACATCGCTGAAACCGTGATCCGCGATTTGGTGCAAAATCTCGAACCGCGCCGCATCAAAATTGAAGATATTTTACGGATCATCTCGCGTCATTACGGGGTCTCGAAGGGTGATTTGCTGTCGCAACGGCGTCATCGGTCGGTCGTTTGGCCACGCCAGATCGGTATGTATCTCGCCAAGCAGTTGACGGCGCGATCGTTGCCGGAAATCGGTCGCCGGTTCGGTGGTCGCGATCACACGACGGTGCTGCACGCGATTCGAAAGATTGAAGGTGAGATCACTAAGAACCCGCGCCTTGAGGACGAATTGGAAGAGCTGAAGAAGCTGCTCAACCACTGAGGCCAGATCAGCGTCGAGATCAGTGTCGAGACCAGCCTCAAGATCGGCGTCAATTTGAGCGCACCGTAACGCTAGCCTGGGCGCCGGATTGCAAATTGCAATCTGGCGCTTTTTGTCGGGTTGATTGACTTGAGCCTGACCGACTTGAGGGCCGCGCGGCCAAAGCCGGTCGCAAAGCGCCATTCAGGCGCGCTCGTCATCAAGCGACGACCTGTGACAAGGCCATGACGGGGCTGCACCAAAGCCGCGTCAGCCCCCACCTCCACGTCGTCGAAAAAGCCCGTTAGCCAACTAAATAGCTGCTACATCTTTGCTTGAAGTCTCGGGCTCGTTCGGCTTTCATCCGGGACGCTGTGGGCGATTCCGAACGAGGCGTCAGAGCGCTGGAATTCCTTCATCAAAACCTGCGCTGTCGCGGCCGTTGTGGCTAACGCGGGTGAACCATCCGACCGAATAGAACCGAGGATCGATATGCGTCTCGAGATTGAACGTGGCGAACTTTTAAAGGCGCTGGGCCATGTGACGAGCGTGGTCGAGCGGCGCACCACGATCCCGATTCTGTCGAATGTGTTTTTGAAGGCTTCGGGCTCGAACCTGCAATTCAAAGCAACGGATTTGGAACGAGAGGTCAGCGAGACGGTGGACGCTACGGTTCACACGCCGGGCGCACTGACGGTGCCAGCGCACATTCTGCACGATATCGTCCGCAAATTGCCGGATGGCGCGCAGATCGACATTCGCCGCGACGGCGACAAAGAGCGCCTGACGCTGACGTCGGGCCATTCCCGCTTCAGCTTGCAAACGCTGGCCGCGGAAGATTTCCCAGATCTCGCGGTGGGCGAAATCGGGCACGAGTTTATGATCGACGCTGGCGATCTCAAGCGCCTGATTGAAAAGACGCGCTTTGCGATTTCAACTGAGGAGACGCGCTATTATCTGAACGGCATTTACCTGCACACCGCAGAAACCGGCAAAATAAAAATGCTTCGTGCGGTCGCGACCGACGGGCACCGGTTGGCACAAGTCGAGCTGCCGTTGCCCAAGGGTGCGGAGGGCATGCCAGGTGTGATCATTCCGCGCAAAACCGTCCACGAGTTGGCGCGGCTCACAGAAGACACATCCGCCAAGGTCAAGGTTGGCGTGTCTCAGACCAAGGTCAAATTTGAGATCGGGCCGGTCGTGATGACGTCGAAATTGATCGATGGCACGTTCCCGGATTACGGCCGGGTCATCCCGCACGCCAACGATAAAGAATTGAAAGTGCCGAATGCCGCCTTCAAGAGCGCGGTCGACCGTGTATCGACGATCGCGAGTGAGCGGGGCCGCGCGGTCAAACTCAACCTTGGCAAAGACAAGTTGATTTTGTCCGTGAACAATCCGGAAGGCGGCAGCGCGACCGAAGAGATCCCGGTCAGCTATAGCGCCGGTTCGCTCGAAATCGGTTTCAACGCGCGCTACTTGCTCGATATCGCCGGTCAGCTTGAGAGCGAAGATGCACGATTTTTGCTGGCCGATCCCGGCTCACCAACGATGGTTCGCGATGGCGGCGATGATGGCGCGCTCTACGTGCTGATGCCGATGCGGGTTTGAGACTTAGTCCCCGGCTTGTCCAGTCACTCCGCTTGCCCCTCACCCCAGCCATCTCCCCAAGGGAGAAGGAGAAGAGCGGTTGCCTGGCATAATCGTCTTTGATCTTTGCCTTCTCCCATTGGGAGAAGGTGGCCGAAGGCCGGATGAGGGGGCACTATTTGGAATCAGCCTTTGTCTGCAAGCCCCTCACCCCGACCCTCTCCCCAAGGGAGAGGGAGAAGAACAGTGCTAGTCTGGCATTCTTGATCAACTTTGCCTTCTCC
>JANMII010000222.1:0-3300 GCA_031375665.1 Hyphomicrobium sp.
TGCCGATGACCGTCCAGACCTTGTCAGCCGACGCGTTAATCTCAACGGCAGTGACTACTTTTTGCCGCGAGGGGCCGTGCGCCGCCGCCACCGTCGGCAGCACCGTTATCAGCGCACTGATAACGGCAGTTCCAGCCGCCAGAGATGGCGTGCTGCGAGCCAGTCTCGCAAGCAGTCTGGAAGGCAGGTTGGCAAGTAAGCTGGGCTGTATGCTGGCACGCCCACCGGCGAGCGTCCTACGTTTCAGCATTCTAATTCTCCGAAGTTTGGGGGTGTTCGTTGCAGGTGCGCACCTAAAGCCGCGGACCTTCGCTTTAGCGCCGCAACCGTGACTGGTCGTGTAGCTCGGTGTTTAACGCGGTTCGTTGTTTGACGTGTTGTTGATTGACGGGCCGCATGCGCACAGCATAACGATGAACGCTGGCAACAGCAACGCGCGGTGTCTAAAAGATCCTTGCTTGCACGTGCCTTGACCCACGCTGGCGAAGTTGTTTTACCTCCGGCCTCGTGCTTTGGTCGCAACCGTTCAGGACGGCAATTTTCCGACATGGGTGAAGTGATGGTGGGAACCGGGCCGGGCGCAACTGCCCTAGGCCAGTATGAGAACGTCGCGTGCCCTTTTTGCGGCATACATTGTGACGATCTGACGATCTCTCGCGGCATTGTCGGCTTAACTGTTGTCAATACCTCGTGCCCGAAAGCAAAGCTCGGCTTTGAGCGCGATGTCGGCGCGCCTTCCCCACAAATCGACGGCCAGGATGTTTCAATCGAAGCCGCTGTCAGCGAAGCGGCGCGGCTTATCGCAGCCTCTCGCTTGACGGGTTACGGCGGACTTGCCACCGATGTCGATGGCATGCGGGCCGTCATGTCACTTGCCGACGTTTCCGGCGGCGTTGTCGATCATGCTCTCAGCGACGGTCAATATCGAAACTTTCGCGTGCTCCAGAGCGGCGGATGGGTGCTGACGACGCTGACCGAGGCGCGAAATCGCGCGGACCTCTTTGTCATTGTCGGCAGCAACGTCCACACCCACTATCCGCGCTTTTTCGAGCGCATCGTTTGCAACGACAAATCGATGTTTGCCGATGCGCCAGTAACGCGAACCGTGGTTTTTCTCGGTGAGGGCCTCGATCAATCGGCGGCTCAGGGCAATCGCATCGGAGAGGTCATCTCATTGCCGTGTCAGCCGGAGGCCATCGGCGAGATCCTGGTTGCTATGCGCGCGCTGGCCAAAGGTGCGCCCGTATCAGGCACGACCATCGGCGGTTTGCCGCGAGCAGCCATTGAAAACCTGCTGGCGCGCTGCCAAGCCGCCAGCTACGCCGTGCTCGTGTGGTCATCATCGAGCCTCAACTTTGCCAACGCCGACCTCACCGTTCAGGCGCTTTCAGAATTTGTCAAAGATCTCAACCTGACGTCGCGGTGTGCCGGTCTACCGTTGGGCGGCAACGAAGGCTCGACGTCAGCGAGTGCCGTCTGCACGTGGCAATCGGGCTTTCCGCTTCGGGTCTCGTTTGCCGGCGGCAAACCCGAATACGATTCCGAACGCTTTGCCATGACGCACTTGGTGACCGCCAAGGACATCGATGTTCTGCTGTGGGTCGCGTCCTACACGCCAGATCTAATACCGCCCGCAACCGACATCCCGATGATTGTGCTCGGCACGCCGGGGCTCAAAATGTCAGGCGTTCCGCGGGTGTTCATTCCAGTTGGCACGCCAGGAGCTGACCACGCCGGGTCGGTGGTGCGCTGCGATAGCGCCGTGACGCTGCCGTTGCGCAATCTTCATCGCTCTCAGCTTCCACGCTCAGCCGATGTGCTGACTGCCATCGAAGCTGCTCTGTAAAATTTCAAACGTCTCGAGATCACCTGATGCTCATCAAACTCACCGGCGGCAAAGTCTACGATCCAACCAATGGGGTCGATGGCGATGTTCGCGACATCTACATTGACGGCGGCCGGATCGTTTCACCCGAACCGACCGCGAAGGTCGATGCCGAGTATGCGTTGCACGGCCGCGTGGTGATGGCGGGCGGCATCGATCCCCATTCGCACATTGGCGGCGGCAAAGTTACGATCGCCCGAATGCTGATGCCGGAAGATCATATCGGTCGCGAAGTCGCGCGCACTGAGTTGACCCGCTCTGGCTGCGGTCACGCCATTCCGTCAACTCTGACAGCAGGGTATCGCTACGCCGAGATGGGCTACACGGCGGCCTTCGAGCCAGCTATGCTGCCAACAAACGCCCGTCAGGCCCACTTGGAAATGGGCGACACGCCGATCATCGACAAGGGCGCATTTGTGATGCTCGGGTCGGACGATTTTTTCTTGCGCCAGCTTGCTGGCAAGGCTGATTTCTCAGCCATCAAAGATTATATCGCCTGGACCATGCACGCGGCCCAGGCCGTCGCGGTCAAGGTCGTCAATCCAGGCGGTATCAGCGCTTTCAAATTCAATCAGCGCAAACTCGATCTGGATGAAAAGCACGTCCACTACGGCGTGACACCGCGCGAAATCATTCTGACGCTAGCGCGCGGTCTAACCGAGCTTGGCGTTGTCCACCCCATCCACATCCACGGTTGCAATCTCGGCGTCCCCGGCGGCGTGGAGACGACACTTGATACCATCCGCGGCGCACAAGGGTTGCCGATCCACCTGACCCACATCCAATTTCATAGCTACGACACCGAAGGCGATATGAAGTTTTCGTCGGGCGCGGTGCGCATCGCCGAAGCCGTCAACGCCAATCCCAATGTCTCAATCGACATCGGGCAGGTTATGTTTGGTCAAACCTGCACAGCGTCCGGCGACAGCATGCGCCAGTTTGTCAACACGCGCTCGGCCGACCCCAAGAAGTGGGTGGTGATGGACATCGAGTGCGATGCCGGCTGTGGCGTGGTGCCGTTCAAGTATCGCGACAAGAGCTTCGTCAACGCGCTGCAATGGGCGATCGGGCTCGAACTATTTTTGCTGGTCAACGATCCATGGCGGATTTTCTTGACCACCGACCACCCCAACGGTGGCCCATTCACCTGCTATCCGCATTTGATCCGCCTGCTGATGGACAAATCGTTCCGTCGCGACATGATGCAGACGGTCAATCAGGATGCGCTGAAATATTGCTCGCTCAACACCCTTGAACGCGAATACTCGCTGTATGAAATCGCCATCATGACCCGGTCGGGCCCAGCGAAATCACTCGGCCTCAAAGATCGCGGCCACCTCGGCGTTGGGGCCTGTGCCGACATAACCGTCTACGACGACAATCCCAATCGCGAGGCGATGTTCGAGAAGCCCGAG
>JANMII010000228.1:0-3246 GCA_031375665.1 Hyphomicrobium sp.
GGCTACTAGAGCGCGTGTTGTCAAACGTGTCAGCGTTCTTCCCCTCCCAATAAGCTGACGCCACGCCCAGTCGGATGCCTCCGCATCCGGCCGGTTTTTTTATGATCTCACCGCGAGCACCCGATTACAGCCCGTTGGGTCGGTAAACTGGCCATTGCCAGGGCACGACAAACACCAGATCAAAGCCAATATCGTAATCGCGATAGGCGAGATTTGATCCGCGCCACAGGTCGCTGGCGCGACGCACGCGGGCCGCAAGCGTGGCGGTTATGGATGCTTCGCATTCAGCCAGCGTTGCTCGGCGCTTGACTTCGACGAAGCCAATCCGCCGACCCTTGCGAACGATGATGTCGATTTCCCCGAGTGGCGTCTTGTACCGTCGCGCCAAGATGCGATAGCCGCACGCGGTCAAATAAGCGGCGGCGATCGTTTCGCTGATTGCGCCACGGCGATTGCGCCGCTGACGGTCACGCGCACTCGGCCCCTTGTTGGGCAATTGGCTGCCCATCACGATGGCGGATCGTTGGCTTTGAGGCCGATGGCGTAAACGCGGGCTTTGGGAACATCGAGCGCATCCGCGACGGCCTTCGCTGCATCTTTCAAACTCATCGATCGGCGAGCAAAAGCGAGACGGACTGCAATGTCGCCGTCGGAGACCTCGACCGCCAACGCAGGACCGACCACCACCACCACTTCGCCTTTGATCTCGCGGCTGGCAAAGTCACGCGCCAACGCGGGCAGACTTCCGCGCGTAAAGTCTTCGTGCAGCTTGGTCAGCTCACGCACAACGACCGCGTCACGAACCCCCAAAACATCGGCCAAATCGACCAATGCATCCGCGATCCGTTGCGGCGCTTCAAAGAAAATCAACGATCCGGCATAGGTTTTGATCTCGCTCAAGCGGGCACGGCGTGCGGCTGATTTGGTCGGCAAGAAGCCTGCAAAGAAAAACGCGTCGGTCGGCAGCCCGCTGGACGCCAGGGCACATAACACTGAGGACGCGCCGGGCAACGCAAACACATCGTGGCCAGCTTCGCGGCACGCCCGCACCAGCTTGAAGCCCGGATCGGAAATAAGCGGCGTGCCAGCGTCCGACACAATCGCAATGCGCCGGTGCTTGGCAAGGTCTGAGATGATGCGGCCGCGCTCGTTGTCCTCGTTGTGATCGTGGAACGGGCGCGTGGTTGGACGCAGGGCGAAGTGTTGAAACAGCTTCGCGGAATGGCGTGTGTCTTCGCAATAAACAACGTCGGCTCGGGACAAGACGCTCAGGGCGCGCAAAGTGATATCAGCCAAATTCCCGATCGGGGTTGCGACCAGATACAAACCCGGGGCCAACGGCTCCGCCATGGCGCGGGCGATATCGCGGGCAATGGCTGCAACGATTGGGTTATCGCTGGTGTGTGTCGGCTCATCCGCGGCATTGTCCGACACCGTGAAGTCTCTCCACTTGGATCATCACCCAAGCGCTCAATCGCACGCGCACTGCGATCTGTCACGCGCGCGGACCGACGAGACGGGCTGATTTGAGACCGTTCAAAAAATGCGCGACGAGCAGCGGTCGGCTTACGCAGCGAGCGCCTGACTTGATGGCCGTTGCGCTGCAACTTCGAAACGATAGACCGGCGCCCGCTCGCGGCGGCCCGGCAGGCTCATGACCGCAGAGAGTTCGTCGGCCAACGTGGAGAGCGCATACTGCGCCAAATCCAATTGTTGCGTTGCGGCGACCTGACGGCGGCAAGCATCGTCGGCGCGCGCAATGGCCGAGGTCAGAACACCGCTCAGTTTGGCCCACTGATCGGTGCTGGATAACGGTTCGCGTGAAAGGGCACCCGACCCTGGGGAAGGTGAGATCTGTCGCCACGACATTAATGGCGCAACCCAGCCTAACAAGCGACGCGGCGCTGCGGCAACCAAGCGGCTCCAGACTTGTGCAATGGTATTACGAATGATCATCGCTTTTTTCGGTTGTGCGTCTGATTCCCTAGAATTGTGCCGATTTGCGTTTATTAACAAGCCTTATTCATTAAGCCGGTAAAGAAACTTTGTAAATTTGCTGCAATCATTCCGGCACAACTGAGTTTCTAGATAGAAGGTTTTTATTGGATAAACGCCCAATTGCGAGTGGGTCGAATGCTCTGATTGCAACGAAACAAATGCAATGTGCGCCGCTGGCCGGGGCCGCTACGGTTGTTAATTCGGCTGATGACCGATCGACAGCAGGCCAATCGGCAGTCGGCGGTGGGACGCCGGGGTGCAGGCGACGGGGTGGGGCAGAGGAGGGGATGGCGCGCGGCCGCAGCGCCCAAACGTGTGGCGACAGATCAAATGACCAGACTGCGATCCGACCTATTACGAGCCGCTGACCGGCTTTGCTGAGCGGGCGCGCTCTGGCCCGCTCTGGCGGACAGCCGCGCGGTTCGAACTTCGCGCTTTGGCGCGGCTGATCATAACCTTTCGCGACCAGGTTAGTGACCGAGTGACCGACTTAGCCAATGGAGCCGCGCGCCGTAGCGACGTTGCACCAGCCGCCATCGGCTCATTGCGGCCACGATAGCGATAATGGCCGGTGATCTGGTCAACAAACAACGCATCTTCCAATTGCGGTCCCCAGCCTCGATTGTGCACAATCAAAGGCCGTCCCGACGCACTCTTGGTGTTGGAAACAATGGCAATATGAGATTGGCTGCCCTTGTTTTGTGGGCGATAATAGGTGACGATATCACCAGGGAAATAATCATCGGCCACATCCGTGACGGACAGGCTTCGGCCATTGGCTGCAAAGAAGCGACGTAAGACTTCGGTTCGGCGGTGGTCGATATTTGGGTCGCCGCTTCCGACCCGAGCGCGATGCACAAGACGCTGGAGATCAACGCCGACGGTGCGATAGGCGCGAATAACAACGTCTGTGCAGACACCAAACAGCGACGGCACATCGCCCATCGGAAACGACAACCGCTTGTAACTATCGGTGTAAACCACAAATTCACCGAGCTGCTGTTGGGCGGCTTCAGCCAAGGCTTGGCCAAAATCCGCAGCCGAGGCATCCGATCGCGCCAGCGCCGCCAGCAAAGCCAATCCCGGCGCGATGGGTTCATCCTCGATCGCGCAGCGCCGATCCCGGCCACTATACAATTCCGATTCCTGCCCAATCGCCGGAATGAGTGTCGATGCAGCGTCAACGGCGGCCAGATCTTGCGCGGGGACAGTCGGCAATGCATCAGGCACCGTCGCCGACAGCGCGGC
>JANMII010000249.1:0-5676 GCA_031375665.1 Hyphomicrobium sp.
CGCCGTGCTAAGCAAGCGTAATGACCGCATTGCCCGCCCCCGTTATCCATTTTGCCGAAACGGTATCCACGAACCAGGACGCGATGCGGCTGGCGCTCGGTGGTGAAAC
Source organism: Hyphomicrobium sp. (assembly GCA_031375665.1). Lineage (GTDB taxonomy): Bacteria > Pseudomonadota > Alphaproteobacteria > Rhizobiales > Hyphomicrobiaceae > Hyphomicrobium_B. The sequence goes on from JANMII010000249.1 coordinate 110, forward strand.
GCTGCCGTTTTGGGTGACGGCCAACCGCCAGACCGGCGGACGCGGGCAAGCCGGGCGAAGCTGGACGTCGTTCGATGGAAATTTGCAGGCGAGCGTCGCCATGCACAGCGCCGCACCGCTGGCGCAGGCTGGTGAACTGGCGCTGATCGCTGGCATTTCGCTCATCGATGCCGTCCGCGCCACATCGCCGCTTGCAGACAGGCTAACGATGCGGCTCAAATGGCCGAACGATCTTTTAATCGACGGCGCCAAGGCCGGCGGCATTCTGGTTGAGACAACAACGGCGCAACGTCAAAGTGGGTTCGTCGCCGTTATCGGCTTTGGTCTGAATGTCCGGGTACACCCTTCGGAGCTGGCAGGCTGCCTTGCCATCGGTCTTGGACGACCGGCAACGTCGCTCGCCAGTCATGGCTTGGATGTTTCGGCGACGACGATACTCGAAGCGTTGTCGTCGGCCTTCGAGACGTGGATACAAGCATGGGATTGCGGTCGCAGCTTTCGCGCTCACATTGCGCCAGCTTGGCAAAGCAGGGCGGGCTGTGTCGGTGAAGCGATCTCGGTCTCGACAGAGACAGGTAAATTACACGGCCGCTATCGCGGCATAGACGATCACGGACATCTATTGATCGAGTTGGCCAGTGGTGTGATACGGGTCGTCACACACGGCGATGTCGCGCTCACTGACGCTATTGAGGAAAGAAAAAAAGAATGACCGAAACACCCAAAAAAGTCCGCAAAAGCGGCAAGGGTGGCGATGAGCTCGTTTTTATGGCGCTGGGCGGTCTCGGTGAGATCGGGATGAACGTTTATCTCTACGGCTTTGGGCCGGAGAACGCGCGACGCTGGTTGATGGTGGATCTTGGCATTACGTTTCCGGGCGAAACCGAGCCGGGTGCCGACATCGTGCTTCCCGACCTGCGCTTTATCATCGGTGAGAAGGCCGCACTCGTTGGCCTCGTGCTGACGCACGCGCACGAAGATCACGTCGGCGCCGTCATCGATCTGTGGCCGTCGCTCGGGTGCCCGATCTACGCGACGCCGTTTACGGCCGGCATGGTGAAATCCAAGCTCGGCGAGTTCGGCAAGAACATCAAACTACCGATCACGGAAGTGCCGCTCGATGGCCGCTGCACCATCGGACCGTTTGACGTTGAATTCGTTTCGCTCGCCCACTCCATTCCCGAACCGAGCGGCTTGGCGATCCGCACGCCGGCAGGCCTTGTTTTTCACACCGGTGATTGGAAGCTCGACGCGGAACCTCTGGTTGGCTCAGTGCCCAATGAAGCGAAACTCAAGGCGCTTGGCCAAGAGGGCGTTCTGGCGATGGTGTGCGATTCAACCAACGCCATGCGCGAAGGGCGCTCACCGACCGAAGCTGAAGTTTCGCGGTCGTTGTCGAAGCTGATCGCAGCAGCACCCCGCCGCATTGCGGTTACGACGTTCTCGTCGAATGTGGCGCGCATCAAAGCGGTCGCCGACGCAGCGCATCAGTCACAACGCACTCTGGTGGTTGCAGGCCGCGCGCTTCACCGCGTCATCCAAGTTGCGATCGACACGGGCTATCTGCCAGAAAGTTTCAATTACCTCGATCAGCGCCGGTTTCCCGATATCGCCGCCGATAAAGCCGTTTTGCTGTGCACCGGCAGCCAAGGCGAACCGAGAGCTGCCATCGCGCGGATCGCAGAAGACAGCCATCCCGATATCTCGCTCGACAAGGGCGACATCGCACTGTTCTCGTCGCGTACCATTCCGGGCAATGAAAAATCAGTCGGCAAAGTGCAGAACGCGCTTGCCGCACGCGGCGTTGACATCATCACCGATGCCGAGGCACTCGTTCATGTCACAGGCCATCCGCGGCGCGATGAACTGCGCGAAATGTACGGTTGGATGAACCCTGAAATCGTCATTCCGATGCATGGCGAAGCCCGTCACTTGAAAGAAAATGCCAAGCTGGCGCGCGACTGCGGGGCACGCCACACCTACGTTCTGTCGGTCGGCGACATGGTCAAGCTGTGGCCAGCACCGCACGGCGTCATCGATGAAGCGCCTGTCGGCCGTCTGTATCGTGATGGCCGCTTAATCGTGCCAGATGTCGACGGTCCGGTGCGCGAGCGCCGCAAGCTGTCGTTTGCTGGCATCGCCGTCGTCGCGTTGGCGCTCTCGCGGCGCGGCGACATTCTGGCGGAGCCCGACGTCGTGCTGGAAGGCATTCCGAGCGTTGATGGTGAAGGCGAGGATATGGTCGAGATCGTGCTCGATGCGATCGATGGCACCTTGCGCTCGATCCCGCCCAAGCGGCGCGGCGATATCGAGATGCTGCGCGAAGCGGTCTTTAAGGCCGTGCGCGGCGCCATTAACGAAGCCTGGGGCAAGAAACCGATTGTCAAAGTGCTGGTCACCGTGGTCGAAGCAAAGAGCTGATTTCGGCGCGCTGCGTGCAGCATTGCCGGGCAAACACCACCACAAGCCATCCGTGAGAAAGACGCGCACATGATTGGACGTTTGAACCATGTGGCCATAGCGGTCAAAGACCTAGCAGCGGCATCGGCCGTCTACAAAAATGCACTTGGCGCAAAAGTCGGCCCGGCCCTGGCGCAACCCGATCACGGTGTCACCGTCGTCTTCATCGAATTGCCCAACACTAAGATCGAGTTGCTCGAGCCGCTCGGTGCTGGCTCGCCGATCGCAAAATTTCTCGAAAAATCTCCCGACGGCGGCATCCATCATGTGTGTTATGAAGTTGACGATATTCTTGCAGCGCGTGACCAGTTGAAGGAACAGGGCGCGCGGGTCTTGGGCGATGGTACGCCGAAGATCGGCGCGCACGGCAAACCGGTGCTGTTTTTGCATCCAAAAGATTTTTGCGGAACGCTGGTTGAACTCGAGCAGGTGTAGGCAAGCGCCTGCTCCATCAACGGCCGCGTCGTCCGCACCCGTCGAGGTGCCAATCGAAAAACTGAATGTCTTGGTCATCGTCAAAAGGCATAGCCGTCATGCGAACGTCCGTCGCCGTCGCGACATTTTTCTGCCTGTGGTTTATCACGCTGTTTGTTGTACTGCCGTTTTTTGCCAAGCCGCAGGACGAAGCAGGCGAGATCGTGCCGGGTACGCCCGAAGGCGCACCAACGACAATCAACATCCCAAAGGTTTTTCTCGTCAATACCGTGGTGGCCGGCATCTTCTTTGCGATCGTCTACAGTGTCATCGCACAGCTGTAATCGCCCATAAGCGGCAGGTCTATTCGGCGCTGGGTGCGGTGTGTCAACCACCAAGCCAACTGATTTAGCGCTGAAATTTGTGCGTCTCAGGACCATCGCCGCATCATCGGTCTCGCGCCATTGCGCGGGCGGGTTTTAAGGGCTATTTCCGCGCTGGCCCACGTGGTTGATGGTTGATCAATCCCAGCCGCCGTCAGCGTCCTTTGCACAGAGATCTTGCCGATGCGCCTTAGCCGCTTTTTTCTTCCAGTCTTGCGCGATACGCCAAAGGAAGCGGAGATCGTGTCGCATCAATTGATGTTGCGTGCCGGCATGATCAAACAGTCGGCGGCCGGCATTTATTCGTGGCTGCCGCTCGGGCTCAAGGTTTTAAATAAGATTTCTAAAATCGTGCGCGAAGAGCAAAACCGGGCGGGCGCGGTTGAAGTCTTGATGCCGACGATCCAGTCGGCTGATTTGTGGCGTGAGAGCGGGCGCTATGAAGCCTACGGCAAAGAGATGCTGCGCATCGTCGATCGCCATGATCGCGACATCCTGTTTGGGCCGACGGCTGAAGAAGTCATTACAGCGATCGTGCGCGACAGTATTCGCAGCTACAAGGATCTGCCAAAAAACCTCTACAACATTCAATGGAAATTTCGCGACGAAATACGCCCTCGATTTGGCGTGATGCGGGGCCGCGAATTTCTCATGAAGGATGCCTACTCTTTCGACATATCGCCTGAGGCAGCGCGCCGCGCCTATCACCGGATGTTCGTTGCCTATCTCCGAACGTTCGCACGCATGGGATTGAAATCCATTCCGATGAAAGCCGACACCGGACCGATTGGCGGCGATCTCAGTCACGAGTTCATCATTCTCGCCGATACCGGCGAGAGCCAGGTCTTCTGTCATCGCGATCTGATCGACGGCGCCGTACCGCCCGCCACGACGGATTTCGATGGTGATCTCAGTGAGGTGATTGACGCATGGACCTCGAAGTATGCAGCCACCGAGGATATGCACGATGCGGCGCGCTTTGAAGCAGAAGTGCCAGCTGACCAACGCGTCTCGGCGCGTGGCATTGAGGTCGGCCACATTTTCTACTTTGGAACCAAGTACTCCGAGCCGATGGGCGCCAAGGTGCAGGGTCCCGATGGCCAAATGATCACGCTGCAAATGGGCTCGTACGGTGTTGGCGTGTCGCGATTGGCAGCAGCCATTATCGAGGCGAGCCACGACGCAAACGGCATCATCTGGCCCTTGCCGGTCGCGCCATTTGAAGTGGCGCTGATCAATTTGAAGGTCGGTGACAGCGAAACCGATCATGTGGCGGGCGACTTATATTCTAAGCTGCAAGCCAACGGTATCGACGTTCTGATGGACGATACCGACGAGCGAGCGGGCGGAAAATTCGCCACCATGGATTTGATCGGAATTCCCTATCAGCTCGTGGTCGGGCCGAAGGGCGTGAAGGCTGGCGAAGCAGAAGTCAAAAATCGCCGCACGGGCACGCGCGAAACCATGCCGATCGAAGCTGCGTTGGATTACGTCGTGCAACGCGTGCACGAGTCCTTAGTTCAAGTTTGAGTGCTGCACGTCACAAGCAGATTGGCCGACGAGGTCTGCAACTTGGGGATAAGGCATGAGCCGGCCGATCAACGACACAAGCGCCTTCGCGCCATTTGAATGGCTGCTTGCCGGGCGCTATTTGCGGGCGCGCCGCAAAGAAGGGTTCATTTCGGTCATTGCTGGATTTTCGTTTCTCGGCATCATGCTTGGTGTCGCGACGCTGATCATCGTGATGGCAGTGATGAACGGCTTTCGCAAAGACTTATTCGAAAAGATCATGGGCCTGAATGGTCACGTCATCGTCAGCAAGATCGGCGAGCCATTCGAAGATTTCGCAGACTTAGCTGCAAAAATTTCAGCGGTGCCGGGTGTGGTTTCGGCTCTACCGGTTATCGAAGGCCAGGTGATGGTGTCCTCCAGCGTGCAAGCGCTCGGTGGTCTGGTCCGCGGCATCGATGAAAAAAGCCTCAAAACGTTGAAGTTGGTTGCTGGCAACGTCAAGCAAGGTTCGATTGAAGGCTTCGATCAGCAGACTGGCATTTCAATTGGCGTTCGCCTCGCGACATCGCTGCGGGTCGGTCTCGGTGATACGGTCACGCTGGTCTCGCCACGGGGTGCATCAACGCCGTTTGGAACAGCGCCGCGGTCGAAGCCTTACGTGATTTCGTCGCTGTTTGAATTGGGCATGTCCGAATACGATCGCATGATGATTTTCATGCCGCTGGCTGAAGCGCAAAAATACTTTGGCAAAGGCGGCGAAGTCGATGTGCTGGAGGTGGTGGTCGATAGCCCAGAAGA
>JANMII010000268.1:0-5046 GCA_031375665.1 Hyphomicrobium sp.
GTCGGGCGTGAACACGATGACCCGAATACGACGCTCAACGAAGTATCCAATTCTCTTGGCTACGGCCTGGATGTAGTAGTCGTTCATTTTCGAATCAAGCCCGCCGAGAATAACGTAGCGGATGCTCCCCTCGCGTTTCAAGATATTGTTGATGTGAACGAATTGATCGTAGCGCCGCACGTTGCTGCATGGTCCGTTCGACATCTCGACTTTGTCTGCCGCGGGCTTCTCCTCCCAATGCGCTGATGTCGGACATGGAAAGTTTGGGCGGATCGGCTTGCCTGGAAGAAAAATGTTTACAATGCACCGTTTTGGCAAAATACGAGCGCTCACATCATCGATCCATTATATTTGCTCGGCCTGAATAAGCGCAGTTCAAACAGACTTAATGTTGAAATCACGCCATATGAGGATTGCGTTAATTATACTGACTGTGTTGGTTTTACATATATTCTGCCCTGCAAGAAAATATGATTTTTAGAATTAAACTGTGAATGCGCACGGAAGCTGTGCGCCGCCGCGTGGTAGATCGTTGTAGTGCCGACAGAATTCTTGGCTTAACAAGGGGGGGATAGTTGGCTGTTTTGTCACCGTCGTATTCTGGCTGCCGGGCGGGCACTTCGGCCCGAATTAAAAGAAAGCCATCAAGCATCGTCCAGCTCGTGACGCGGTGGGCTTTGGATGGTAGCGACCACTCCCAACCGGAAAAGTGGCTAACGTTCCGTCAGACCAATCGAGCGTCCGAGCCTGTGCGCATGGTTTGGGGTCACCCTCTTCAAGGCCGCTCAAATCGGCTAGATAACAATCAGCTTCGATGAGTTCGGGGTGCCGATGCGGCCGGAGGCCTAACTGCGCATGAACATCGCATCGCTTGACATTCCCCACGTGAAACTTCTCGAGCCGAAGGTTCATCGTGATGACCGCGGATTTTTCTGCGAGGTCTATAGGCGCGATCTCTTGGTCGCCGGCGGCATCGACGCAGATTTTGTTCAGGACAATCAATCGTTGTCTCGATTGCGCGGCGTAGTACGTGGTCTTCATCTGCAGACTGACCCGCACGCCCAAGGAAAATTAGTGCGGGTCGTGCGCGGATCGATATTCGATGTCGCTCTCGACATCCGCCATGGCTCTCCAACCTTTGGCAAGCACGTCTCGGCCGTTCTATCTGCTGAGAACGGTGCTCAATTATGGGTACCGCGCGGATTCGCTCACGGCTTTTGTACGTTGGAACCTGACACCGAAGTCATTTACAAGGTGACGGACTATTATTCGGGCGAGTGTGACCGCAGCATTCAATGGGATGATCCAGCGCTCGATATTGCCTGGCCAGTTTCCCGCGAAAACGCAATTCTTTCAGCCAAGGACATGTCCGCCAAGCCGTTCGCAGAGCATCCAGAATACTTTTCGTACTAGACGACGTGGGGACGGGCATGAAAATTCTAGTCACGGGCGGGGCTGGCTTTATCGGTTCGGCATTATGTCGATACCTCATCGCAAATGAGCAGGTGGACGTTCTCAACATTGATAAGCTCACGTATGCAGCAAACCTTTACTCACTGACCGCCGTTGCGGGCGACGCGCGATATAGCTTTCGCCAAATTGATATTTGTGACCGCCCGGCCCTTGCGAGGGCGTTTGAAGATTTTCGTCCGGACGCGGTCATCCATCTTGCCGCCGAAAGCCACGTCGATCGGTCTATCACCGGTTCGGCTGACTTTATTCAAACCAACATCGTCGGCACGTACCAATTGTTGGAGGCCGCGCGCGCCTACTGGACGGCACTTGACACCAACAACCAAGCCAAGTTCCGCTTCCTGCATGTCTCAACCGATGAAGTCTACGGATCACTCGGTGAGGCAGGCCTATTTCACGAGCAAACGCCTTACGATCCAAGCTCGCCCTATTCGTCGAGCAAAGCCTCGTCAGATCATCTTGTCTTGGCTTGGCACCGCACCTACGGCTTTCCGGCATTGATTTCCAACTGTTCCAATAATTACGGCCCTTTTCAATTTCCAGAGAAGTTGATTCCGCTCATGATCCTGAATGCGCGGGAGGGTAAGAAGCTTCCCGTCTACGGCACAGGCCAGAATATCCGCGATTGGCTGTATGTTGACGATCACGTGCGGGCGCTCTTCGCGATTCTGCGTGGCGGGCGCTTGGGTGAAAAATACAATGTCGGTGGTCGCAATGAGCGCACCAACCTGTCGGTCGTCGAGACCATTTGCGATATCCTCGACAGGTTGGAACCTGCGGCTCTGGCGCGTCGCGAGTTGGTGACGTATGTCATTGACCGACCCGGCCATGATGCGCGCTACGCAATCGATGCGACCAAGCTTGAGACCGAGCTTGGCTGGCGTGCACTGGAAAATTTCGACACCGGCATCGAAAAAACTGTGCGCTGGTACCTCGACAACGAAGAATGGTGGTCGCGGATGCGCAATGACGTTTATTCCGGCAACCGATTGGGTCTTCTCAGTCCCCCGGCACGCGATCTCGCGGGATGAGCGCGAGCAAGACGCCGATGGCTCTTTTTTCAAGCCGCAATACACCACGCGCAGGAGCTGGACCATGAAGGGCATCATTCTGGCTGGTGGCGCAGGTACGCGGCTGCATCCAATGACGCTGGTGACGTCCAAGCAGCTGCTGCCGGTTTACGACAAGCCGATGATTTACTATCCGCTGACCACTCTGATGTTGGCTGGTATTCGCGAGATCTTGATTATTTCAACCCCGCAAGACTTACCGAACTTCCAGCGCCTTCTCGGCGACGGCAGCCAGTGGGGCATCGAATTATCCTATGCAAAGCAACCAAAGCCCGAGGGCTTGGCGCAGGCCTTCATCATCGGTGCGGACTTTGTCGCTGGCCAGAATTCAGCGCTGGTCCTTGGCGACAATATTTTTTACGGCCACGGCTTGACCCAACTGTTGGCGAGCGCGCGCAAGCGTGAAACTGGCGCAACGATCTTTGCTTATGTTGTCGCCGATGCTGAGCGTTACGGCGTGGTTGAACTCGATCCCGACGGCCGTGCGCTTTCACTTATTGAGAAGCCGAAACAGCCGACATCCAACTGGGCGGTGACGGGCCTGTATTTCTACGATCAGCGCGTCGTCGACATTGCAGCGAACATCAAACCTTCGGCGCGGGGCGAATTAGAAATCACGGACGTGAACGCGCGCTATCTCGAGCTCGGCGATCTTCACGTTGAGCGTATGGGCCGCGGGTTCGCGTGGCTCGACACCGGCACGCCTGAAAGTCTCAGCGAGGCGTCTGACTACGTTCGCGCTTTGGAAAAGCGACAAGGATTGAGGATCGCAGCACCGGAAGAAACGGCTTTTTTCATGGGATATATCGACCGCGAGGCTTTGTCGAAACTGGCGGAAGGTTTGGGTAAATCAGATTACGGCAAATATCTCCTCCGCATTGCTTCCGAGAGTTCGCGAGGCAGTTCGTGATAGGCAAGCCCGGCCTATGCGCTTCGACTTTTCATCAGCCGCGCGGCCGGATAGTCATCCGCCGAGGCAGTGCGTAAAGGTCGTTATGTCTGTCGTTGTGACGAGCTGACAACTCGATCATGTTTGAATTTTCATGTTCATACTGCAGACGTCCTCACTGCCGTTGATGGGGCTGCGTCCACGCTCGAATGGCACGATGGACGAATTCAAGTTTGGTGTAGGCTGCGGCCGGCACCACAAACGGATAAAAGTCCGTATGGCCCATGCTGCGGCTGAGTGTGTTCATGGCAAGTGCGAGCGGGATCCACCGATCCATCACGGCTGCAAACGTTTCGTCGCGATAGAGATCGTAGATTGAGAACGGCCAGACTGAACCAGAGATGATGCCAGCAGCGCGCGGCTCCATGCCAACGGCTTCTGCCGTATCGACGGCGTCGACCATGTGCAGGTAGTGCGCCCACGTCTCCGCCCAATCCTCAAAAGGATGGGCGCTGGCATAAGCCGAAACGTACCGCATTTCCCAATCCGGCGGTGCGCCAACCGCGTGATGCGTATCGAGCGCTATGCCGTAATCTTGCCGCTCGTCACCGAAAAGGGCGCGGAAATCTTCAAGCAACGGCGTCGTTTCAATCAACAGATGCCAGAAATAATGACCACTTTCATGCCGCAGGTGGCCAAGCAACGACCGATACGGTTCACCCAGAATTTGGCGCTGGCGTTCGCGTTCGACGGCATCTGCCTCCAACACGTTGACCGTCACGACGCCATCGAGATGACCCGTGGTGGCGTGTCGGACAAAATCGAATGTGAGGGGGCCAGCGCGTGACGCGCCACCGTCCAGTGCGAGGCCAGCCCGCAGAAGAGAATAAACCAGCCGCTTTTTCGCGCGCTCCAAGTCGCCCCAGGCTTGCAGACTGCCGAACTCAGCGAGGTTTGGGATTGTTCTGTTGAGCGAGCATGCCAGACACCGGTCGCCCGCTTGCGCTGCGGGTCTAAGCCAATTGCAAACGCCAAATGAAGCGTTGGCGCAAACGCTAACCGCTTCGCCATTTGGCAGCCCAATGCGGTGGAAGAGCCCAGCAGTATTACCGTCGTCGAGCAGCGCCATCATCCGCATCGTCTCGGCATCGAACGCCAGCGCATGGCCGCACCTTAGGCACGAGACATTCTCGAAATAAACCCGCGTGTGGCAGGACGAGCAGTGAAACGATCGCATTCGAGACAAACCTTTGTTTGGCGCCGATTGAGCCGACTGCAATCGCTGGCTTAAAACAAGTATACGCGCGACAGCCCATTGCGGTGACCGACACGAGCTTGCCACCTAGGAACTGGCATGCTTGCTTAATACGCGTGCACTTCTCGCGGCATTTTATGGCAGCATGCATGCCGGAAGGGCAACCGAAGCGCCGCAGCCGCGTTTTCAGGCGAGTAGACTTGTTGCGGCCTCGTGCAACACGGTAATCACGTCAGATCGGAATCATCGTGAGCCGACCACCGTGATGCCAACGTGTTGCCAGCCTTTACGCCGACGCTGTCGTCATTCGGTTTGAACGGCCACACTGCAACGGCGATGCGCAACGGCCGTTGTCGCGA
>JANMII010000273.1:0-6712 GCA_031375665.1 Hyphomicrobium sp.
GCCCGTGCCACGGCAGGGTCTGAATCATCGGCCAAATGGTATGTCATGGAAACCATGGTTCAGGCCGTCAGCTGGGGCCTTTGGCCAGGTTGGTTGTCAAATGGAAAAGTCGCAGGCCACACCGTTCGCAACGAGCGCTACACCTGCAAGCCAGATGGCGGTCAGGTGACGTGCCGGGGTCGAGCTGACTTTTGCACCACCGGATAGTCAGGGTGCAGTGACGCAAATCTCGGTAGAACGATCGGCTGATCGCTAGACCTCATTTCGGCGTTCGTGGCTCGGCTTCGGATGCCGTTTTTGCCTACGCGGTGTTGATTTGCCCATGTCTCGTTTACCTCATTCATCGTGAACTCCCGCGCAAAAGGCGTGGCCAATCAGCTGATTTTTACCCGTCTGGTCGGCTGTGCTTGACCTTGATCCCAGCCATCTTCACTGAGTACCCCTCGGTCGACCGACGATCGATCCGGTCCCAAAGGTTCAAAGATGGGTAGCCAGCGAGCCGATGACAGGTCCGCCGCGCTCTCGCGGCCATATCGATTGAACCCGACACTCAAGAAAGTCTAAGCAAAATCATGCCCGGCGCCTTTATGCACTCGATCCGCCTTGCGCGCGCTGGCCTCGTGATGGCGCAGCATGGCGTCCGCTTCGTTCCAAAGGGCATGCCTGTACCTTTCGCCTTGCGACTTGCACGCGCCGCCGCGCTGCCTGTCACGCTCATCACCGCACCGTTTCGGATCGGCAAACCAAAGGCAACGCGCGTCGCGGCAGCTCTCACGGCGCTTGGGCCAAGTTACGTCAAGCTCGGCCAATTCATGGCGACACGCGCCGACGTGATCGGACCAGAGCTGGCCAGCGATTTGCGCAGTCTACAAGATCGCGCTCCGCCGTTTTCAATGGCGGAAGCTCGGACAGCAATCGAGCGGTCGCTTGGTGGTCGGCTCGAAGATCACTTCGTCGAATTCGGCCCGCCTGTGGCCGCTGCTTCGATCGCTCAAGTCCACAAAGCCTATGTGATGCGCAACGGCATCAAGACGGCGGTCGCCGTGAAGATCCTGCGTCCCGATGTCGAAAAGCGCTTCAAGCGCGATCTCGATAGCTATTATTTCGCAGCAGGCCTCGTTGAAAAATTCTACCCGCCAGCACGCCGTCTGCGCCCGCTCGCCGTTGTCGATAATCTGAAACACACGACCGACCTTGAGATGGACTTGCGGCTCGAAGCAGCCGCCATTTCCGAGATGGCCGACAATCTGCAACCCGACGAGGGCATTCGCGTGCCAACTGTCGATTGGCTACGCACGTCGAAGCGGGTCATGACGCTGGAATGGATCGACGGCACGCCGATCGCCGATCGCGACGCGCTCGTTGCAAGAGGCCTGGACCTCAGTGCACTTGGCTTGATCGTCATCCGCGGTTTTTTGCGTCACGCCATGCGTGACGGATTCTTTCACGCTGACATGCATCAAGGTAACTTGTTCGTCGATTTCGATGGCAAGGTTGTTGCCGTCGACTTCGGCATCATGGGCCGCCTCGGTCTCGACGAGCGCCGCTTTCTCGCTGAAATCCTGCACGGCCTCATCACCCGCGACTATACCCGCGCGGCTGCCATCCATTTTGAGGCTGGCTACGTCCCGCCTCACCATACTGTTGAAGAGTTTGCCCAAGCGATGCGCGCCATTGGCGAACCGATCCACGGCCGCACCGCTGAAGATATTTCAATGGCTGATTTGCTTGGCCAATTGTTTGCCTACACAGACGTTTTCGATATGGAAACACGTCCTGAGCTGATCCTGCTGCAAAAGAGCATGGTCATCGTCGAAGGGGTCGCGCGGGGTCTCGATCCCAATCTGAATTTGTGGGGAGCAGCGGAGCCCGTGGCACGCGAGTGGTTAGATGCCAACTTAGGTATAACCGGCCGACTACGCGAAGCCGGTCGCGGGATTGAAACGGTCGGCGATTTCTTGCGCCGAACACCTGGAATGCTCAATCGCGCCGAGGTCGCGGCTAGCCGTCTCGCCGACATGGCGCGAGACGGCGTCACTTTGGATGATGCCACCCTGAAGCGGATCAACAGCGATACGCCGCGTGTGGCGTCTCTGAAACTGGCGGCGCTCTGGGTCGGGGCCATCAGTCTTGCGGCATTGGCGATTGCTCAGTTCATTCAGCAATAAAAAACCGCGACACAACGTGCCGCGGTTCAAATACGTTTTCACTTTTGCGATTGAACAGAATCTACTCGACAGACTTCTGCGTCGGCGGTTGACCGGGCTGCGTTGTTTCACTCGCACCCTTTTTCTCTTCACTGTTTGGCGTCATCGGTGGAATTTGATCGCCAACAGCTTTGGTCGCCGGACGGCTCTCGCCGATCTCTGCGCCACTTTCAGTGCTGGATCCTGCTGCGGGCGATGTCATCGACGGCACCTTTTCAGTTACAGCATCGGTCGGGCCTTTTTTTGCCGGGTCAATTTTATCCTGAGCCAAACTGGTTCCAGCCAATAGGCTAAGTGTCGCCATTGCAACGAGCAAACGTTTCATGGGCGAATTCCTTTTCTGCGTTCCTCAACTGGCAAACAAACGTCTCGCGCGTGTTGTCTGTTCCGATGCACCGCTCGGGACCGGTAAATGCCGTTGTTTTCAAGGTGCTTTGTAGCTTTCGAACCGTCGCGTTGTTGGTGCGGTCGTCGGCGCAAACGCGCAGCAACGGTGGAACTGGTCTGCCGTATCGACGTTTGCAAACATCGTGTTTGAGCGAAAGGCGGACGCAGTGATGATCAGCGGTGATTATAATCTTGGCTCTGAATTGTCGGCTAGCGGACGTCCGCGCGATCCAAGCATGCCACCTGACATTCCCCCAGCGGCACCTGACGACCTTCCAGCGATACCTGACGACCCGCTTCATAGTCCCGACGATGACACCGATATTCCGATGCCAGATCCAGTCCCGGAGCCAGTTGTTGAGCCGGATCGCGAGCGTCAAGATCCGCCGCAATACGTTTGATGACCCACTGACGATGGTGCACGCTAGTCTGGCAAATTTGGTGCACTAGCGTTTACGTGGGCCGACGACGTGAGTGCCATGTGCGATCGTTGCCGTGGCCTGCATGCTTGCAGCGATGAAGATCACTTCGGCAATTTCGGCTTCGCTCGCTCCAGCATTCTCTGCGTTGGTGCGATGCACTTCCAAGCTGTACGGGCATCGGGTTGCTAACGCCACACTGAGCGCAATCAACTCTTTATATTTGCGCGGAATGGCACCAGCAGCCATCGCCGACCGGTCAAATTGTTCAAACGCGTGCATCGATGCGTGATTGAGCGCTTTGATATGCGCCAACTTTGCTAGATTTGCGGTGTCGTACATGGTCGGACATCCTCGAGTTTATAATCAGATGGCTCACAGAATTGTTGCATAGTAAAATATCGATGAACCATCGGCTATCTGACATCAAAGGGCACATCACGATGATGCAACGTCCGCCGCTGCCGCCGTTCACGCGCGACGATGCGATTCACAAAGTTCGCCTGGCAGAAGATGCCTGGAATAAACGTGCTCCAGAAAAAATCGCGACCGCTTACACAGCGGACAGTCGCTGGCGCAATCGAGCGGAGTTCTTGGTCGGCCGAGCAGAGATCATCACCTTCTTGCAACGTAAGTGGACCAAAGAACTCGATTATCGTCTCATCAAAGAGCTTTGGGCTTTCACGGATCGGCGCATTGCCGTGCGATACGCTTACGAATGGCATGACGATAGTGGTCAGTGGTATCGCTCGTACGGCAACGAAAACTGGGAATTTGACGATGACGGTTTGATGGCTTGGCGTTACGCATCGATCAACGACCTGCCGATTAAAGCTGACGACCGAAAATTTCACTGGCCGCTCGGGCCAAGACCCGCCAGCGAACCTGGCCTCAGCGACCTCGGGCTATGATGATAAACAGGCCTCGCAGTCCTCGCTTGGCCGTGGCACTTGAAAAGCTCAGATTCAGTACGCAGACCGGGGCTCGATCGAATTGTCTTTCAGCATTATCGCTGTTCACGGCGTTGATTGTTCAGACGGGAGATTGTGACTGTGGCCCGTATGCAAAAAGTTTTGACCTGCTTGTGGTTCGACCAAAATGCCGAACAAGCGGTGACATTTTACGTTTCACTGGTAGAAGATTCGCGAGTCGTACGGATCTCTCGTTACGGAACGAATGGCCGTCTCCCAACAGGAACGGTGATGAACATTGAGTTCGATATCGGCGGCACCCGCTTCATCGCGATGAACGGTGGCCCAACCTTCCGTCACTCGCCCGCCGCATCGATTCTCATTCGATGCGATACACAAGCCGAGATCGATCGCCTTTGGGCAGCACTCACCACGAACGGTGGAGCTGAGTTGCAATGCGGTTGGTTAACAGATCGCTACGGCGTGTCGTGGCAAATCGTACCGATCGAACTTGGTGACATGATCCACGATCCCGATGTCGCAAAAGTCGATCGCGTGATAGCCGCGATCGAGACCATGAAAAAGCTCAACGTTGACGAAATCGCAGCTGCGTTTCGCGGTGGAGAGCATGCCACCGAAACCGGTAACGCCCATTAGACGTCGAGGACACCCTCTTCGTAATTGTTCCAATATTTGATCCGCGTTGCGTCAACTTTGATCAAAACCAAACCTGACGTGTCGATGCCATCCTTGAACCAGTTCTGCAATTCCGACACCCAATGCTTTTCAAACGCAGCTTTGTCGCGAATGAGTTCTGCTCTGCCGTCAACAGCTGCATAGAATGTCGGCGATCCGCCGAGCAGTCCAGCCTTGCCCGAAAAAGCTAACGACACGTGGGCATCGGTGGCAATATCGTGGACTGTCTGGGTCGTTTCGAGCGTGAAATAGTAAGAGTCGCCATCATAATCGACGTTGCCATTGTTACTCATGGGGCGGGTTGCGATTTTCCCGCCATCGGTTTTGGTCGAAAGAAATGCGATATCGATGTCGCGCATCTTTTCGGCGATGTCGGCAAGGGTGAGTTGGCTCATTGTAACGGTGTCTCCGGGCGGGGTTCGGATATCAACGACCGACCGCATTCCGAAGTTCCAGCCGAAGTTCCAGTGGTCTCCCAGCAGGGGACAATTGCTTCTTAGCGGCGGTTGGAAAACACTGTCCCCGACTGCTGACGCAAAGCCTGCCGCCGCGGCAACGCATACAGCTGAAACTGCACCAGAAGCGACCCATATCAGAATCGGCGCAACGAGCCGCGCTTCACGCATGCATGATACTGCGACGAATGTCGAAGGGACGAATCCGATGAGGAAAATCACAGAAGTCATTAGCGCGCCGCGCGGTCATTGGGTCGGAGATGGTTTCCCCGTCCGGTCGCTCTTTTCACATCAAAGCCACGGCGCGGACGTCAGTCCGTTTTTGCTATTCGACTACGCAGGCCCGGCAGAATTTTCGCCAAGCGATAAACCGCGTGGCGTCGAGCAACACCCACACCGCGGCTTCGAGACGGTGACGATCGTTTATCAGGGCGAACTTGTGCATCGCGATTCAGCAGGTAACGGCGGGGTCATCGGTCCGGGCGACGTGCAATGGATGACGGCTGCAGCCGGGGTTTTGCACGAAGAAATGCACTCGCCAGCCTTTACAAATAGCGGTGGGCCATTTGAAGCCGTGCAACTGTGGGTCAATCTGCCCGCGCATGAAAAGATGTCGCCACCGCGCTACCAGACGCTGTTGAAGTCTGACATCGCGAACGTAAATCTTCCGTCGGACGCCGGCACAGTTCGCGTGATTGCTGGCACCTTCAACGGCGTTAGCGGCGCTGCACGCACGGTCACACCCGTTGAGATTTGGGATGTGCACATCGACGCTGGCAGAGTTGCAGCATTCGACCCACCCAACGGCCACAATGCTTTGGTGATTGTGTTAAGCGGATCCGCGCTGATCAACGGCGTCAGCACGGTAGAGACAGCACAAACGGCTCGTTTCGAGCGCGGCGCTGGTGCCATCACAATTGCAGCTACGAGTGAAACGAGACTGCTGTTGCTTGCTGGCTTACCAATCGACGAGCCGATTGCTGCCCAGGGTCCATTCGTGATGAATACGCCAGCTGAAATTCGCCAAGCCGTTGTCGATTATCAGGCTGGTAAGTTCGGTAGATTGTAGATCGATAGAGACGAACGAACCTCTCGTCTCGAAAACATAGCGAGTACTGAATGTCATTTGGTGCTCGCGTTTGTTTTTTGGTCGCTATCTCGTCTGCCAACGAGTGGCAACACGACGAGGCATGACTTTTATTGGCTGCCATTGAATATGGCGGCCCGCTGGAATGATCCGAAATCAAAGCTGGATGAGTCAGCATCCATTCCGCGCACATTCTACGCGCGTGCAAGCTATTCGCCCAGTTTCGACGATTGCTGATGCCTGCTCAGCGGCAACGAGGCGTGATGGCGGAGTGATGATGTTGGGACAGCGGTAAGCTTTGAATTGGATTTGAATGTCGACCGCTGGCGTATCGCAGGTGCGATCTCGACGGTTTCTATCTTGGCGTTAGAAGGATTTTCCTTTAAGCGCGCCGTCGCACGATAGGGTCAATCCCTCTAGTGCCAACGTCGAGCGCTTTGCCTCTTCGGCATACTCCTTTAGACGAACGGCGCCGTCCGTCGCAATCTCCGGCGACACCGCATACGCCTGAGCAGAGGGTTCTTCTTTAGCCAAGGCATTAGCCCAGGCT
>JANMII010000281.1:0-2779 GCA_031375665.1 Hyphomicrobium sp.
CTCCGTTTCGATCAATCCCAGCAATTCTGACATTGAGCATCGAGTCGCCGTCGATGATGTCATCACCGCCGCGTCCTTCCAGCACGTCGCTGCCGCCACCACCGAGCAGAATGTTGCCACCACTGAAAGATGTCACGCCCGTGCCAAGCACCGCCTGCAGGCCGTCGATCAATGCTATCTGTGCTGCCGAGTTGAGTGCGTTGTTTTGGCCAGAGATCGCGTCAACTGTCGCCAAGAACGCGGCATCGGCATTGTCGCCACGAATGACATCGTTCAGTGCGCCGCCCGAGATGCCCTCGGCGAGGTCGAAGCGGTCGCGGTTTGCGTCGAGATCGGGCGGCAACAGGCCGGTGAAGAAGAGGTCGGCACTTGCCGCCACCGGATCGCGCTCGTACGTCACCCAATCGAAACCGAGCATGCCTTCAAAGCGGCTGACACCTGGGCCAGCAACCATGATGTCATCACCGGATTCCGAGTCGTAGTCGTCGTTGCCGCCTTGGCCGATGATGACGTCGTTGCCGACGATGTCGCTGTCTTGGAACGGTGCGCCGTTGTCGCCTTGCAGAAGATCGGCTTGTTCACCGCCTTCAATCCAGTCGTTGCCTTCGTTGCCAAACACCGTATCGGCGCCAGGCCCTGCATAGATGAAGTCGTTGCCGCGACCGCCGAAGGTTTCTGTGACATCCGCGTTTCCAACCGTGAAGTCGTTGCCGGCACCGGCCAGAATGAGGTCGAAGAAGCCTTGGCCGCCGTTGATAGCGTCATTGCCGTCGCCGCCTTTCAGGTTGTCGTCGCCAAAACTGTCCTGAATGATGTCGTCGCCATCTCCGCCGTTGAGTATGTCGTTGCCAGCGCCGCCTTCAAGACGGTCATCGCCACCATCGCCCCACAGCGTATCGTCACCTTCGCTGGCGATCAGGATGTCATTGGTCAAATCCGTGCCGCCGAGCACGACGTGCTGGTCACCGATATACTGCAGATAATTCGTGTCTGGCCCAGTCGCCAGCGTATTTATCGTTGCAGGGTTGTCGCGCTGGACCAGCGGATTGAGAGCGTTAAGGCCGTCAACTAAGGTATTGCCCGTCAACTCATGCACCGGATCGACGCCAATCTGGCGCGTGACATCGACTTCGAGAATATGGCCAGGCGTCGAGAAGATATCGCCCGGCATATGCATGCCGTCCGTGCCGAGATCGGTGTTGAGTTCGATGAGCGCGGTGAATGAATTGCCTTCGAGCTCGTTGAGGAAGTTCAAGCCGGCCGTCCGCGTCAGATAATAGAAGCGATCGCCGTCTTGCAGTTTTTCGAGCTGCGTTTCGAACACGAAATTGAACGTCGAGCCGAGCAGGCCACCGAACGGCGTGACGCGTTCAGCAAGGCCACCGAGCCAGAAGTCGACGTCGTCGAGGCCGGTCGTCGTGATGTCATCCCAGCGCACGTTCGGCAGATTGCCCGGCGTGCTGGTGTAGATGCCGGTGCTGTTGAGGAAATCGAGACGGTCGCCCGGTGCGGTTGGTCCGCCAAGGACCAGTGCCGTTGCTGCTGCACGCTTACCGTCCAGTGTCGTCGCATCAAGGATCGACTGATGCGTGCCATAGGCCGCGATTAGATTGATGATTGAGATCGGATTTTTCAGGAACGTGGCAAACTCTGACCAGCTCTCGTAGGGCTTGAGCTGGCTATCGCCAATGCCGGATATACTGCTGGCGGCCGTGCCCTCGTAGAATTCGCGCCGGGCTTCATTCAGCGACGGCACGCCTTGCTCACGGGCGCGCACCATGTTGATGGTCGCAAGGTCGAGCGGCAGACCGAGCAAATTGTTGCGCAGTGCGTCAGTGACGAACTCATCAAGTTCATTGGCGACCTGGCGTGTCATCGCGCGGATGACAGCACCCGCAGCCTGATCGGCAATGGTCGATGTTACGCCGAGATCCGTGTTGGCTGCCGTGCCTTGAGCACCCGTCGCATTGAACGCAAGCGGGTTGAGGAAGGCTTCGATCAGTCCCAATTCGTCGTAGACAGGAACAGGGTTGCCGTCGGGATCAAGAACTTGGTTTCCATTGGCGTCGAGTTGGAACACCGGATTGCCATTGGCGTCGAGTTGCTGCAGCGGCCGACCGTTGGCGTCGAGGCGATCAACCGTTTCAGTCAACAGCGAATGGCCGAAGCGATAAACAACGTGCGCAAACTCGGCAACGATCGAGGCATCGACGCTTTGATCGTAGCCGGCGAAGACGTTGACGCTTGGCGACACCTTGCGCGCAAATTCTTCAAAGACTAGATGCTGATATTGCATCTCAGTGCCAAAGCGCGCCGCCTGAAAAATGCGTTCGCCATTCCACGAGCCATCGGGCAACTGCCATTCGGCTATGAACGCACTGTCGCCACTCGCAAGAATGGTCGCCTTGATTTGATCGGCGAGGCGATTGTGCTCGGAGTGGAAAATGTGGTGGACGGAGGTCAGGCCGATGTTCTCGTTGCCGCGTCCATCGCCGGTGATGAAGTGCTGGTCGAGCAATTCGTTATCGTAGGCAACCTTGCGACCGCGGAAGTCTGTCGCAATTGTATTGCCAGCGACAGCGTCGCTGTCGGGGCCAACGACGGTTGTGCCCGGAGTGGCTGGATCGCCATCGCTGTCAAACACGGTACCCGGCACCGCATTGTGGGCGATGTCATCAAGGAAAGCATGGCCGCTCTTCAGCGCCGTTGATGCGTCTACCGGCAGAAGCGGAGTTCCGGAGGCTAGGATTGGCGTGCCGTTCGGGTTTGTGCCGATTAC
>JANMII010000309.1:0-2426 GCA_031375665.1 Hyphomicrobium sp.
CAATCTTGATGCGTTCGGCGTTGGCTTCGCCAATAAACAACAGGTGCACGCGGCGCACATGGCGGATGATTGCCTCGACCAAGGCATTTCCAGCACACCCGAGCGACAGCGCGTCGATTACGCCACCTAACCATAGCACCGCAATGTCGGTTGTGCCGCCGCCGATATCAACGACCATGCAGGCTTCGGCCTCCTCGACCGCAAGACCGGCACCGATGGCCGCGGCGACCGGTTCTTCGATGATGAAAACTTTGCGGGCGCCAGCTGACACGGCCGTCTCGTAGACAGCGCGCCGTTCCACAGGCGTGGCACCCGCTGGCACCGAGATCAGAATGCGCGGACGCCGAAAGCCAAGCATCGTTTTGGTGCGGCCGATGAACTGGCGCAGCATTTCTTCGGTGGCGACAAAATCGGCGATCACGCCATCGCGCATCGGACGAATGGTCTGAATGTTTTCGGGCGTCCGGCCGAGCATCATTTTGGCTTTTTGGCCAACCGCCAAAACTTCACGGTTCAACCCGCCGTTGCGAATGGCCACCACCGAGGGCTCATCAATAATGATGCCGCGGCCCTCGACGTGCACCAGGGTATTGGCCGTTCCCAGATCGATTGCGATATCGTCCGAAAACGCGCTCCCGACGTCCAATCGCATTCGATTTGCCCCGTTGGCGGCTCTGTTCGCCATGGTAAACGTCCCGTTAAGATACGGCCATGCGGTTCTTACCTCAGAACGGCATAACACCAACCGACCACAGAGCAACTTGTATGCCGGATGATCGGCACGGAAATAAGCCAGCGGGGACCAATGCAGCCAATTTGGTCGAGCTGCCCCCGCGCGTTAACGCGAGAGCGCCGTCGCTGTCTGATCGGTTTGCCTTAGCCAGTCGATTGGGCCTGCGCCGTTTTCTGGCGCTTGACCATCAGTTTGTTCAAAGCTGCGACATAGGCCCGGGCCGAGGCCACCATGGTGTCTGTATCAGCGCCGCGGCCTGTGACAACGCGGCCGCCCTCTTCCAGGCGCACCGAGACTTCCGCCTGTGCGTCGGTTCCTTCGGTGACGGCCTGCACTTGATACAGTTCCAATCGCGCATCGTGCGGCACCAGCATACGGATCGCATTAAAGGTTGCATCGACAGGTCCATTCCCTGTCGACTGGACCGTCGAGGACTTGCCGTCGATTTCCATCGTCAGCGTCGCCGACTGCGGACCCATCGTCCCGGCAATCACCTGCAGCCCGGTCACCTTCATGCGGTCGCCGGTATGCGCCAAGCCTTCATCGACCAGCGCTTCGATGTCCTCGTCGTAGACATGCTTCTTGCGGTCGGCCAGCGCCTTGAACCGCGTGAACGCATCCTCCAATGCATTTTCACCCGGCTCATACCCCAGATCCTTGAGCTTGGAACGGAACGCAGCGCGCCCCGAATGCTTGCCCATGACCAGCGAGCTTTTCGCCACGCCGACCGACTCTGGAGTCATGATCTCATACGTCTCGGTGTTCTTCATCACGCCATCCTGGTGGATGCCGCTTTCATGCGCGAACGCATTCCGCCCGACGATGGCCTTGTTGTACTGCACCGGGAAATTCGTCACCGCCGACACAAGCTTCGACGCCTGCATCAGCATGGGCGACTGAATGCCCGTGTGGAACGGCATGATGTCGCCGCGCGTCTTGATCGACATCACGATTTCTTCCAGCGCCGCATTCCCAGCGCGCTCGCCCAGACCGTTGATCGTGCACTCGATCTGCCGTGCACCGGCCCGCACGCCGGCCAGTGAGTTGGCAACCGCCAACCCCAGGTCGTCGTGGCAATGGGTCGAGATCACGACCTTGTCCATCCCCGGCACGCGCGTCAGCAACATACGGATCAGATCGTAGTATTCCTCCGGCGTCGCATACCCAACCGTATCGGGAATGTTGATCGTCGTCGCCCCAGCCCTGATGGCGGCTTCCACCACCCGACACAAATAATCATGCTCGGTCCGCGTCGCATCCATCGCCGACCACTCGACGTCGTCCGTCAGGTTGCGCGCCCGCGTCACCGACGCCACGACCCGCTCGAATACCTGCTCCTCGTTGAGGTTCAGCTGAAACTTGCGATGCAGCGGCGACGTGCCGATGAACGTATGGATTCGCCCCCGCTTGGCATGACGGATCGCATCCCCCGCGCGGTCGATATCACCAAAGCTCGCCCGCGCTAATCCGCAAACGATGGATGTCTTACACAGCTTGGCGATCTCGCTCACCGCCTCGAAGTCGCCGTCCGACGCAATCGGAAACCCCGCCTCGATGACATCGACCCCCATCTCGTCGAGAACTTCCGCAACCTGCAGCTTCTCCTCAAACGTCATCGTCGCGCCCGGACACTGCTCGCCATCGCGCAGCGTCGTATCAAAAATAATAACCCGGTCTTTTTCGGTTTTGGCCG
>JANMII010000323.1:0-15787 GCA_031375665.1 Hyphomicrobium sp.
GCAGTTGCTCAGTCATGTGTCGATGGTGGGGGGGGGCAAGAGATCGTCAGGCTCACCACAGGTCCTTCGTCAAACTCGCTGAAATTTTAGCGATGAGGCCACGGGAATGATTACTGGGTGTGGGGTCGGGTCAAGAATCGAGTCTGGCGTCACATTGGGATTGGGGCTGCCGCTTGCCAATTGCGACGTGCGTAATGCGATGCCGGTTTTAGATATGGGGCCATCAAAATGAAATACCGGCTAACCACGACGACGCTAATGTGGATGTCCGTCGCAAGTTCAGTGACAGGTGGCACTGTTGGTTCGGCACGGGCTGCCGATCTTGGCGGCGATTGCTGCGCGGATCTTGAAGAACGCATCGCGGAGCTTGAAGCGACTGCCGTGCGCAAAGGCAATCGCAAAGTCTCATTGACGATCGCCGGTCAGGTTAATAAGGCCGTGCTGGCTTGGGATGATGGAGCCGAGAGCAACGCTTACATCGTCGGCAACAAGAACGACCAAAGCAATTTCAGTTTCACCGGCGACGCGAAATTCGCGCCAGGATGGAGCGCTGGATACGAATTGGTTTTGCGTCTGCGCGACAATCTCTCCGACGATGTTGATCAGGATAATGACAACGGCAGCGGTGACAATTTTCAGCTCTGGCAATCGCACTGGTTTATCGAAAGTGAAACCGTCGGTAAATTGTCGCTCGGACTGGCCTCACGCGTCTCGGACACAGCACCTGAAAACGACCTGTCGGAAACGGCGGTCGCTGGCTACGCGGGTGTGCAGGATATCGGCGGCGCGTTTGGTCTGCGCACCACAAGCGGCGGCGCCATCGATCTCGCCTGGGGCGATGTCTACAACCACTTCAATGGCGATACCGCCAACCTGATCCGTTACGACACGCCCGAGTTGGCTGGCTTTATTGCATCGGCAAGCTGGGGCGAAGACGATATTTGGGATGTCGGCTTGAAGTACGCAGGCGAGGGCGGTGGCTTTAAGCTTTCAGCCGCGATCGCCTATACCGAAATCACCGACAACGATGGCGCGTTTGCCGATGTCGATCAGTCGACGGTAGTCGGTTCCGTGGCCGTGCTGCACGAGCCGTCGGGGTTGAATGCGCTTGTCGCGGCTGGACAGCGCTCGTTCGATCAAAGCGTGCTCGATACCGATGGCGCTGACCGGACCGCTGAAGATGCGTCATTCATCTATGCCAAATTGGGTTGGCTGGCGACATTGAACGGGCTCGGGCCAACCGGCTTTTATGGTGAGTACGGACGCTTCAAGGATTTCGTGTCGGCGCTCGATGATAGCGGTGGCGACGGTACCGCCGCCTTAGCGTCGTTCGGCATTGCGGGTGCGACGTGGATCTCTGGCAACACGGCTGAGGTCTGGGGTGCAGGCGTGGTCCAGCATATCGAAGCGGCCGACATGCAAATCTATGCCGGATACCGCCTGCCCGAGGGCGAATTCGATATCGAGACCGCGGGCCGCACGGTGTCGAGCGACGTCGAAGACTTTCACACTGTGGTGGTTGGCTCGAAAATCGCCTTCTAGAGGTCGCCGTCTTCCGACGTGACGGCAAGCCTCCTGGCGCGTCCTCCGCTGGCGCGTTAGGAGGCTCTGCTATGTCCATCGCCGTGCCAATTGAGCTGCAACCGATTTTGATCGCTGGTCCGACGGCCAGCGGAAAATCCGCGTTGGCGCTGGCGCTCGCTGAACGCCTGGGCGGCGTCGTCATCAACGCCGACAGCATGCAAATCTATCGTGAACTGCGCATTCTAACGGCGCGACCGAGCGCGGCCGATGAAGCCCGCGCACCGCATCGGCTTTACGGATTTGTAGCAGCGCGCGACGCCTATTCGGTCGGGCGCTACGTCGCCGATGTCGAAGCGGTATTGGCTGAAGCGGTCACGCTAAATCTCCGCCCGATCATCGTGGGCGGGACGGGGCTATATTTCAAAGCTCTGCTCGATGGCTTGTCGCCGATCCCGCCGATCCCGCCTGGCGTGCGATTGCATTGGCGCTTGCGGGGCGAGGTTGAAGGCGCGGCGGGACTTTGGCCGCTATTACAAGCGCGCGATCCGGTGATGGCCGCCCGACTTTCAGCCAACGACACGCAACGGATCGTGCGGGCGCTTGAAGTGATCGACGCGACGGGGCGATCGTTGGCGTCGTGGCACGCCGAGCCTGGGCGCGCGGTGATCGATCCGACGCGTGCGATCTGCATTGCGCTCAACGTTGAGCCAGCTGTTTTGAAATTGCGAGCCGAGCAGCGCTTAGAGGCGATGGTCGCTGCTGGCGGGATCGCGGAAGCAGGCCACATCGCCAGCCTCGGCCTCGATGCGGCGTTGCCGGCGATGCGGGCCATCGGGGTTGCGCCGTTTGCTCGCGTTGCAAGCGGGGAAGCGTCCGTTGCGGTGGCCCTTGAGCAAGCCAAAATCGAGACCCGGCAGTATATCAAAAGGCAGTCGACCTGGATGCGGCGACATATGGTTTCTTGGAACAGCATATCTGCGCAATAAAGTGGATGTATTACTGCTCAAGTTGTGGCATTTATTTGATATTAGCGTTGACCCTTCAGGGTGATGGGCTTAAGGCTTCTGGCACTGTCAACGCGGGTGCCTCATCGGTGCTCGCGTTGGCGTGTTCGGCGAGGCGCGTGCCGATGCAACCCAGCGTGGCGGTGGGGCTGCTCGTCGATGGTGCGGTGGGTTGCCAAAACGGATGTGAGAGCGGTTGACGATCGAGCGGCGAAGGTGGTGGCGCGGCTGCGATCGACCCGCGTGATTTTTTTGACGGCGGAGTGACGACGATGGCGCGGACGATGACAGGGGCTGAGATTGTGCTGACGGCGCTGGCCGATCAGGGCGTTGAGGTGATCTTCGGTTATCCCGGCGGTGCCGTGCTGCCGATTTACGACGAAATCCACCAGCAGGAAAAAGTTCGCCACATCCTCGTGCGCCAAGAGGGCGGCGCGGTGCATGCCGCCGAAGGCTATGCGCGTTCGACGGGCAAGGTTGGCGTAGTGCTGGTGACGTCTGGTCCGGGTGCCACCAATGCCGTGACCGGTCTGACCGATGCGTTGATGGACAGCATCCCGCTAGTTTGCATCACGGGCCAAGTGCCAACGCACCTGATCGGCAACGATGCGTTCCAAGAATGCGATAC
Organism: Hyphomicrobium sp.; assembly: GCA_031375665.1. Classification (GTDB taxonomy): domain Bacteria; phylum Pseudomonadota; class Alphaproteobacteria; order Rhizobiales; family Hyphomicrobiaceae; genus Hyphomicrobium_B. The sequence continues at coordinate 3,157 of JANMII010000323.1, forward strand.
GATTGGGATCACGCGGCCGTGCACCAAGCACAATTATCTGGTCAAGAACGTCAATGATTTGGCGCGTATTTTGCATGAAGCGTTCCACATCGCGCGGACCGGGCGACCGGGGCCAGTCGTCGTCGATATCCCAAAGGACATTCAATTCGCGACCGGCAATTATGTTGGCCCGTCGAACATTCAGCACAAGACGTATCGGCCCAAGCTAAAGCCTGAGCAGACAGCGATACGCGAAGCTGTCGATTTGATCGCGGGCGCCAAGCGTCCGGTGTTCTACACCGGCGGCGGCGTCATCAATTCTGGCCCGAAGGCGAGCCAGCTGTTGCGCGAACTCGTGCGGCTATCGGGCTACCCGATCACATCGACGCTGATGGGGCTCGGTGCCTACCCGGCATCCGACCGGCAGTGGCTTGGCATGCTCGGCATGCACGGCACCTATGAAGCCAACATGGCGATGCACGATTGCGATGTGATGATCAACATCGGAGCGCGCTTCGACGATCGCATCACCGGTCGCCTCGACGCGTTTTCGCCAGGGTCGCGCAAGATCCACGTCGACATCGACGCCTCATCGATCAACAAAACCGTTGATGTCGATATTCCTATCATCGGCGATTGCGCCTACGCGTTGGAAGACATGTTGCGGGTTTGGAAGGCGAAGTCTCCGGTGCTCGATAAGGCTGCGCATAAGCAGTGGTGGAAGCAAATTGAAGGATGGCGGGCGCGAAAATCGCTCTCGTACAGAAATTCAGCCGACGTAATCATGCCGCAATATGCGGTGCAGCGCTTGTATGAGCTGACCAAAGATCGCGAGACCTACATCACGACCGAAGTCGGCCAGCATCAGATGTGGGCTGCGCAGTTCATCAATTTCGAAGAGCCGAACCGTTGGATGACGTCGGGCGGTCTTGGCACCATGGGATACGGCTTACCAGCCGCGATTGGCGCGCAGGTTGCCCATCCCAAAGGGTTGGTGATCGATGTGGCGGGCGATGCCTCGATTTTGATGAACATTCAGGAATGCTCGACGGCGACGCAGTATCGCTTGCCGGTGAAGGTGTTCATTCTCAACAACGAGTACATGGGCATGGTGCGCCAGTGGCAGCAGCTGCTGCATGGCAATCGGTTGTCTCAGAGTTACACCGAGGCCCTGCCGGATTTCGTCAAGTTGGCTGAAGCCTACGGTTGGCGCGGCATGCGGTGCGATCATCCAGCCGATCTTGACGGCATGATCAAAGAGATGATCGACACGCCTGGACCGGTGATGTTCGATTGCCGGGTGTCGAAGCTCGCGAATTGCTTCCCGATGATCCCGTCGGGCAAGGCGCACAACGAGATGCTGCTTGGCGAAGATGTCTCGGATGAAGAGGTGCAAAACGCCATCAGCAAAGAAGGCAAGGTGTTGGTGTGAGGTCAAAAGCCATGTCATTGGGTAGCGGCATGCTGCGTCGGGTTGTGCTGGTTGCTATGACGAGCATTGCGACAGCAAGCCTGACACTGGTGATGGCCGCAGCCGCCGCGCCGAGTTGGGATCGTCAAGCGAACATTGTAGACGCTGCTCAACGCTTGGCAAAATTGCATCGCGTCCAAGGCTCGCAAGGTGTGTTGAAATTTCTCGACGCCTGCTATCGCACGCATTTGCTGTCCAGCGACTTCAACCAAGGTGTCGAGGGCTGCCTAGCGCAGGATTACATTCACGCGCAAACGCTGGCGACGATTTATTCACGGTTGCCGCCTGAAGCTCGGGCTGAACGTAAACTGCCAGCCCCCGACGTGATTTCTCAAGCAATGCAGCGTCGGTTGATCGCGACGTTTACGCAATACAAAATCACCCCGGATGATGCGGTTGTGTTCCAGAAGTTGATCGAGAAACATGGACTGCCGGTTTTCATCAAAGCCGTGTTTCCGAAGGCCGCGCCGCCCAATAACGGGGCTTCAAAGAACGGGGCTTCAAAGAATGGGGCGAACAAAAACTAGCCGATGCTGAAACTGGTGATTGCCAACAAGCTGTATTCATCGTGGTCGCTAAGGCCGTGGATGGTCATGCGCGCGTTCGATATCGCATTCGATGAAATCCTCATTCCGTTACGGACGCCAACGAGCCGCGAGCGGGTTCTCGAAGTGTCACCTTCTGGCAAGGTCCCAGCGTTGATCACGCCGGACCAGACGGTGTGGGAGAGCTTGGCGATCATCGAGTACATCGCCGATCATTTCCCCGATAAAGCGATTTGGCCGACGAACAAGCAAACACGGGCGCACGCACGATCGATCTCCAATGAAATGCACGGCGGGTTCCAAACCATTCGGGCGGCGTGTCCGATGAACCTTGCCGCGCGCTATGCAACGCCGGAGTTGACCGTGCCGCTGCTAGCCAACGTCGAGCGCATTGAAGATATTTGGGCGCAAGCACGGCGCCAACGCGCCGGTGATGGCCCATACTTATATGGCGCGTTTTCAGCCGCTGACGCCATGTACGCGCCGATTGCCTCCCGCCTCGACACCTATCAAATTCCGGTGCGGGCCGAGACGCGCGACTACATCGCGACCATTTTGGGCCACGCTGCATTTGTCGAATGGCGGGACGAAGCGCTCAAAGAACCGTGGTCAATCGACAACTACGATGCTGGCCACACACTCGTGCAATCCTATCGCTGACGATCGCGTTTTTTGGCTCATACTCGCCCTTCAGTGACCTCAAGAGATCCGCCATGGCCGAAAATCTGAAGCAGTCGCATTATCCAAGCCCGTCGCGGACGCAAGAGGTCGTGTCGCGAACGCTGTCGATTATTGTCGACAACGAGCCGGGCGTGCTGGCGCGCGTGATCGGTCTGTTTTCGGGTCGGGGCTACAACATCGACAGTTTGACCGTGACGGAGACCGAGCACGAAAAACATCTGTCACGCATCACCGTCATCACGAGTGGGACACCGGCTGTCATTCAGCAAATCAAGCTGCAGTTGGAACGGCTGATCCCGGTGCACCGGGTCCGCGATTTGACTGACGAAGGCGGATCGATTGAACGCGAGTTGGCGCTGGTCAAAGTGGGTGGACGGGGCGAAAAACGCATCGAAGCTTTGCGCTTGGCTGAAATTTTTCGTGCCAAGGTCGTCGACACCTCGACGGAACATTTCGTTTTTGAAATCACCGGCAAGCCATCGAAGATCGAAACTTTCATCCAGATCATGGGCGAATTGGGATTGGTCGAAGTTTCGCGCACCGGCATCGCGGCCATCGGGCGGGGATCGGGGACGCTGTGAGCCCGCGGATTGCGCGTTGCGCGAACGCGTTGGCGCAAACCGATGATGCGCTGGTCCGCTGATCAAAGCCCCATGATCACGGCGACCTGCGAGCACACATCATGACGCCAGAAGTCTTTGCATCGGCGGCAGCGTTTGCATTGGTCGCCAGCTTCACGCCGGGCCCCAACAACGCGATGCTGCTGGCGTCGGGTGTCAACTACGGGTTTGCCCGCACGATCCCGCACATCGCCGGCATTACGGTCGGCTATGGCATTATGTTTGCCGCTGTGGCGATGGGCGTTGGCCGCTTTGTCGTGGAGCGGCCGGAGCTTTATCTGGCGCTCAAAATCGCCAGCGCCATTTACCTGTTGTGGTTGGCTTGGAAGATTGCGCGGTCGACCAGCGAACACGCTGGATCAGCCATTGGTGAACCGCAGACGTTCCTGCAGGCGGCGCTGTTTCAGTGGGTCAATCCGAAAGGCGTTGGCATGGCACTGGCAGCATCCGCTGCCTTCATCAACCCGGCGCATGCAATGGAAGATCTGGCAGCGTTGAGCGTCATCATGTTTGTGGCCTCGGTCGCGTCGGCGTCGAGTTGGACCTACTTCGGTTCAGTTGTTGCGGGCGTGTTGTCTGACCCGCGCAGACGGCGGCACTTCAACGTCGTGATGGCGCTGTTGCTGGTGGCGACGATCTGGCCGCTGTTTGGCGATCAAGCGGGAGCACCGTGACGATGCAGAGTGTCAGCGTTTGACGATAGCGTTGTCGTGTGCGACCGCGAGCGCTGCCGATGAGATGATCAGTGTATCATCCTGGGCGTTGATCATTTTTTGTGTCGGCGAACGGAAGCCAACGGTTTGTTTCGTGCCGGAGGCGGCGTAAAGCGGTTCGACCACCAGCGGTGTCGCCATCGTAACGATGAAGCCCAACATGCGGGCGCGATACTGGCCGTTGACAGTCTTGTCGCAGCGGTCGGCACCTTCAGTTTTGTGGCACTGCTGAAGTGAGGCGTAGGACGCACCTTTTTCATGGGCCGCCACGGCCTGATTAATAGCCGTGATGCAAGTGGCTTCCGGGATTTTCTGCGATGCGATGCAATCGTTGGTCGAAACAAAGATGCCTTTGACAATTGGCGCCGCTTTAGCGGCCACGGGCTTTTTGGCGTCGCCGCATCCAGAGAGCAGGAGCGCGGCAGTGGCGAGACCGAATAAAGAGCGGAGCATTGGCATCGAGGACGGCCTTATCTGGACGGAGCAAAGCTGCAGCAAGCAAGAGCACGATTGTGCCTGATCGACAGTTAGGACCCGGTTAACGATTGACTGCCAATTGCGGTCGATTGCGCCAAAAGGCCACCTGCACTCCATAAAATCAGCCAGCCGTTGAAACGGCAGGGCGATCTGAGTAGGTTCCGGCGTGATTTGGGGCGGAGTTTTCCGCGGCCCCACAGTTTCAACCCAGCCCGACCACCGTTTCGACCGGGGAACCGTCGTTTCGTCCGGGGAACCCGAGAGGCCGCCATGCGCGTCTATTACGATCGTGATGCCGACATCAACTTAATCAAAAACAAAAAGGTCGCCATCGTCGGCTACGGCAGCCAGGGCCACGCTCACGCGCTCAACCTGCGCGACAGCGGCTGCAAGGAGGTGGTGATTGCGCTCCGCAAAGGCTCGGCAACGGCGGCCAAGTGCGAAAAAGAGAAGTTGAAAGTCATGGATGTGGCTGAGGCCGCCAAATGGGCCGATGTCATCATGATGCTGACGCCGGATGAATTGCAGGCCGACATCTATCGCGACCATCTTCACGACAACATGAAACAAGGCGCGGCGCTGATGTTTGCCCACGGCCTGAACGTACATTTCAATTTGATCGAGCCGCGCGCCGATCTTGATGTCGGCATGGTCGCGCCAAAAGGCCCCGGCCACACCGTTCGCGGCGAATATCAAAAAGGTGGCGGCGTGCCGTGTCTGATCGCCATCCATCAAGACCGGAGCGGCAACGCGCATGAGCTGTTTTTATCGTATGCGTCAGCGGTTGGCGGCGGACGCTCGGGGGTCATTGAGACCACATTCAAAGAAGAATGCGAAACCGATTTGTTCGGCGAGCAAGCTGTGCTGTGCGGCGGGTTGGTTGAACTGATCCGGGCTGGATTTGAAACCTTGGTTGAAGCTGGATACGCGCCCGAGATGGCGTACTTTGAATGCTTGCACGAAGTGAAGCTGATCGTCGATTTGATCTACGAAGGCGGTATCGCCAACATGAATTATTCGATCTCGAACACAGCCGAATTTGGTGAGTACGTGACCGGTCCGCGCGTTGTGACGGCTGAAACCAAAGCCGAGATGAAGCGCGTTCTGACCGATATCCAAACCGGTCGCTTCACGCGCGATTGGATGCTTGAATGCAAAGCCGGTCAGCCAAACTTCAAAGCAACGCGACGCTTGAATGACGCGCATCAGATTGAAGAAGTCGGCGCCAAGCTGCGGGCGATGATGCCGTGGATCGCGAAGAACAAGATGGTCGATAAGGCGCGCAACTAAAACGGCGCATCGGAGCGCGAACGAAAGCAAAAGCGGGGGCTCGCGATCGAGCCCCCGCTTTCTTTTATGCACGGGGACGAGGGAGACGAAGAGCTTACTTGGCTTTGGCAGCGCACGGATTGGCAGCGCAGGGGCTTTTAGCTGCACAGGGATTCTTAGCTGCGCAGGGGTTCTTAGCGGCGCAGGGGTTCTTTGCAGCACATGGGTTTTTCGCAGCACAGGCTGCTTTCTTCGCAGCGCACGGATTTTTTGCAGCGCATGGATTGGCCGTCGTCGTGGCGGCTGGTGCACACGCAGCGAGTGCACGCGTCATGCCGATCGGGCCAAGGGCGGCTGGAAGCATAGCGGCGGCGCTGAGAAGCATTTTGGCTGTTGGTTTCATGGACGTTGTCTCCAAACACGAAGTGTCGTTGCGTACCCAGCCCGCGATCATCGTGATCGTCGCAGCCGTACATCAGCGTGTTCGAATGCGGCGCGTGAAGCGTTACCGACATAAAGCGTAATTTGTTATGCCGTCATTGGCCGCTTTGCCAATTCATCATCAATAGCTGCGATGTGCGCGTCGATATCGATGACGCATTCAGATGTTACTTCCAGTGCGCGATCTTCAAAGCAGTCGCTGTCGGCATGCGCTGCCTGCCACGCTGCAATCGTTTCATCGCGCTGACGCAACAAGTTTTCGATGTGCGGGCGAAACAAGTGCAGCATGGCTGAAAGCCAACGGTTCGTCGCCCAACACGGCTCAGCGTGATCAATTTTGAATGTGGGTAGCATCGTGATCACGTTTGGCGCTGTATAAAAGGTTTCAGCCGTGACCCAGCGGTTGGTGGTGAATAACCCAACCGGCAATCCGGCAGCGTTCATTGACACTGCAACCAAATGACAGATGGCATCTTGGCCAACTGGTGGCGGATGTGAACCGCTATAGGGCGCAGGCAAAATGTCGGCTGGTATGCCCGCTGCTCGGATGAACGTGTGGAAGTGGCCGTGCTCGCCGGTTTCGGCCCGGTGCGCGTGATAGTAATACTGTGAGGCGGTCGCTGCGTCGTAGACGTCGCCATCTGGGTAATGATTGTCTTCATAAAATTGTCCAGCGTCGCGCAGCATTTTTGCAACCGGGTTGGAAGCACCGCGACCGAGTGCGGCAAGACAGGTCAACACTTCGTTGCCAGCGTGCTGCATGGCAATGAGGTCGGTGTCGCTGACCGTCGATAGATCGCACATCATTGGCGGCGTCATCGAAGCAACGGTCTGAGCTGAGATCGACATGCAGGGTCCTTGATAGTTTCCGAACACGGGACTTTGTTATTATTCGCTTGTCGAGCTCTCAGTATTACAGCGTCCGCTGGCAATGTTTTCGCCTCGTCCGAGCAGCTCCATGCGTCACGGTCTTGTGATGTAAGGTTTCGCGTTCCTTTCGACGTAACGACCCTGACAGCGCCGCTGCGAATAGCGAATGCGCTGCCGAAATTGAAATTTGAAAGGAGCAACGGCGTGATGAAGAAATTTGGATTGTTCATTTTTGCAGCCCTGGCGGCCGTCGGCGGTGGGCTGTCGCTGTCGGTCGCGCAGGCCGACATCAAGCCTGAAGTTTATCAATCAGGCAAAGGCCAGTTTGGGCAAGATCTCGCCGTCGGCGGATACGATGCCGTGGCCTATCACAAGGTGGGCACACCGACCGTTGGATCGAAAGATTTAGTCTTCGCTTGGAAAGGTGCGACGTGGCGCTTTGCAACAGCTGACAATCTTGCAGCTTTCAAAGCTGCGCCCGAAACATTCGCGCCGCAGTACGGCGGGTATTGCGCCTACGGTTTGGCCCAGGGGTACGCCGTTCACGGCGATCCCAAGGAGTGGTCGATCGTCGATGGCAAATTGTATCTGAACTACGATGCGGATGTTCAGGCGACGTGGTCAAAGGATCGCCCGGGGTATATCAAGACCGCCGATCAAAAGTGGCCAACGGTTTTGAAGTAGGCGGCAAGGCGGCCGGGCCATCTACGCACTCTTTTGATCAGGCCATTTTTCTAGCGAGTGAGGCGTCCCGGTCCTAGCGCCTAAGGCTAGGACTAGGTCATAGTCGGCGCTGCAACCTGAGCGCGACTCGTCGGAGGACATGGCATGGTGAAGCGATTGACTGTTGTTGCGCTGATTGCGGCATTGGCTGCGGCGCCGACGGTGGCGTTGTCAGCCGACGGCGAAGCGCGCTCGAAAGCGGGATGGCCTAAGCCAACACGATCAGTGAAGCCCGGCGAAAAATTGTGCCGCTATAAATTTTCAAACAACGAGCACACGGTTTGGGTCTGTCAAAAGGCAGAGCCGTGCTGCGAATGGGAAGCACTCAACTATTACGTAAAGTGCGGTTCAACCATCACGGGCTGCCTGTAAGCACTCGACAAAGGTTCAACGAAATAGGGAACTCGCGCTGCCGCTCTCTTGGGGAGGGTTTCGGTGCAGCAGCGCGAGCGGTCCTGTCGGAACCCAACCCGTTTGTATCGCCCGATCCTGACGGTGGACGATACGTTGGGCCAGTGCCGACACGGGCGGCGGAGGAGCGGGGACCTCCGCCGCCCGTTCCCGATGCTGCCGCAAACGCGGCATCCTCGGAGACGTTGAGTGGTGCAAAAGGGCAGGTTCCCAGTCAGCATCACTCGGACTGTTCGCGGAGCATAAGCGAGACGGTTTGATACGCGCCTCATAGCCCCGAAACTGTAACGACACACCGGAGATGAACTCCGAATAGAATGCGCTGGGAGAGCTTGACTGTCGCCCCCCGGCGACACCGTCGATGAACCGAATAGACCTAGAGATCGTGACGACCTCATGACCAAAGTGCGGGGATCTCGCGACGGCCAATTATTTTCCGCATTTCCAAACACGTAAGTCTTTGCAATATCAGTGTTGCGAGCATTTGTCGGTGGCTCGCGCGTTCGCAACGTGTGTGGCGTCTTGTAGGCAGATTGATGACAAGTCGTGACGGCGCGGATGTTGGTGCTGATCGTGCGTGCGAGAACCGAGTTGATGTTCTGACAGCGCCGTTTGACCGCGACGGTGTCACCACGCTTAGTCGCGTCATGCTACGGGCAGATCAGAGCGCCGTCTGGCCATTTGCCATCGCCCACGCAGTCGAGATCGATGCGCATTGGCACGCAGCGCTGCGCACCAACCCTGACTACTTCAATGGCGTTGTGCATCTGGTTGCATCGAATTGCTGCGATGGCGCTTCGGATGGCCGTGACGACGGCCTAGACGCAGGCCAAGTGTTGCGCCTTCGGTTGGTCGCGACTGAGTTCAAAGCTTACCTGTATTGGCGCGACCGCGGCTATCCGCCAGCCGGTGTCGTCGATGGCTTTGGGTCGGGCTTGATCCTATCGCGTGATGGTGCGGCGCTGGTGGTGCGGCAGCGTCCAGGACAGATCAACAGCGGGTTGTTTTATTTGCCGGGCGGGTTCATCGACCATCGCGATGTGGCAGCCGACGGCGATGTTGATATCGCAGCCAGTGTCGAACGTGAGGTCGCGGAGGAAACTGGCCTTCAGTTTCCGCGAGCAAGTGCGGCTTCAAAATGTCTTGTCGCACGCTGCGGTCCGCATCTGTCGATTGCGATGTCCTATCAATCAGGACTAACCAGCAACGCGTTACTGGCGCGCGTGCAAGCGTTCATCGATGCCGATCCGGGCGGCGAACTTGAAACCGCGATGACTGTGCGAACGCTGGCCGATCTCGCTGGCGTTGCGGTGGCCCCCTATGCACGGATGGTGCTGGCGCATCTTTGGCAGACACCATGTGACGTCGGATTGACTTGCGAGTGATGATAATTCGCTTGGCGGCCAGGGACGGCTGACGCATGGTGCCGCCGCTTCAAGCGCGGTCGCTTTGCGGTTCTGTGTTCAGTTTTTTTATGCCATCAACGAAGGACGATGCCACGCCATGCCGCTCGACTATCACATCCTCGATGTTTTTACCGAGCGGCCATACGGCGGTAATCCGCTCGCAGTCGTGTTGGCGGCTGACGGCCTGTCGCTGACCGACATGCAAACCATCGCGCGTGAATTCAATTTGTCTGAGACGGTGTTTGTGATGGCAGCGGTCAGTCCCGGTCACACGGCGCGGATCCGGATTTTTACACCGACCCGCGAAATCCCGTTTGCCGGCCATCCAACGCTCGGTGCTGCGAGTTTACTGGCTGAATTGCGGATGCCGGTCGTCAACGGTGAACGCGATGCCATCATCGCGCTTGAAGAAGAAGTCGGCTCGGTGCGGGTTGGGGTTCGGTTGCGCCAGGGCGGGGCGGCTTACGGTGAATTCGACGCGCCGAAAATGTCTGAAAGCATTGGCGTGATGTCGGAGATCGAAGAGGTCGCTGGAGCGCTCGGATTAATCCCCAACGAAATCGGTTTTGAAAACTACAAGCCGACGCTGCTCAATGGCGCGACAAATTTCGCCTATGTGCCGATCTCAAATCTCGAAGCGATGTCGAAGGTGCAGGTGACGCCGATGCACTGGAATAGGGCCTTCAGTGATCGTGGCGTCGACGGCGTCTATCTCTACACCCGCCAGTGCGTGCGTGCTCAGTCTGCCTTCCATGCCCGTATGCTAGCGCCTGATATTGGCATCCCGGAGGATCCAGCGACCGGGTCGGCGGCAATCGGCTTTGCCCGCGTCATGCACGAGTTCGACGCCATGCCCGATGGATCGCACAAACGGGCGATCGAACAAGGCTTTGAAATGGGCCGTCCGAGCAGCATCAATCTGACGATGAGCGTTCAGCGCGGGCGGCTGGAGAACATCCGGATCGGTGGATATAGCGTGCGGATCGCGGAAGGCCGACTTTTGGGTTAGCCCGCGCGTCTACAACAGTGCGTTCGCGTCAGCTCCGGTCGGTTCGAGGGTCGGGGTTCGCGGGCCCGGTTTCAGCGGGTGGTGGCGCTACCGCTGTGGCTCAATGGATCGACCGACGGAGCCGCCGCCGGACCGCCCTTAGCAGCTCTGGCGCGAGGCCCCGTCGGCTTGCTTTTTTACCTCGGTTTGGGCTTATTGCTCAAACTCGGCCCAAGATTTCGATGACTTATCGATAGCGGACACACATGCAGCGCCAATTCAGCCAGAGCTGCGAACAATTGCCAGCCTCGGGTTGCGCCATGGTGGCAGCGCTTACGGACGGTCGCCAGCACCCGCTCGTGCCCCTCATTCGGCTTAGTGGCCCCTGAGCCGCAGATCTACGGTGACGCCTGGTGGTGTGTCGGGATCGGTTCAGGGGATTACGGATCGGGCCGCTCACTCGGCGCGAAGACCAGCCGCCACCTACTCACACATTGAGAGCCGCGCCGTAGCGTTCCGGCTCCACCCGCAAGGACATTCCGATGACCGAGACAAACAACACAGCGCCGCGCAACGACGGTCACGCCGCCGCTTCGCAGTCCGGCGAAAAGCTGATCATTTTCGACACGACGCTGCGCGATGGCGAGCAGTGCCCTGGCGCGACGATGACGTTTGAAGAAAAGCTGCAAGTCGCCGAGCTTCTCGACGAGATGGGCGTCGATGTCATTGAGGCCGGGTTTCCGATCGCATCCGAGGGTGACTTTGAATCCGTTGCTGAGATCGCAAAACTCGCCAAGCAGTCGGTGATCTGCGGGCTGGCGCGCGCGAGTGCGAACGACATTGACCGGGCTGGGGAAGCCATCAAAAGCGCACGCCGGGGCCGCATTCACACATTCATCGGAACGTCGCCACTCCACCGCCAGCACCAACTGCAGCTGACCGCCGAACAAGTCTATGAGCGCGTGATCGCGTCGGTAACGCGGGCGCGGACGTACACTGATGATGTCGAGTGGAGCGCGATGGATGCAACACGCACCGAACATGATTTTCTGTGCCGCGTCGTCGAAGCAGCCATCAAGGCTGGCGCGACAACGATCAACATTCCCGATACAGTCGGCTATGCCCTGCCAGAGGAATACTTCGCGCTGATCACGATGCTGCGCAATCGTGTGCCGGGCATCGAGAACGTGATTATCTCGACCCACTGTCACGATGATCTGGGGTTAGCTGTCGCCAATTCGTTGGCCGGCGTTAGAGCTGGCGCGCGGCAGATTGAATGCACGATCAATGGGCTTGGCGAGCGGGCCGGCAATGCGGCTCTGGAAGAGATCGTGATGGCGATCCGCACCCGGCACGATTTGCTGCCCCATGGCACCAACGTCAAATCTGAAATGCTGGCGCGGGCCTCAAAGCTGGTTTCGGCCGTGACCAACTTTCCAGTGCAATACAACAAGGCCATCGTCGGGCGGAACGCGTTTGCGCACGAAAGCGGCATTCATCAGGACGGCGTTCTGAAGCATGTCGAAACCTATGAGATCATGACGCCGGAAAGCGTCGGCGTCGGCAAATCCTCGCTGGTGATGGGTAAACATTCGGGCCGCGCTGCCTTCAAGGCCAAGTTGAAAGATTTGGGCTACAGCCTCGGCGATAACGCGCTCGAAGATGCGTTCAATCGCTTCAAAGCGTTGGCCGACCGCAAAAAGCACGTCTACGACGAAGATATCGAAGCCCTCGTCGATGAGGGCGTGGCGCACATGCATGATCGCATTAAAGTTACAGCGTTGACGGTGATCGCTGGCACCATGGGGCCGCAGACCGCGACCTTGACGCTTGAGATCGAAGGCCAATCAAAAACGGTGCAGAGCACCGGTAATGGACCCGTCGACGCGACGTTCAACGCCATCAAGATGTTGGTGCCGCACGACGCGCGTCTCGACCTTTATCAGGTCCATGCCGTGACCGAAGGCACTGATGCTCAAGCTGAAGTATCAGTGCGGCTCGAAGAGGAGGGTCGGATCGTGACCGGTCGGTCCGCTG
>JANMII010000330.1:0-6664 GCA_031375665.1 Hyphomicrobium sp.
AAACCCTGACGTAAGCAACGACACGGCGATCCGGCACGAAGCCGCCCGGCGGCTTGGATTGGGCGGTTATCTTGCTTGTTTCTACGGGATCGTGTGGCGCGAAGTCTTGCGTTACGTCCACCAGCGCGAGCGGTTTTTTTCTGCCCTCGTGCGGCCTTTGATCTGGCTCTTCATTTTCGCTGCTGGCTTTCGCCAGACGCTCGGCGTGTCGATCATTCCGCCGTACGAAAGCTACGTGCTCTACGAAGAATTCATCGCGCCCGGCCTGATTGGCATGATCCTGCTCTTCAACGCCATGCAGTCGTCGCTCTCGATGGTCTACGATCGCGAAACTGGCGCCATGCGGACGCTGTTGGTTAGCCCGTTTCCGCGCTCGTTTTTATTGCTGTCGAAATTGCTCGGTGGCGTGTCGGTGGCTCTGCTTCAGGTCTACGCGTTTTTACTCGTGGCCTGGTTTTGGGAAATCCGCCCGCCAGCGATTACTGAGATCAAGCTATTCACAATGTACGACGCGCCTGCTTGGGTGAAGCCAATCTTCGGTTCCGTGACCGAGCCGATCGTACACTCTTTGTTTTCGCTGCCGACGTTCGTCCAGGGCTTTGCCGGTTACATCACGATCATTCCGGCGTTGCTGTTTGCTGGGCTGATGCTTGGCTCGCTGGCGCTTTTCATGTCATCGGTCATCAAGCAGCTGGAAAACTTTGCTGGCGTGATGAACTTTGTGATTTTCCCGATGTTTTTTGCGTCCTCGGCCCTCTACCCGCTGTGGCGCATCCGCGAGGCAAGCCCGGTGTTGTATGAGGTGTGCCGCCTTAATCCGTTTTCGTATGCCGTCGAACTCATTCGCTTTGGCTTTCACGGCCAGATCGACACGACGTCACTACTGGTCGTGCTCGGCTGTACCGCCGTATTTCTTTCAGCAGCCATCTTTGCCTATAACCCCTCCAAAGGTCTGATCGCGCGGCGCGGCGGCCCTGGTGGACCAGCTTAAATTTGGAATGTGCCATGCTTATTCGCTCATCGCTTCCTTCAATCCTTGCGGCCGCCAAGCCCGCGTCCAGCAACGCTCGATCGTTTAGTCGGCTCACGGCAATAAGAGCGGCCATCGCTGCCGCTAGCGTTTTGTCGTTGGCGTCAGCGGCGCATGCCGCCGACCCCGCAACGCCAGATTGGCCCTGCATCTGGCGCAAAGTCGTGGCAATCGATGCCTCGACGATTTGGGATGGCCCAGCACTCGAAGCCGGGTCGGACTGGCTCAAGGACGATGAAATCCGCAAGCTCTCGCAAGCGCTTATTTCACGTCGGCTAAAGCTTGAAGAGGTCGAGGCGTCAGTTAAAAAGTTTGCGGCGGCTCAGCCTGATGATGCCCGTGACAAAAAACTGACTCAGCTTTTCGCAGCCGTCCTCTCGCGCACCAATGATGAACGCAAGCTCGTCATCGGCGGCATTGAGCGTTTTCATAAGCGCCAGCTCGCCCGCGCGAAAGAAATTGAAAAGGAGGGCATCGTTCTGCCGAAGGAAGGCGAATCGATGCCTGTCGACCCAATGCCGGCGGGTGAGATCGACAAGCTGTCGTCGGAAGAAGAAAAATACAAATGGGAAATCCGGGTGTTCCAAGAGCGTCAACAGAACATTCCGATTGCGTGCGAAATCCCCCAGTTGATGGACGAGCGCGCTGGTGCACTCGCCCGTGCCATTCGAGCTGAAATGAAGAGCTAAACGGTGCGCGGCTGAAGCGCTTTGACGGCTTCACCCTGCGACCGAGGGGCGGCGTAATGGCGACAGCGCACTGACAATCAAGGCCCCAGCAATCAAGTCCCCAGCAATCACGGCACAGGCAACCACAGCACCGGCAATCAAGGCCAGCTTCTTTCCGATCGCAGAAATCGCCCTCAGAGTATTACTGGCGGCGCCGCGCAGTCCATTTAGGTCTCGGGCACGGCATCGACAACAAACTGGCCGATCGCTTGCCAGCCGTCACTGCCCTCTGGATACCAGTGCACGGCTGTGTAGCCGTACGTTATCGCGCGCTTGGCAGCGTTCCAACTCATCCAACAATCGCTGAGACAAAAGAACACCAGCGGTTTAGCGCGATCACCGCCTGACAGACGTTCGAGTTGCTGACGGAAATAGGTCTCGGCTGCGGCTGACAGAACGCCGTAGCCAACGTTGGGCACCCACTTGGCACCCTCGATGGTCTGATGGGTGGTTTCTCGCCACAGCGTGCCAACTGGAAGATTGGGCGGCTTTGGCGCGTGCGGATAGACATCAATGAAAACCGCACGCTTGCTCGACCACACGTCGCTGGCCTGCGCGTTCGATAAAACGGTTGCTCCCTGCAACGTCGCTGGCACCGGCATGCGGTAATCGGAGGTTCGATAGCCCTCCGGCTCTTTGACCGGCTTGCCGACGTGTTTGTCTGGCGCCGTTCGCAACTGCTCATCAGCCGTCGCCGCAGCGGGTGGCGAGGGCGCATCACTGGCATCGGACGTTTGAAGGAGAATGCAGACGCCCGCCACGAACGCCACCGTTGCAACACTCATAGACCGAATGGCCGAGCGCGAAATTCTGCGTCGAAACTGCGCGATTTGGCGAACGACCATTTTTGACGAACACCTATCGGGAGCCAGCCGCCTGTATCGGATAGAGGCGGCTGGCCTCATCCCGGTTTAAGGCGTGGCGGACGCCGGGGCCGCTGCTGGCTTGGCCGCCGTTGCTGTCGGTGGTGTGGCTGTCGGTGGTGTAGCTATTGGCTGGCTTTCGACCGCCGCCGACTTGCGCGGCTCGGTCACCATGTCCATCGACGTATCGTCGTCGACCAACAACGGCACACCGTATTCCAGCAGAACCTTGTCGATATCCGGCTGACGTTTCGCAATCACCTCGTTCAAGCGTCGCTTCCAGGCATCGTCGCCGTTACGCACGCCCATGGTGATGCGAAATGCAAGCTTGCCAGCGCCTTGCTCTTTCAGCAGCGGGACAACAACCAACTTCTCGCCACCACGTGGCGCCCAATAGGCCGCGATCGGACCCCAATGCACGGCTGCATCGATTTCACCAGAGCGAATATCTTTCATCATTTCTTCGCCGGGCGAATCGTAACGCCGATCGACCATCATCCGATAGCCTTTGACGTTACCCATGAGGCCATATTTGGCGACGTAGTTGCCGCCGGGTGAACCTTGCACAACGCCGATTTTTTTGCCCTTCAATTTGGGATCAGCCATCGTATCGACGCCGTCGAGACCCGTCCCAGCCTTGTAGACGAGGGCTGACGTCGACCGGTAGATCGCGTTTGTGTTGAGAACCAAATCATCGCCCTGTCCCCAACCAATCACGAGGTCGCATTTCTTCGCGAACAACGTCATGCGGATAAAGCCAGTCGCTTTTGGAAACCACGTGTAGGCGACAGGTAATTTCAATTCGTCCGCGATGATGTCGGCGATCTTATTTTCAAAGCCCTCAAACTTTTCGTTTGAAAACGGCATATCCGAAGGATCGGCACAGACACGCAGCTGTTTGCGATTGACGAGATCGGCTTTCGGCGCATCGGCGGCACTCGCGGAAAAGCCAGTCGCAAGCGCGCTGACGAAGAGAGCGAGGCCTATTGAACGGTGGGTTATTTTTCTCACGGCTTTTGCCTTTTGCGTTTCCTGACCAAGACCACACATATGATAACAGGGACAGTCGATGCACGACTGCCCCTGTTTGATAGTTTCTTCGTGAATTACGTCGGCATGAGGCCAACTTTCACGTGCCGGGCACCATTAGATGACTAACGGCCTACGGGTTGCATTCCAACGCAGCCTTCTTGGCGTATTCCGAGATGTCCTCACGGCCGTTCGGACGGCCTGGCGGCATTCCGCCTTTACCGTCTGCATTGAGCGAACGCGCTTTGACATACGTATAGATGTCGTCAAGGTAGCACATGATGTTCTTGTCTTCGCCGAACGCCGGCATGATGTATTTCGTGCCACCCGCTTCCCGCTGCTGGCCTCCGACGACAATGCCGTAAAACGTGGCATAATCCATAGTCTTCAACGACTCCGCCAATGCCGGGGCAAACGTACTGCCCAATGCGTTAGGGCCGTGGCAAACGTGACAAGCGTCATGATAGCGACGGAAGCCCTGCCAAGTTGCCCAATCGACTGTATAGTCTTTAGTCACCACCGGCACTGGCTCGTCGGCCGCATTCCGATATCGGCCTTCCTTAAACGTGACGCCTTCGGTTTTCGCTAGATCTGCGACGGGACCGGTCGCAGCAGCGACGGCAGGAGCAGCTGCTGGTGCCGCCTGCGCGACAGCTGCTGGCTTCTCAGCCGCTGGTGCGGCGGCAGGAGCTTCAGGCGCGGCACTGCTTGGGCTAGCTGCGGCGACCTCCAGCGGAGCAGCGGGCGCTGCCGATGGCTTCGACGTTTCTGGTGTTGCGACGGTCGCGACAGCCGACGCCGGTGCCTTAGCGTCACTTGAAGATTTTGGTTCCTCTGCCCAGCAGGCAGCGAGGCTCATGGCAGAGCAGGCAACCGCCGTAACCGCCATTCTGATGCCAACCTTGTTCACGCGTGTCCTCTCATTCGTTCAAGAATTCTGGTTGTGTTAGCCACTGGTAGTAAAACGCAGCATCGTGTTGGTCAGATCCGCGCAGTCGGGCCATGTTGCTGTATAATTTTGATCGAAGCGAGGTCAAGTAACAACTGCCAGCACGACGGTTGCCGGCGGCGTAATCCTGGGACCTGGCAAGCCACAAAGCCCGTCATGAAAATCGGTCGTAGTCTCGTACCGGATTGTCTGATGCCGAATGCCATTCGAGATCGGGGTCGCTATCTCGTCTGCCGATCAGCCTCGTGACTAAAGATCCCGCGCGATGCTCAGTTCAGCATGTTGGCTGCCGTGTCAACGAAAAGCAGGCCTATGACATACTTGCAGCGAGTGACTGATTGAACCGTCTGAAGCCTTAGCCGCTGCGACTTCGAGCCAACGGGTTCAACCAACCCTCACTATACCGATCAAAAAGAAGCCGGCGCAGGTTTCCCCACGCCGGCCCTTTTGTGTCGTGACTGCGGGTTATGGCAGCGTGAACACGGTGAGCGAGCCACCAAGGTTCGTGTACTGCTTCAGGCCAGCGTAGCCACCAACAGCGCCGAGACCATCGGTTGGGTTCGTCAAGCCAGCAGCAAGACCGATACCGGCCCAACCACCAACGCCCGAGAACACTGCGACGTACTGCTTACCACCATGTGAGTAAGTCATTGCGTTGCCGATGATGCCCGATGGCGTCTTGAACTTGAAGAGTTCCTTACCGTCCTTCTGGTCGACAGCTTTGAAGTAACCTTCGAGCGTGCCGTAGAACGCAACGCCACCAGCGGTGGTGAGTGCACCCGACCAGACCGAGAACTGCTCAGGCTTCGACCAAACGATCTTGCCAGCTGCAGCGTCCCACGCAATGAAGTTACCCATGCCGCCATGGCTGTCCGGAGCCGGATACATCGACAAGGTGGCGCCAACGTATGGCTGACCAGCTGTGTACGAAACCTTGAATGGTTCGTAGTCCATGCAAACGTGGTTCGTCGGAACATAGAACAAGCCGTTCAACTTCGAGAACGAAGCTGGCTGCTGATCCTTAGAACCGAGAGCTGCCGGGCAGATGCCCTTAGAGTTCACGTCTTGACCGTTCTGGAACGTCGAGTACTTGGCGACGACCTGCGGACGACCATACTGTGGGCTCTTCGGATCCATCACGACGCCCGTTGTCCAGTTGACCTTCGGATCAAACTTTTCAGCGACCAGAAGTTCACCCGTTGCGCGGTCAAGCGTGTATGCGAGACCGTTACGGTCGAAGTGAACGCGGACCTTGCGATCTGCGCCGCCAACCTTGATATCTGCAAGGATCGGCTCGTTGATGCCGTCGTAATCCCACTCGTCAAATGGCGTCATCTGGTATGCCCACTTGGCAACACCGGTGTCGACGTCACGTGCGAAGTGCGTCATCGACCACTTCTGATCGATCTGCTTGCCATCTGGTCCAGCGCGCTGTGCTGGGTTCCATGTCGATGGGTTGCCCGAACCGTAGTACATCAGGTTGAGTTCTGGATCGTAGGCCATGTAGCCCCAAACCGAACCGCCACCGATCTTCCACTGATCGCCATTCCAGGTCTTCAGCGACGAATCCTTGCCGACTGGCTTGCCAAGCGACATGGTCTTCTCTGGGTCCATCAGAATGTCTGAATCCGGGCCCATCGAGTATGCGCGCCAAACGCGCTTACCGCTGTTGATGTCGTATGCCGTCACGAAGCAACGAACGCCGAATTCTGCGCCCGAAACACCGATGATGACTTTATCTTTCGTCACGAGCGGTGCGCCCGTTCCGGTTTCACCCTTCTTTGGGTCAGCGTTGACTGACTTCCAAAGTTCCTTGCCGGTCTTCGCATCGAGTGCGACGAGCGACGTGTCGGCCTGGTGAAGGAAAATCTTGCCTTCAGCGTACTGAACGCCACGGTTCACCGTGTCACAGCACATAACCGGGATAACCGACGGATCCTGCTTTGGCTCGTACTTCCAGATGATCTTGTTTTCATCTGCGAGGTTCAAAGCGAACACGATGTTCGGGAATGCCGAGTGGAGATACATGGTATCGCCAACGACGAGCGGGCCGCCTTCGTGACCG
>JANMII010000012.1:0-2387 GCA_031375665.1 Hyphomicrobium sp.
CGCTTTGAAAGCTGCATGTGCGACGTGCACGCCGCTGACGATGCCAGCCTTGCGTGCAGCGATCACGGCTGTGGCGCGCGTTGAAGCATCGACCGTCGCATTGGTTGTGATGTCGCCTTGCAGGCCGAGGTCTTCGGCAAGCGCTTCCGCCACCGCCCGCTCGATCAAAGGCAGCGCGAGCGTTGGTTGCAAACCCGCGTGCTGCGTCACGGTTGGCAGCCGACAAGTTCGACGACGGCCGCACGTGGCGCGCGTTTGCGGCTCAATGCCAACAGATCATCGAGCGTCATAAAGCTGCGCTCGGCGAGTTTAGGATCTGCTGCGGGATAATCGCTTCTAAAATGCCCGCCTCGGCTTTCTTTTCGGAGTAGCGCTGCAGCCGTAATCAGGCGCGCTGCGAGCAACATATTGGCGAACACGCTGTCTCGCTCAGCTGTTGCTTCAAGATCGGCCAATTCCTCAAGCGCGCGACGCAGACTTCTGGCAGTGCGGACCACGCCGACATGCGTTGTCATGATGGTGCGCAACTTGGCAACTGCCAAAGCGCGTTCAGATGGGTCGGCTGGTCGCGATCCCGGCACGCGACGCGGCTCGACGAAATGTCCGGTTCGGTCGGTGCCAACGAGCGCTTTGATGTCGGAGGCCACGCGAGCGCCGAAGACGGAAGCTTCTAACAAAGAGTTAGACGCCAACCGATTGGCGCCGTGCAGTCCGGTGGACGCCACTTCACCGACAGCCCACAAGCCTTTCAAACTGGTGCGTCCGCGCGCGTCAGTTGCGATGCCGCCCATATGATAGTGCTCGGCGGGAGCGACAGGGATCAAGTCGGTGACGGGATCAATGCCAGCCCGCTGGCAGTGGGCGTAGACGGTGGGATAGGCTTCGGCGAAGCGCGCGCCGATGGCATCGCGACAATCGAGAAACGCGCCGCGCCCTGCTGTGATTTCAGCAAATACGCCGCGCGCCACGACATCGCGGGCAGCGAGTTCGCCGCGGGGATCGATCTTGAACATGAAACGCTCACCGGCGCGATTGAGGAGTGTCGCGCCTTCGCCGCGTAGCGCTTCGGTTGCAAGTGGCGCTGGGTCGATGCCAGCGTCGATCGCGGTTGGATGAAATTGGACAAATTCAACATCGGCAATCACAGCACCTGCGCGTGCCGCCATCGCGACGGCTTCGCCCCGGGCATAGGATGGGTTGGTCGTCAGAGCGAAGAGTGCGCCAACGCCGCCAGTGGCCAGCACGACAGCCGAGGCTGGAACAAATTCATAGGTCCCGTTGCCCATCGCTTCCGATCGGATCAGACGCACGCCTTCAACGCGATCATCTTCGGAAATCAAATCGTCGGCTTCGTAACCTTCAAGCACCCGAATTGAGGGGGCTGCCCGAACGGCTGCAATGAGTGCCTGCATGATGGCTGCGCCAGCGCGATCGCCCGATACGCGGACAACGCGCTTTTCTGAGTGAGCCGCTTCTTTCGACAGCACATAGTGGCCTTGCAGATCGCGGTCGAATGGGACCCCGTACGATAGCAAGTCGCGAATCCGGTCGGGGGCTTCGTCCGCCACCAAGTGAGCGATCACTTCATCGACGATGCCAGCGCCAGCGGCGATCGTGTCGGCTGCGTGCTTGTCGGTACTGTCACCTTCGCCGACAGCCGCCGCGATGCCGCCTTGTGCCCACATGCTCGACGCACCTTCGCCCAGCGGCGCTGCGGCGATGATGGTAACTGGCACCGGCGCGAGTTTCAGCGCTGTGAACAGTCCGGCCAGTCCCGCGCCGATGATGACGACATCACCAGGGCGCGGTTCGGCGTCAGCCGGTTTGAAGCGAGCGCTGGTAGGCTGGCGCGGCTTGCTCGACCGCGTGCGCTCAACTGCAGTTGCGTTCGCTTTGACAGGTTTCGCGGTCATGGCGATATGCCTCTCACGGGTGATTACGTTCGCCTCCGCACGATTGCGGCTTCGACATCATCGCGGTCGAAGTTCGGCTCGCCGGTTGTAACCTCGTCACGATGGCCGATGTTCAGTTCGTCAGTTCGTCAAATTGACCATGCGTTCGACCGCGCGCCGCGCGCGCTCTGCAACATCAGGATCAACCAAAACCTCGTGCTGCAAATGCACCAGGCTTTCGTAAATGTTCTCAAGGCTGATGCGTTTCATGTGCGGGCAAAGATTACATGGCCGAACGAATTCGACATCAGGCACCTCGACCGCAACATTCGAGGCCATCGAGCACTCGGTCACCAACACGACTTTCTTCGGCCGCTTGTCTTTGACCCAGTTGATCATGGCCGAGGTCGAGCCGGTGAAATCTGCGGCGGCAATGACGTCTTGCGGGCATTCGGGATGCGCGATGATTTTCAAACCGGGGTCATCGGCACGCAG
>JANMII010000035.1:0-2505 GCA_031375665.1 Hyphomicrobium sp.
CGATCGCGAGTTTATAGATCGCATCGTGACCAAGATCGTCGAGATCGACGGTGGGTCGTTGACAGCTTATGGCGGTGACTATGAGTTTTATCTGCAGCAGCGTGCGTTAGCTGAGAAACAGCAACAAGCGCAGTTTGACCGGCAACAGGCGATGCTGGCGAAAGAAATGAAATTCATTGAGCGCTTCAAAGCGCGCGCCTCTCACGCTGCTCAGGTCCAAAGCCGCGTAAAAACACTCGAAAAAATCGATCGCGTTGAACCGCCAAAGCGCCGCCAGACAGTCGTGTTCGAGTTTCCAACACCTCCACGATCGGGCGAAGACGTCGCAACGCTCAAGAACGTGCATAAGCGATACGGCGCCCGCAGTATCTATGAAGGGCTGAGTTTCCAGGTCCGCCGGAGGGAACGCTGGTGCGTGATGGGCGTCAACGGCGCGGGCAAGTCCACGCTGCTGAAGTTGATTGCCGGATCGACCAAGCCTGATGATGGTTCAGTGGCGCTCGGCGCGAGCGTTAAGATGGGCTATTTCGCGCAGCACGCCATGGACCTGCTCAACGGCGAACAGACGGTGTTTCAGTCGCTCGAATATTCCTTTCCACAAGCCGGACAAGGCTCGCTGCGGGCACTCGCGGGCTGCTTTGGATTTTCAGGGGACGATGTTGAAAAGAAGTGCCGGGTGCTGTCGGGTGGCGAGAAAGCCCGTCTGGTCATGGCCAAGATGTTGTTCGATCCGCCAAACTTTTTGGTTCTGGACGAACCGACTAACCACCTGGACGTCATGACGAAAGAAATGCTGATTGCAGCGCTCGCCGACTATGAAGGTGCGATGCTGTTTGTTTCGCATGATCGTCATTTTCTGGCAGCGCTCTCCAACCGCGTGCTCGAACTGACGCCCGGTGGCATCCAACAATACGGCGGCGGCTATCGCGAATACGTTGAACGCACAGGCAATGAAGCGCCTGGCCTGCATCAGTAATTGATTCATCACTGGAGCCTGCGTGGGTTGTGACCGCGTGCGTATCAAGCGCCAGCTCTCGCATTGCTTGAACTTTCATCAAGCGTGCTTTCAAACTAAGCAGCTTTGATCACATCGGCCCGCATGACGCGTGACTTCAACGCGGCCGATGCCGTGCCGCTAGGCTCACAATCCCAAGCAATCGCAAGCATTTTTCACGATCCGGCGGGCTCTACCGGCGGGCTTTTTTCGCTTGGCACAAGAGTTGCCTAACAAGAAAAAGTGTGTCGCCACAAGAAATGGCGTCGGGTCGCGGACGGTTGCGGCCATCGCCTCGGTCTTGTGGACAGCTCAAGGGGAACTTGGATGGCAGATCAAGCAACTGCGCTGACAACAATCTTCACGGAATTCTATTTTTTCGTGACCATCGTCCTGATGTTTTTTATTCACATCGGCTTTTGTATGTACGAAGTCGGTGTCTCTCGCACAAAAAACGTTCAGCACACGCTGCTGAAAAACGCGATGGCGATCCCAGTCGTCGGTCTGGCATTCTTTCTCTTCGGGATGTGGATTTACATCGGCTTGCAGGGCTGGCCGATGGCGTCCGCGCCGGTCAGTTTTGCAACTGGCTTCGAGCCGTGGTCGGAAAAATTAGCGCCGAATCTGTCCGACCGGATCTCTGGCGTGTTTTGGGCGGCCTTCGCATTGTTTGGCATGACGGCCGCCTCGATCGTGTCAGGCTCCATCATTGAGCGCTCGAAAACGTCGGGCTTTTTGATCATCGCGGTATGGGTCGGAGCGATCGCGTGGGTCTTGCCGGCTGCATGGGGTTGGGCGGGGAATGGCTGGATGACGCAATACTTCGGCTTCCATGACCAATACTGTTCGGCTGTGCTGCATGGCGTCGCCGGGTTCTCAGCGTTGGGCATTTTGCTCCACCTTGGACCGCGCATCGGCAAGTTTGGTCCCGATGGCACGCCGCGTGAAATCCCAGCCCACAATCCGTGGATGGTGACCATCGGCCTGTTCATGATCTACATCGGCTTCTTTGGCTTCTACGCGGCCTGCCACATTCCGTTGGCTAACGTCGCAGCCGAAGGCCAGCCAGCCTATTGGACCGCCACCAACATTTACGGCGTACCAATCACGTTGTCCGGCGTGACGGTCAACTTCCTGCTAGCGCTGTTTGGCGGGATGATGACGGCCTACATGGTCTCGAAAGGCAACGCGTTCTGGACGTTCTCGGGGGGCCTGACCGGCCTAATCTCGACCAGCGCTGGCAATGACTTTTATCACCCTGCCATGGCGCTCGGCATCGCCGTTGCCGGCACCGTCATGGCCTATGAACTGCATAATTGGGTTGAGAAGAAATTCAAACTTGACGATGCGGTGGGCGCGGTTGCGGTCCACGGCTACTGCGGATTGTTTGGCGGTATCGTGGCGGGCTTTGCGCTGTGGGGCTATCCAGCGATCCTGCCAAGTGCTGGCACGCTGGTGGCTGTGTCGGAGGGTGCAGGCTGGTTCGGCACCAATGCCGAAGGCTTGCCGAT
>JANMII010000050.1:0-3570 GCA_031375665.1 Hyphomicrobium sp.
CCACACAAACCATCCTGCCGTTGCAATCATGGCGTAGAGAATTGTCCAGACCACTGGAAACACCCAGTTCGGTGGCGTCCACGATGGTTTTTTCAATGCCTGGTACCAGGGCCCGGGTTGAAACACTGCACCGGAGCCGGCAGCAACGAAAACAATGGCGGCGAAAACGGCCAACGACCACATCGGCGAGTTCCATTCTGTTGTGTGCGACCAATGCAAGGTGACGGCGCACCTAACTGATCTAAACGGAGCGTTGCAAAATCGCGATGAAAAAACCGTCGGTCCCATGTTGCCGAGGCGTCAGCAGCAACGTGTCGGTACGGCCATCTGCTGATTGGGCAACCTCGCCGGGCAGCTGTGCCGACCAAATCTCGCCATAAGGCACGATGCGAAAATGCGGATTGGCTGCCAGGAAACTTTCGACCTGATCGCCATTTTCGTCCGGCAAAATCGAACATGTCACATAGACGAGACGTCCGCCCGGTTTGACGAAGGGCGCAGCCTTCTCCAGCACCTCGTGCTGTTCTTTGATGCGGTCGGCAAGCTGGTTGGCTTTGACGCGCCATTTCGCATCTGGGCGACGACGCCATGTACCCGTGCCGGTGCACGGCGCATCGACGAGCACGACATCAAACCGGTTGCCAAGTTGATTGAGCGCTTTTTCGTCCCCCGCTCGCAGGACCTGAATGTTGCGCGCGTTCGACCGCTTGATGCGCTCGAAAATCGGCTTCAAGCGATTGCGATCGGAATCGTAGGCGAAAATCTGGCCGGTGTTCTGCATCGCGGCCGCCATGGCGAGTGTCTTGCCGCCAGCTCCGGCACAAAAGTCGAGCACTTGTAGGCGTGGGCCAGCACCCGACATCGCAGCCGCGAGTTGACTGCCTTCATCTTGGATTTCAAACCATCCGGCCTGGAATGCGGCTTCCGCTTCAAGATTAGGAATGCGCGCATCGCCAATCGGCGCTGCGATCCGAATGCCGTGCGGGCTAAGCGCGGTCGGCTGCGGCGCAAACGGCTCTAGCGACGCCAGCGCCTTGTCACGCTGAACTTTGAGAGTGTTGACACGAAGGTCTGCTGGCGCGCGCCGCGACAGCGCCAGACCTTCCTGTTGCGCGTTGGACCCGAAGGCGCGCTCGAACGCTGGGTGTAACCACTCCGGATAATTGCCCAACACCCAGTCGGGCGCACTGGCAATGGACGCCGCTTGGAAGCGTGTGAGTTCGTCGTCTGTGAGCGGCTCTGGGCAATGATCCTGCCCCGAACACATCTCAGCGATTTCGGCGAGTGCTAAGCCGCGCTCACGGGCCGCGCCTAGGACCAAGGCGCGCGGTGTGTCAGCGCCCATGATGTGGGCTGAGGATGCCCGGTAGCGCAGAGAATCGTAGACGTAATGCCCAATGGCATTGCGGTCCCCGGAACCGGCAAACCGGTGCGCCTTGCCCCAATCTGCCAATGCGATACCGACTGGCTGGTGCCGCGTCAAAACTGTCTCAAGAACTTCGATGGCCGCCGAAATGCGAGCTCCAGGGCGCATGTCAGAATCCGAAACCAAAAATCGTTTTAGCTGCAAACAAGATCCACATCAGCAGCAGCGCGGCCCCGCCAAGAGCAAATGCAGGAAACCGCTTATTCAGGTCGTTGCTTGTGACGTGGACGTAGGCATGGACCAATCGAGACACGACAAACACCCAAGCCAGTGCAACGAAGAAAATGTCGTTGGCCCGCGTGATGAGAATGAACGCGACGAGCACGTAGAACAGCACCGGAAGCTGCAACTGGTTGTGATAGGCGTTGCCGATTTGGGTGGCGCGGTCGGTCCAATTCGGTTGGCCAAGTGCGATGTCTTTGACCGCCACCTCGCCGCGCGTCAGGCTGCCCACACGCGCCCGACCCATCATGATGTGGAGAACGGCTGCCAATGCAATCAATACAAAGACAGGATAAAGCAGTGACGCGTCGGTCATGGGGCGTGTTCCAGATTAAAAGAGATGATGGGAAAAATGATGCGTTGGATATTTTTAGCTGCCGCCGCCAGGGTAGTTCGGGCTCTCGCGCGTGATCAGCACGCCATGGGCGTGGCTCTCGCGGATGCCGGCAGGTGAAATGCGAACAAACTTGGCGCGCTTTTGAAACTCTGGAATTGTTCTGGCACCGAGGTAGCCCATGCCGGCGCGCAAGCCACCCACGAGCTGATGCACCACCGCTTCCATTGGGCCTTTATAGGGTACCTGCCCTTCGATGCCTTCCGGCACGAGCTTCAGCGTATCGCGAACTTCGGCTTGAAAATAACGATCGGCAGATCCACGCGCCATCGCACCAACGGACCCCATGCCGCGGTACGATTTATAAGTGCGGCCCTGATAGAGGTAGGTTTCGCCCGGCGCTTCGTCGGTGCCAGCCAGCAGCGACCCAACCATCACGCAAGATGCGCCCGCTGCCATCGCTTTCGAGATGTCACCTGAAAAACGGATGCCACCGTCGGCAATAATCGGAACACCGAACCGCGCCGCTTCACGAGCGCAATCCATCACGGCAGTCAATTGTGGGACGCCAACACCCGCAACAATCCGCGTTGTGCAAATCGAGCCAGGACCGATGCCGACTTTGATCGCGTCAGCGCCAGCTTCGATCAAGGCTTGGGTTGCGTCTGCAGTCGCGACATTGCCAGCAATGACCTGCACGCTGTTCGATAGCTTTTTGATGCGCGCCACAGCCTCGATGACTTTGGCGGAATGACCGTGCGCTGTATCGACGACGATAACATCGCATCCAGCTTCGATCAGGCGTGATGTTCGTTCATGACCATCGTCGCCAACCGTGGTCGCGGCTGCGACGCGCAACCGCCCCTGGGCGTCTTTCGACGCGTTGGGATGGCGCGCGGCTTTCTCAATGTCGTTGACGGTGATGAGACCGATGCAATGAAACGCATCATCGACGACGATAAGTTTTTCAATTCGGTTTTGATGCAGGAGACGCTTGGCTTCTTCCTGCGTCACGGACCGCTTGACAGTGATCAGCTTGTCCTTGGTCATCAACTGCGAGACTGGTTGATCAAGATGGGTCGCGAAGCGAACATCGCGGTTGGTCAGAATGCCAACCAACCGACCCTTGCCCGCGCGACCATCGTCCGAGGTGGCATCACCATCGACTACCGGCACGCCGGTGATGCCGTTGTCGGCCATCAGCTTCAAAGCGTCTTTGAGCGTCTTGGTCGGCGCAATCGTCACCGGATTGAGCACGATGCCGCTCTCAAACCGCTTGACCTGTGCCACGTGGCGCGCCTGATCGTCGATCGAGAGATTGCGATGAATGACGCCGATGCCGCCTTCCTGCGCCATCGCAATTGCGAGACGCGCTTCGGTCACAGTGTCCATGGCAGACGACAGCAGCGGGATATTTAAGCGAATGGACTTGGTTAACTGAGTCGCGACATCGACCTGGCCTGGCATGACATCCGAGGGACCCGGCACCAGCAAGACGTCATCAAACGTCAGGGCCACGCCCGAATCGAGCGCGAAGGGGCTCGAGGTCATGCGGATGTCTCCAATTTTGGGGGGCGACACGTTCACG
>JANMII010000075.1:0-2659 GCA_031375665.1 Hyphomicrobium sp.
ACCCACAACAGCGGCGTGTCGGGCTCAACATCAATCGTTGTTTTTTTGCCATTGATCGTGACGTTGACGGCCATGCATCATTCCCCCGAATTGAAATTCAAAGCCTTCGTTTCCGGCGTTCGACATCTCAAAAGCTGACTACGGCAAACGCTCGTATGCGTCGTCAGTTCCCTGTCAGCAAAAAAATCTCGTTTTGCAACGTCGTCCACCACCATCGCCCTAGCGAGATAATTAGGAATGCCTTTCGCACTTTGAAAGGCTCGTAACACCATTGCGTGTCAGTTGAAGCTCCCGACGTCGCACGACCCGGTGATGCGGGGTGCCTGCGGACGAAATTGCCTCATGACGCCACCAGAGGGTTGTGTCGGGCGGCGTGACGCTTATTATGGCAGTGGGAGGTTGGTGGCGGACGAGTTCGTCGCCAACCGGGTCAGGTCCGGAAGGAAGCAGCCCTAACGATTTTGAACGCGGGTCGATCGCCAGCCTCCTTTTTTACCACCAGACTGACGGAGCGTGCAGGTGGTGGCGCGACCCCGACCGGCAACGCGCTGATAGCGGGCACGCAAATCGGCCGGTCCCAGTCTGCCAGGTGCGCCGGCTTTGCGTCAGCTATTTCACGGCGCGGGCCAAATGCGTCGATGTCGGCGTGCTGCAGCCCGCAGTCGGAACGGCCGTCGCAACTGCAACTAAAACTGCCAACTTGATTGATCGTTCGTTCGACCAGTCTGCGGCTCGAAGGTTCGGACGGGACATGGCTAAAAAGATCAAAACTAGCGCATCCTCCGACGACGGTGCCGATGGATCTGATGGTCAAACCCCTGCGCCCGCGTCGCCCTACGTCGTGCTAGCACGCAAGTACCGGCCGCGCTCGTTCGATGATCTAATCGGACAGTCGGCTATGGTAACGACCCTACGCAACGCGTTCGGCTCGGGCCGCATCGCCCAGGGTTACATGCTGACCGGCGTGCGTGGCGTCGGCAAAACCACAACCGCGCGAATTTTGGCCCGCGCGTTGAATTATGAAACTGCCGACGTCGACAAGCCAACCATCGACATGCCGGACCTCGGCCAACACTGCCATGACATCATGGAAGGCCGCCATCCGGACGTCTTCGAGATCGACGCCGCCTCCAACACCGGCATCGACAACATTCGTGACATCATCGACAGCGCGCAGTACACGCCGCTTGTTGCTCGAACCAAAGTTTTCATCATCGACGAAGTTCACATGCTTTCGAAAGGTGCGTTCAACGCGCTTCTCAAAACGCTGGAAGAGCCACCGTCCCACGTCCGTTTCATCTTCGCGACCACCGAAATTCGCAAAGTACCCGTCACCGTTTTATCGCGCTGCCAGCGCTTTGATTTGCGTCGCGTCAGTCAGCCTGAGCTGGTCCGACATTTCGGCAAAATTGTCAGCCTCGAAGGCGCTGATGCCGATACCGACGCGTTGGCGTTGATCGCGCGGGCGGCTGAGGGTTCCGTGCGAGATGGCCTGTCCATCCTCGATCAGGCCATCGCTACAGCACAAAGTGCGAGCCAGAGCCGCGCCGCAAGCGCGGTTGGCAGCCGTATCACCGCCGATGCCGTCCGTGCCATGCTTGGCCTCGCCGACCGCGGTCGGATTTATGATTTGGCTGAAGCGTTGTTTCGCGGCGATACCGCCGCCGCACTTGGCGGTCTTGAAGCGCTCTATCGCGACGGTGCCGAGGCTTCCCAGATTATGACCGATCTTGCCGAAGCGGTGCACGTTGTGGCGCGCGTGAAAGCGGTCGGAGAAGAGCCGTCGGGTGAAAGCTTGTCGGCTGAAGAAAAGCGTCGCGCTCAAACGCTCGCGTCACAATTATCGATGGCGTACTTGTCGCGAGCCTGGCAAATGTTGGCGAAGGGCGTCGACGAGACGCTCCGTTCGCCGAGCCCGCTTGCTGCCGCTGAAATGGCGCTGATCCGCCTGGCTTACACAGCCGATTTGCCAACGCCTGATGACCTCATTCGCACGCTTAGTGGCGCGACGGTTGCAACGCAGAGGACCAGCCGTCCAGCGCCGCCATCCGAAGTCGAGGTCGAACGCGGCCCGTTGAACGCGCGCCCGGCATCGACACAGCAGACATCGCCTCAGCCGCCGCCTCAGCTCACGCAGCCGCCAACCCTGGCGCCAGTCGCAGCCGCGATCATCGACGACGATGCAAGCGATAGCGATTTTGATGAGCTGGACGGCGACGGTTTAGCGCTTGATGACAGCGATCGCCCGACAGCGCCGACGACGTTGCCATTTCCGTCTGTGCCAGATCAGTCGGTCGGCGAGCGGAGTGCCCGTGAGCT
Organism: Hyphomicrobium sp.; assembly: GCA_031375665.1. Lineage (GTDB taxonomy): Bacteria > Pseudomonadota > Alphaproteobacteria > Rhizobiales > Hyphomicrobiaceae > Hyphomicrobium_B. Next base: position 2,320 of record JANMII010000075.1, read on the forward strand.
GCAAAGCTTTAAAGATGTGGTCGCGCTCGTTCAATCGAAGCGCGATGCCAAACTGAAACTGCATCTGGAAGATGACGTCAGCCTTGTAAAATTTGACGGCACAGCCGGATCGATCGATGTGTTTCTGCTGCCGGGAGCACCGCCTGAACTCGCCAACGATCTGCGCGAAAAACTCAACGCGTGGACCGGTCGCCGTTGGATGGTTGTTCTATCAAAACAGCCTGGTGCCCCAGCAATTGGTGCCGTGCGGCGCGCTGAGGAACAAGCCGAGCTTGAAAGTCTCAAGCAGCATCCAGCCGTGCAGGCCGTGATGGCGGTATTCCCGGACGCAAAAATTGCC
>JANMII010000110.1:0-1686 GCA_031375665.1 Hyphomicrobium sp.
ATTTCGATACCAACGCACCCGCCATGCGGGCGGCGGCACAAGCGCTGCAAGACGAGTGGGGTCGGCCGACCGTGTTGATGGGCTGCGGCGCATCCATTCCGATCGTATCGTCGTTTCGCGACACGCTTGGCATGGACAGCCTATTGATCGGATTTGGCCTAGACGATGATCGCATCCACTCGCCGAACGAAAAATACAACATGACGAGTTTTATCAAAGGCGCGCGCAGTTGGGCCCGCATTCTCGACGCGTTTTCACGCACTGCGACCACGAACGCCAAAAAATCCACATGACGCGATCTCCAAGCCAATTGAGCCGCCTAAATCGCGGGCTATAGCCAGGCGATTGTGTTTAAGTGTTATCGGCAGCTGACACGACAATTCGAAGGGCAGTTTCGTCTCATGCGCAGTGCAAGTTTTTCTGGTCGGGCCATCGCGATCTGGATGGTGTGGGTTGTCGCGGCCGTCGGCTTGTCTGTTGCTACGGGTCACGCGCGCGATCGCTGGTCGAACGACAATGACCAACAAGGCGACAACAGCGCTGGTGCCCAAGACGGCGACAGCTTCGGCCGCGAGCGCAACGTTGCCGGCAAATTCGATTACTACGCGCTGGTTTTGTCATGGAGCCCGACGTTCTGCTCGAACGCCACCGACCGCGACCGGATGCAATGCGACCGCCAAGACGGCCGTCGCTTTTCATTCGTATTGCATGGACTGTGGCCGCAATACGAACGCGGCTACCCTGGCGAATGCCGCACGGCACGGCGACCCTTCGTCCCCAAACCGATCATTGAAAGCATGCTCGACATCATGCCGGCTCCGGGGCTCATCACGCATGAATACCGCAAGCATGGCACTTGCTCGGGCCTCGATCCGCAAACGTATTTTTCGACCGCCCGCGCGCTCTTCAATCGCATCCGCATTCCAGAGCGCTTGACCAATCCATTCGAGACGCAGGTTATCGGACAGAGCGAACTGGCGCGTGAATTCATGCGAGCCAACCCAGATTTGAAGCCGGAGCAATTCGCCATCGGCTGCGCTGGCGGACCGAACGGACGGCTCAAAGAATTGCGCTTTTGCTTCACGAAGGAAGGCGAGCCGCGCGCTTGCGGCGAAAATGAAAATCAGCGGCGCATGTGCCAGGCGAGCCAGATTTACGTGCCGCCTGTCCGCTCGACCGCGCGCGACGAGCCGTTGGCCAACGCCCGCAAGCCGCAGCCGCAATTGCCATCAAGATTGCCGCCCCAGTATCAGTCTCCGTCCCAATCGCCGCCGCCGTCGCCGCCGTCAGCCAACGATCCACGCCGACCGCTACCGGGCTTCAAACCCATCGACGGCACCCGAGGGATTTGAACGGCGCGCGCATCGAAACGCCAAGTCCTGATTTCGAATTGGCGTACCGGCAGCCAAGCACAGGCGCCCATGATGAACGGCGCGGTGTCCCTGAGAGCTTGTCTCGCAATTGCCGCAACCGGGGTCGTGTCCGCCGCCCTGTCGCAACATCGCAGCAACGATCCATCACAATCGCGAGCAATCGCAAAGACTCCACTGGGCGTAGGATTGCGGCGGTCAATGTGGCGCGGCCTAGCGATTGCGGGAGCGGGGGGGCCTCGTCAATCATTCCAACTGCCAACGTCTTTGCCTGACGCATCGTCGTCTGTCGCGGCCGTCGTCAGCGGCGACGGCG
>JANMII010000168.1:0-12907 GCA_031375665.1 Hyphomicrobium sp.
CGGCGACGGCCGCACTAACGGCGTGGATTTCCGCTCACGGTTTGAGCTCAGATCCTATCCGGGCACACATCATCGGCAAGATTGACAGACATACTCGACCTGGCCGCGATGGTGTAACTGCACAGCGGAGGGTTCGTCTCATTTCTGGGCACCACATTCTGAGTGAAGCAACGATTATCTATCGCGAGTACGTCTTGAGCGAGGATTTGCGCGAGCAGCTGCAGTCGACAGATTTGCCGTTTGGTGAAATCGTTGCGACGTTAAGCCCATCGCGGCGGACGACATTTGCCCGCGCGCAAGTAGCGCTTCATCGCGAAATATCAGTCGATCTGCAACACGAGTTCACACCAGTGCTCGATGTGCATGCGACCGTGTCGACGTCAAAGCACGGGCCGATCGCGCGTGTGCATGAAACGTATGGAGCCTGCCTGTTGTCGATGATGTCATCGCCGCTTGGGTCCGCTGGCGATCTGGCATTGCGGCTAACCCGCGATCGAGCCTTGGCCTGGACATGACGCACTCTTTTACGGCTGGATTGGCGTGACGCATGCTCCTTGACGTCCGGCAGCTTAAAAAATCGTTCGTCACAGCCGAAGGTCCGATTGCTGTTTTGAATGGCGTCGATCTTCACCTGGATCGCGGTGTCAGCCTCGCGCTGACAGGCGAATCCGGCAGCGGCAAGAGCACGCTTTTGCATCTGGTGGCGGGGCTCGACCGGCCGGACTTCGGTGAAATTCTGGTCGATGGAAAAGACCTAACCACGCTTGACGATGCCGGGCTTGCGGCTTTTAGGCGGGAGACCGTCGCGCTCGTGTTCCAGCAATTCAATCTCATCCCATCGCTCGATGTCGCAGCCAATATCGCTTTTCACGCGCGTCTTGCTGGTCGTGATGATCCGGAGTGGCAGCGTAGTCTTGCTGATCGTCTCGGTCTTGCGGGCATTCTACGGCGCTATCCCGAACAACTGTCAGGTGGGCAGCAGCAGCGGGTGGCTATCGGTCGGGCGCTTGCGGGGCGGCCGCGACTGATCCTCGCTGATGAGCCGACGGGCAATTTGGATGAAGCGACCGGCGATACGGTGCTCGATGTCATGCTGTCGCTGGTTGCTGAAACAGGCGCTGCACTTTTGATGGCAACACATTCACAGCGCTTAGCTGGTCGGCTTGGCCGCCGCTTACATCTTCATGCCGGGCGATTTGAATCATGAAGACGACACTCGCGGCGTTGCTTTCGCATTGGCGTCGGCATCCGGTGCAGTTGGCGACGCTGCTGTTTGGGTTGTCATTGGCAACCGCACTCTGGTCCGCGGTGCAAGCTATCAACGACGAAGCGCGTGCCAGTTATGCGCGGGCGGCCCAGACACTCGGTCAAGACCGACTAGCAACACTGGTGCGCAAGGATGGCAGTCGGATCGATCAAGCGGTCTATGTCGCGCTACGCCGCGCCGGGTGGTTGGTGTCACCGGTTCTTGAGGGTGACAAGCGCTTTGGCGAACACCGGCTGCGGATTTTCGGTATCGACCCGTTGACGGCGCCACCGCAGGCGCAAGCGGTCGATGTTGCCGAGACTGGCGCCTTGTTGAATTTTGTTGCGCCGCCAGGGATTTTTTATGCCGCGGGTGAAGCCAAAACGAAATTGACGGGTCAAACGTCAACGCCCGTGCGCGTGATCGAGACGATCCCGCCGGGTGTGATCATCACCGATATTGGTCAAGCGCAAATGCTACTCGATGCACGCTTGCAAGTCTCGCGGTTGTTGTTGTGGCCTGAACAATCGCCGCACCGAACGCCATTGTCTGAGATCGCGCCAGACCTGATCGAGCGTGCGCCAGACGAAGCCGGCGACCTGGCTCGGTTGACCGATAGCTTCCATCTCAACCTGACTGCTTTTGGCTTTCTGGCTTTCGCCGTTGGTTTGTTCATTGTTCACTCGGCCGTTGGACTTGCTTTTGAACAACGCCGTCCAATGTTTCGGACGCTGCGGGCGCTCGGCGTGTCGGCACGATCGTTGATGGCTGTGATCGTCGTCGAACTCCTGAGTTTTGCGATTGTTGCAGGACTAGTAGGCGTCGCGCTGGGTTACGCGCTTGCGGCATTGCTGTTGCCCGATGTCGCCGCAACGCTGCGCGGTCTCTATGGCGCGAGCGTACCCGGCGCAATCATCATTCGACCGCAGACGTGGGCACTCGGCATGGCGATTGCGGTGGTTGGAACGCTGATTTCGGCGGCACAAGGGTTGCTCGGCGTTTGGCGCTTGCCGTTGTTGGCGTCGGCTCAGCCGCGCGCCTGGGCGCAAGCCTCGCGCCAAACCATCGCTTGGCAACTGATAGCGGCGGCCGCTTTGTTTGTTGCGGCTTTGCTGATCGCTCGATTTGGCTCGGGCCTCACAGCCGGGTTCGTTTTGCTCGCCAGCCTGTTGCTCGGGGCCGCATTGGCGCTCCCGGCCATTCTGATGGCGGGGTTGAGTGTGGGTGGTGCTCTTTCGAAAAGTGCTATGTCACAATGGTTTTGGGCCGATGCCCGCCAACAGCTGCCAGGTCTGTCGTTGGCGCTGACCGCGATGTTGCTGGCGCTAGCCGCAAACATTGGTGTTGGTACAATGGTATCAAGTTTCCGCGCGACATTCGTCGGCTGGATCGACCAGCGGCTGGCGTCCGAACTCTACGTTGGGACGCGTGATGACGCCGAGGCCGCGGCGGTTCGCGCGTGGCTGGTCAGTCGTAGCGATGCAGTGCTGCCGATCTGGAATGTCGATGGCGAGGTGGCCGGTCAGCGCGCGGCCATCTTTGGTATCGCCGATCACGCGACCTATCGCGACAACTGGCCGATGTTGCAAGCCGCGCCGGACGTGTGGGCGAAAGTGGCACGTGGCGATGGCGCTCTTATCAATGAGCAACTGTCTCGCCGAAAAGCACTGAACCTTGGTGATGCGATCGCCTTGCCAGGCGGTTATCTGACGCGCATCGTCGGCGTCTACTCGGATTACGGCAATCCCAATGCCCAGGTGATTATTGGTGTCAACACATTGACCCAACTTTTTCCGGCCGTCTCGCGGTTGCGTTACGCCATCCGTGTTGCGCCGGAAAAGGTTCAACGATTGGCAGACGATTTGCGAACAACGTTTGGCATTCCAGAGCAGAACATTATCGACCAGACGGCTGCAAAAAATTTATCACTGCAAACCTTCGAGCGGACTTTCAAAGTCACCGGCGCTTTGAACGTGTTGACGCTTGGGGTTGCAGCGCTGGCCATGTTCGCGAGCTTGCTCACGCTGGCTGGCATGCGATTGCCGCAAATGGCGCCGGTTTGGGCCATGGGTATTACGAGGCGCCGCTTGGCGGCGATGGAACTTGCGCGCAGTTTGGTTCTGGCCGTGCTCACTGCAATTGCAGCCCTGCCGCTCGGGCTCGGTCTTGCTTGGATCCTGCTGGCGATCGTCAACGTCGAAGCGTTTGGTTGGCGTCTGCCGATCCATTATTTTCCGGGTGAATGGCTCCGCCTGGCGCTGCTGTCCGTTGCGGCAACAGCGCTTGCCGCAGCGTTGCCAGCCTGGCGGCTTTCGCGACTTGCGCCCTCCGAATTGCTGAAGGTTTTTGCAAATGAGCGCTAGAGCATGTGTCGTTTGTCTCTGCGTTGCGTTGGTGGCGCTTATCTTTGTGCCGGTGTTTGCGCCCGGCGTCGCACCCGTCAGCGCGCAAGGCTTCGCCGGGCTCGGCACGAGTGCTGAAGGGTTCGCACTGCCGACGCCCGGCAAGCGCTTCAGCTTTCCAGCGGACCACGGTGCGCACAATGATTTCCGCATCGAGTGGTGGTACGTCACGGCAAATCTGCAAGCTGCTGATGGAACGCGTTACGGCGTACAATGGACACTGTTTCGCTCAGCGCTCGCAACCGGAGACGCCGATGGCTGGGCCAATCCGCAGGTTTGGATGGGCCACGCAGCAATCACGACGCCCGATCGCCATCACGTGGCTGAGCGCTTTGCCCGCGGCGGCATCGGCCAAGCCGGCGTCACAGCACAACCCTTCGATGCTTGGATCGACGCATGGCGCATGACAAGTCGCGCTGCTGCGACGGCTGACGCACTCTCATCGCTCGATCTCAAAGCGGCTGGTGCAGATTTTGCTTTCGAATTGAAGCTCGATGCAGATCGCCCGCTGGTGGCGCATGGTGATGGCGGCTACTCCGTGAAATCCGACCAGGGTCAAGCGAGTTATTATTATTCGCAACCGTTCTATCGCGTGGCGGGTGAACTGACGCTGCCGGGTGGCGCTGTTGCGGTGACGGGGCAAGCCTGGTTGGATCGCGAGTGGTCGTCGCAGCCGCTCAGCGCAAATCAAGTTGGATGGGACTGGTTTTCGCTGCATTTCGATGGTGGCGAAAAGCTGATGGGTTTTCGATTGCGAGATGGCGCGGCGGGCTTCACGTCTGGGACTTGGATCAGCGCTGATGGCGCGGCTGAACCGCTTGCGAAAGGCTCAATCACTGTGACGCCGTTGAGCACGGCCGTGGTTGCCAAGCGCTCGTTGCCGGTCCGTTGGCGCATCGAAGTGCCCAGCAAGAGCGTCGATATCACAACTCAGGTTTTGAATGAGAATGCTTGGATGGCGACGGCGTTTCCTTACTGGGAAGGCCCGATATCTTTTGTCGGCACAAAGCCCGGTCGTGGCTATTTGGAAATGACCGGATATATGCCGATCGCTGATCGCTGATCGGCAAGCGCGAATTGAGCATTGCCGATCACTCGTCGATTTGAGGGCTCAGTTGCACACGTCGTGCGCCGTGCAGACGGGTGTCTCGCTGCAGTGTCAAAGATCTTCTTAGAGCGGATATATTACGTTGGCTTGCCAGCGGCGAGCTTGCCGAGCTTGCTTATGGCAGTGTTTGAACCGCGATGGTTGTGAATGATCACAACGATGCTCGGGCTCAACATGATTTTAGCCCTGCTCAGGTGGTTAATCACCTCGGACATTCGCGAGAACGCAGCCCAACCGCGCGACGAACACCCAGAGCGTGACGCTGCAGTTGAGCTGAAAACACTGCCGATATTGGCAAAACATCGAGCCGAAAATAATCTTATCCCCGGCATTCGGAGGGGCCGTAAATTTGGCTCTGGACCGCCGAAAGGATGACTGATGTCGCAATCGCCGAATTTAACTTTGCCCTACATTGTCGCCGCGCAAGCGCAGAAGCATGTGACCCACAACGAGGCCATCCGCGCGCTCGATTGCATCGTTCAGTTGGCGGTTGCCGACCGCAACATGATTGCGCCACCAGCAACGCCGATCGATGGCGACCGCTACATTGTGCCAGCGTCCGCCACAGGCGCGTGGAGCGGTCAAGCGGGACGTATTGCTGCATTTCAGGATGGCGCGTGGGCGTTTTATACGCCGCGCGAGGGGTGGACCGCGTGGGTCAATGACGAGGATGTGCTGGTCGCGTGGAGCGGGTCGGCGTGGGTGCTGGCTGGCAACGGTGGGGCAACGCAAAACCTGCCGTTTGTCGGCGTCAACGCGACAGCGGATGCAACCAACCGACTAGCTGTCAGCGCGGCGGCGACGCTTCTCAACAACGAGGGCGCAGGCCATCAGTTGAAAATCAACAAGGCGTCAACGGCAGACACGGCGAGCGTTCTGTTCCAGACAAATTTTTCAGGCCGCGCTGAGTTTGGTTTGGTTGGCGATGATAATTTTACAGTCAAGGTCAGTGATGACGGCAGCGCGTTTCGACCCGCGATAACTGTCGATCGTACGACCGGTAAATGTTGTTTTGGCAATGGCAGTCCTACGGATTATTTGACTGTTACGAACGACAACGTTAGCGCGGGGCAGGCGGTGGTCGCGCGCTTCAACGTTTGGAACAGCGCCGCCGGTGCCACGCTCACACGGCTGCTCGTCGGTCAATTGACGGCACGAAACACGATGTTCTTAGAGGTTGCTACTGAAGCTAACGGCAAGGGGACGTTGGGCATTCAACCTTATGGCGGCAACGTCGCCATTGGCACGACGAGCGCTGCTGAAAGGTTGATCGTGAACGGGAATGTTGCGCCGCTGACTGACAATGCTCACTCGCTCGGCACAGCGGCGCGGCGCTGGTCGGTGGTCTACGCGGCCAACGGCACCATCAATACGTCGGATGCGCGCGACAAGTCCGTGACGGGTACGCTGGAGAGGATCGCGGGCCAGATGGTCGATGACGTTTCGCCAATCCTTTTTCAGTGGCGCGTTGGCGGCCGTGATGTCAGAAGCGAAGGCGACAGCGCTGACCCTGACAACCCGGTCGTAGAGCGGGTCACTGACAGGCCCGGCAAGCGGTATCACGCCGGTTTTAGGGCGCAGGATATTCGCGCGGCCATGGACCAAGTGGGCGTTGATTTTGGCGCCTGGGGTCTCGATGACAAAGACGACCCCGACAGCCGACAGTGGTTGCGCACCGAACAATTGGTGCCGGTGCTGTGGCAAGCGTTGCGGGAGACACGAACGGAGCTCGCCGCTCTGCGGGCAGCCGTTGGTGCGGCCGTTGGTGTTACGCGTGATCACGCTGTGCAGCGAGGTGCGAAGTAGCGGTTGTGCAGTTGACAGTGCTCAAGCGCGCAGCCGTCGAGTAAACCGAGCGCACGGTCTCGCTGAGCGCGGCGCATCCTGCGAGGCGAAGTGCCGGCTGGATGGCGGTTCACGCTTGATTCCATTTTTACACGAAGCTTGGCAATTCTAATGCTCCAAAACCTGAATGGAATTGCACACTCGATTTTAGTCCGGCTTGATGCGGATCAAGTCGGGGGAAATCTGGCGCGGATTGAGGTCAAGACGGTTGCAGGTCCGCGCCGGGTGTCGCGCTCAGAATGAGTGATCGGGACGACAGGCTAAGGGCGACTGCGCTGACATTTCTGACTTTCGAGATGCCATTCGAGACGGCCCGAACTTTTTGGTTTGGCGTCAAGCGTCTTGCCTTCGCCTGTCGCAACAGGTGACCCATAGGTCGCACGCAACGCGACCCCGGAACTTAATCCCGCGGTTTTACCCGCAAAACCACGGCGACAGAGCTGTTTGTTAACCGATCTGCAACAGTGGCGCGCACGGTTAGATGCGCGGCAACGCAGCCTCTCCCCTGCACGGCGGGACTAGGCTAAGACGTGAAGAAATACGGGGCGTGCGACCCAGTGGCAATGTCAACGGTTTGAAATCCGGGCTTCAGCGACCGGCGGCTTCCCTTCTCCCGGAGCGACGGCCACGCGCTGACGGCTTCGGAGGCTACGCTTGGCACGGACGGTCGAACGTCACGGCGAGCAGTGGTCGCTGCCGAAGACATCATTGCCAGGGTTTGGCTACCAACTCAGTTTGAAAAGACATTACACCCATGACGTTTCCGTCGACGCATCCCGCGCTTGGCCGCGCTCTTGCCGGACGTGATTACAACGTTCCGACACCGGTGCAGAGCGCTGTTCTCGAAGCCAACGCAACGGGCCGCGATCTACTGGTTTCAGCGCAAACGGGTTCTGGCAAGACGGTCGCGTTTGGCCTTGCCATGGCGCGCGCCGTACTGGGTGACGCCGAGCGATTGGGATCAGCAACCTCGCCGCTGGCGCTGATCATTGCGCCAACGCGCGAACTCGCCCTGCAAGTCCAGCGCGAACTCGATTGGCTTTATGCCGACACGGGCGCGCGCGTGATCACCTGCGTTGGCGGCATGGATGTTCGGGCTGAGGCGCGAACGCTGCACGCCGGCGCGCATATCGTCGTTGGCACACCGGGGCGTCTGCGCGATCACTGGGAGCGCAAGCGACTGGATTTGTCGCAACTCAAAACTATCGTGCTTGATGAAGCCGACGAGATGCTCGATCTGGGATTTCGGGAAGATCTCGAAGTCATTCTTGAAGCGACACCGTCGAGCCGCCAGACACTGTTATTTTCAGCCACCATGCCGCGTGAAATTGAAACGCTGGCACGACGCTATCAAAGCGAAGCGGTGCGCATTGAAACGCTGCGGCGCGACCAGCAACATGCCGACATCGAGTATCAAGCGATGCGCGTTGGGCCGGGCGATGTCGAAAATGCTGTTGTCAACGTCCTGCGCTTTCACGAGGTGCGATCGGCGCTGGTGTTTTGTGGCACACGCGAAGGCGTGAAGCGGCTGCATGGTCGATTGGTTGAGCGCGGTTTTTCAGCCGTGGCGCTGTCCGGTGAGCTGACGCAACATGAGCGCACGCACGCCCTGCAGGCTGTGCGCGATGGCCGGGCCCGCGTTCTGGTCGCAACCGATGTCGCGGCACGTGGACTTGATCTGCCGGATCTCGCGCTCGTTATTCATGCCGACCTGCCAAACGATGGCGAAACGTTGTTGCATCGGTCGGGCCGCACCGGTCGTGCTGGCAAGAAGGGGCTCTGTACGTTGATCGTGCCGTACAGTCGGCGCCGCAAAGCTGACACGCTGCTGGCTGCAGCAAAAATCAGAGCGCTATGGAGTGCGCCACCGACCGTTGACGCCATTCGGGCACGGGATCAAACGCGCTTTCTAGCGGACGAGATTTTTACCGAGCCAGCAAACGACGACGACGAGCAATACGTCAAAGCGCTGCAAGCCGCCCGAACACCTGACGACATCGCGCTGGCACTGGTTCGACTGCATCGCCAGCGATTGCCCGCGCCCGAAGAATTGCCGGAAGATACCGGTCCGCCAGCCCGCAAAGAATTTTCGCGTGGCCGCGTTGATTATGCGCGTGGTCGCGGTGAGTTCGCGCGCAAGGACAGTTCGCCGTCGCATCGTATGGAGCATGGCGCGGGTGATGAACGAGCGCCGCGCAAGGCGTCTCATAAACGCGAAGATACGCGTGCCATGGTTTGGTTTCGCCTCAACATCGGCCGTGACCGCAATGCTGATCCGCGTTGGTTGCTGCCGCTGATATGCAAGGCTGGCGGCGTGACTAAACCGGATATTGGAACGATCAAGATCAACGATCGCGATACGCGGTTTCAAATCGTGGCGGAACTCGCCGATCATTTTGAGGCGTCGGCGCGCACGGCAAAAACCAAAGAAGGCCACATCTCGCGGGCCAGCGCTTCAAGTGACGGATCAGCCGGCGACGCGTTGGGGATCGATGGGGGCGTACCGATGACATTGCAGCCAACGCCCTATCACAGCACCGGTGATCGCAACCCAACCGAGCGATCGTCGCCACGGACGCCACCAGCGCGCTTTGAGGGTAAACCGTCGTGGCGTGATGCGAAGAAAAAGCCTGACCGAACGGCCAGCGATGGGAACTCGCCGCAGCGCTTTGGTGGCTCGAAACCAGAGCCATTTGATCGGACCAGCGCGAAGACGGACACTGCAAAATCTCATGCTTCGCCGAGTCAGCCGCCAAAGCCGTATTCTCCGAACGCTGGTAAACCGTCACCGTTCGGAAAGTTCTCCGCGAAGAAAAAACATCGCGGCGCCCCCGCCAAGAATAACGGCTAGCGGCTAGCGACGATGACAGCCTTTGTCACCTACATCGTCGAATGCGCCGATGGCACCTTTTACACGGGTATCGCTACAGACCTCGATCGCCGAATCCGCGAGCACAACGGTGGCGATGATGTAGCCACATCAGTCAAGCTTGGAAAAGGCGCGCGCTACACGTCATCGCGCCGTCCGGTGACGTTGGTCTACAGCCAATTATTTGCGACCCGGTCCGACGCCCTGAAGGAAGAGGCCCGCATCAAACGGCTATCGCGAGCGGCGAAGGCTGCACTCGTCGGCCGCATCGGTCGCGGCCCATGACCCCGCCAACACACGTCTACGACGCGATCATTGTCGGCGGTGGCGCTGCCGGTCTGATGTGTGCGCTGACAGCTGGCCAACGCGGCCGCCGTGTACTCGTGCTTGAGCACACCGATAAAGTTGGCGCCAAAATTCTCATCTCCGGCGGCGGGCGCTGCAACTTCACCAACCTCGATGTCCGCCCGGATCGGTTCATTTCGGACAATCCCAATTTTTGTCGGTCGGCGCTGCAACGCTATACGCAAGCAGACTTCATAAGCATGGTGCGGCGTCACCAGATCGCATTTCACGAAAAGACACTTGGGCAGCTTTTTTGCGATGGCTCGGCACGCGCAATCGTCAAGATGCTGGTTGATGAGTGCGCTTTGGGCGGTGTCAATATTCGCGTCACTGAAACGATCAGCGCGATTTCAAAAGCCGAACACTTTCGGGTTGAAACATCGTCGGCGGTGTACGCAGCACCAGCATTAGTGTTGGCCACCGGGGGGCTGTCGATACCGAAGATGGGCGCAACGGGGTTTTCCTATGATGTCGCCCGCCAGTTCGGCTTGAGAATTGTTGAGACGGTTCCGGGCTTGGTGCCGGTGCGCGCGACCGCGATTGAAAACACGGCTCCTTCGAGCTTAGCTGGAATTGCACTCGACGCTGTCGCATCGTGTGGCAAGCGAAGTTTTAGGGAAGCTATTTTATTCACGCATCACGGTTTGTCTGGTCCAGCCATGCTGCAAATTTCATCGTACTGGCGGCCGGGACAAGCGATTTCGCTCGATCTTTTGCCGTCCATCGACGCGGCCACGTTTTTGTTGGATCGCAAACGTGGGCGGGCCAAATCGGCACTCACGTCCATCCTGTCAGAAATTCTGCCAGGGCGACTGGTGCAAACGCTCGCTGCATCGCAAAGCCCGTCGACCGAGATGGCTAACATTTCAGATCGCGCGCTGACCGCGTTGGCCGCCAAGCTCAAGCGCTGGGACATCGTACCGACCGGCACTGAAGGTTATGCCAAGGCCGAGGTCACTGTTGGCGGTGTCGACACGCGGGACTTGTCATCGAAAACGCTTGAAGCGCGATCTGTGCCCGGTTTGTTTGTCATTGGCGAAGCGGTTGATGTTACCGGCTGGCTCGGTGGATATAATTTTCAATGGGCGTGGTCGAGCGGATGGGCTGCCGCGCAGGCAATCTGAGCTGCCGTTGCTTGTCGTACAAACCTTGAAAACGTGGCGTATTTTTCGCGATCTGGTCATTGGTTGATTGGGTCACGACGCTGGCGTCCATACAATCTTTCGCGCTGCAACATCGAGCGCACTGACAATTTTTCCTAGCGCCGGTCGCGCGGTCGTGATTTCTTCCACTGCCGACGGGGACGCAACGGTAAATAAGTGCGCGAAAAATCGGCAACGGCGCGATGTTAATTGGGTGAGGCACGATCATGACGCGCGGGCGTGAGGGTATGGGGACAGATTTTTCAGCGTCCGGCGATGCGCGATCCAACATGCAGTCGGCCCATCGTGAGGCCCACCGCGATCGTGATGTGGACCGGGACAGTGTCGTTAGCGCGTCGATCAGCCCGTCAGAGCATATCAAACTCCAGCGCCTCATTGAGGGTCGCGTGCTGCCGCGCATGCTCCTCGCCTACCGACAAAGCCTACTCCAGAAAGAACCGCAAAAAGGCCGCGAGCTTGAAGCCCGCACATCTGGCACCGACGCAGCGGTCGCCACCGACGAGAGCAACGCTAACGTTGGCACCTTCGCCGATCTCGTCATTCGGCCGAATGCTGCCGAGGCCATCACCTACTTCGAGGACATGATCGCGAGCGGCACGCCGGTCGAAACGCTGTTTCGCGAACTTCTCGCACCGACGGCGCGCCGACTTGGTGAATTGTGGGAAGAAGACATCAACAGCATGATGGATGTCACCCTCGGGCTGGCCCACTTGCAGCAGATGGTCCGGATCTTCTCGCCCGATTTCCACGATCAGCACACGCCTTCTGCCAGCAACCGGCGCGTCTTGCTGATGCCGCTGCCGGGCGAGCAACACACCTTTGGCATTACGTTGATTGAGGAATATTTTCGACGCGATGGCTGGCACGTGTGGAGCGGGCCGCCCCAAACACTCGACGAGTTGCTGGCGTTGGTTGGCAGCATGTGGTTTGACGTTATCGGATTTTCGATCAGCCGATCGCCCGATGTTCCAGTTTTGAAGCGCACGGTCGCATCGGTGCGTAAGTTCTCGCGGAATCCCGACGTGGTTGTCATGGTCGGTGGATCACCGTTTGTCGAGGATCCGAGCCTTGTCAAAGAGGTTGGTGCGGACGCGACCGCGGCTGATGGCGCGCGCGCCGTCGCGACTGCCGCAAGACTGGTCCAACAATCGATCACCGCGTCTTGATCGAACGAATCTGAGCGAGGCGGCCAACAGTCACGCTTCCTGCGTGTCCTGGATTGGTTTTATTAAGTTTGCTCGTATCAGGATCGCTGCCGTGGCGGCGTTGTCCATGGTCCCTCGGCGCCGCGTCCAACCCGGCTGATGGCCTGAGTGCCTCCCTGCGAACGCGATTTCAATGCCGCTGATCCACTGAGCAAAGTTTCGCCGATGACAACCATAGTCTTGGTAGGCGGCGGGCACGCGCACCTCTCGGTGCTGCGCATGTTCGAGCATTATCGCGGCGCGCTTGCGGGCTGCAAGCTCGTGCTGATCAGTCAAAATCGTGCGCATTTTTATTCCGGCATGCTGCCCGGCTGGATCGCTGGTCACTATCGGCAATCGCAATGCCAAATCGATCTACACACACTTGCATCACGGGCCGGCGCGACGTTCATCGTTGGCACTGTTGAGAGGCTCGACCCGGTCGCCAAAACCGTCACGATGGCAGACGGGCGAGCTTTGACCTTCGATCACGTGTCGCTTGATATTGGGAGCGATACCGATGTGCGTCAGCTGACACAGCTCGGCGATCGGATGACTGCGGTCAAGCCGCTGGGCCGGTTCTTCGACGCGTGGCCTGACATCGCGACAGCTGCCTTGCAGGCAGCGAACTATCGCCTTGCTATCGTTGGAGGTGGTGCCGCCGCAGTTGAGTTGGCGCTAGCGTGCCGCCACGCGCTGAGAAACGGACACGACACAGTCGGCATCCAAGTGGTCACCGATCAAG
>JANMII010000226.1:0-6603 GCA_031375665.1 Hyphomicrobium sp.
CCATCGGGGCATACGCTGCCGAGGTGCGGGCACGGACGTTTCCGGGCCGAGAACATACCTATGGCGTCAAAGCCAGCGATGGCGTGACCGCCGATGAAGGGGCCACTTTAAACGCCACGCGAGAGGCCATTTCAGATGCCGACTTAGAACCAACCGCCGAAGCTGGCTTGATGGCGGGCAAAGCCACGAAAAAGCCGCGGACTCCGCGCACCTGAAAGGGCGCGGGTGATAACGGGTTTGGGTGCTTTCGCGGCCAACCCCAACTTTTGCGCGCTAAGCCCTTGCCCTGACGGGGGGCTTGGCTATGAATGCCCGGCCTTAGAGCGCCAGCCAGCGAAGGTGCGTCGCATGCCGGCGAATGGCGCTCCAGTGTAACCGAAATGAGCCGGGAGACTTGGGACCGATATGGCCGATGATCGCGATAGCCTGCTGAGAGAAGTGGAGGAAGAACTCCGCCGCGAGCAGATGCAGAAGCTTTGGGACCGCTACAACGGTGTGATTCTGGGTGTCGCCGCTCTGATTGTGTTGGCCGTCGGTGGCTACAAGTATCTGGAAGGGCGTCGCATTACGGACGCCGAAGCCCGGGGCGCTGATTTTTCAGCAGCCGTGCAACTTGCCGATGCCAAGAAGACTGACGAAGCCATCGCCGCCTTTGAAAAAATTGCGAGCAGCGGACAGTCGGGATTTGCGTCCCTCGCCAAACTCCACATCGCTGGCGCGCACTTGAAAGCCGACAAGCCAGCCGAGGCGATCGCGGCGTTTGAACGGCTCACCAACGATGGCGGCGCCGATCAGCTGTTGAAAAACTACGCACAACTGCAAATTGCCTCGCTGAAAATGGCTGACGGCAATTTTTCCGATATCCAGAATCGGCTGACTCCGCTCACGGTGGAGGGCAGTCCGTACAAAACTACCGCCAACGAACTCTTGGGCCTTGCAGCTTTCAAGGCCGGGAACTTTGAAATTGCGCGAAAGCATCTTGAACCGCTGTTGATCGATCCGGCTGCCTCGCAGGCGATCCAAGAACGGATCAAAGTCGTGCTCGGCGAAATTGCAGCCAAGGAGTTGGCGGCAACGGCACCGGCAGCCACGTCGGATGTGAAAGCGCCCGAGACAAGCGGACCAGCGACAAACGCTCCTGAGACAAACGCATCTGATGCCGCAAAATCAACGGCCACTACACCACCGGTAACGAAACCCGACGTCGAAAAGAAATAACGACACGACACAACAGGGCTCTGATCGTTAGGGCCTCGGAGATGATCACCTTGCAGACGCGTTGGCCAACGCCCGTAGCTCGATTGACGGTCTTTGCTGGTGCGCTGGCGCTGGCTGCAACGGTGGCGGGTTGTGCGGGTGATGGGCCGACCCTGCCAAAGTTGGCGGATCTCAATCCGTTCGCCGAAAAACAGCAGCCGTTGCCGGGGCGTCGCGTGGCTTTGGTGCAGCAGACGGACAGTATTTCGAGCAATCTTGCCGACGCTGCAACGCCACTGGTTCTGCCGCCGCAGCGATCAAACGATGCCTGGTCGCAACCGGGCGGTGAAGCGACCAATGCGCCAGGTCACTTGGCGTTGACTGGCGCGCCGCGTCAGGTTTGGTCAGCCAATGCCGGTGAGGGTTCGTCTAAATCCGGTCGCATCCTCGCAAGCCCGATTGTTTACGACGGTCGCATCTACACGCTCGATGCCGCTGGGCTTGTGTCAAGTTTTGCACTGTCGGGCGGCAAAGGCTTTCAGATTTCGACGACGCCGGAAAATGAAGTCGGAGCCGGCGGCCATGGCGGCGGTTTGGCCGCTGACAACGGTCGCTTATATGTTGCGAACGGTTACGGGGTGGCGGCCGCACTCGACCCGCAGTCTGGCAAGATGCTCTGGCAAAAAAATCTCGGTGCGCCGATCCGCTCGGCACCAACGGTTGCGGGCGATAAGCTCTTTGTCACCACCATCCAAGGTCGGTTCTATTGCCTCAATGCAGCCGATGGCTCTGAGCTGTGGTCAGCCCGCGGTCTGCCGCAGCCCGCAAGTTTGCTGACCAGCACATCGCCTGCCATCGACGGCGATGTCGTCATCGTGCCCTATCCATCCGGCGACGTGATGGCCTTGAAGATTTCTGACGGCACACCGGTTTGGTCAGAAAACCTAGCGCGCACCCGCCAGACCTCGCAGCTCGCCTCGATGAGTGATGCCGCACGTCCGGCGGTCGACGGCGGCGTTGTGTTCGCGATTGGCCATGCTGGCCGAATGATCGCGACCAATGCCAAGACCGGCGAACGGGTGTGGTCGATCGACGTTCCGGGCACGCAGACGCCATGGGTCGCGGGTGACACCGTTTACGTCGTCGATACCCAGGGCCGGGTGATGGCGCTGGCACGCGGCGATGGCAAGACACGCTGGACAACGCAATTGCCTGACACCAAGACGTGGTCGGGTCCGGTGCTGGCTGGCGGCACGCTCTGGCTGGCCTCTAATAAGGGTAAACTGGTTGGCGTTGATGCGTCGACCGGGAGGATTTCAGGCGGGGTCGACCTTGGCGATCCGGTTTACATCCCCCCCGTGGTGGCGCAAGGCCGCATGTTTGTGCTGACCGATAGCGCGAAACTGATCGCTCTGAACTGAGAATTGGTCTACCACCGCAGCAATGATACGGCCCCACGCAGGGGCCGTTGGTCTTTTTGCGGACCGCGCAGCGTGCGCGCGCCATCGCCCCATTCAGCGATCACTTCGGTCGGTTTCAAAACACCATGAGCCAAGCGCCTCTCGTTGCCATTGTCGGCCGACCCAACGTCGGCAAGTCCACGCTGTACAATCGGCTGACGGGTTCGCGGGCGGCGTTGGTGTCGGACATTCCAGGCCTGACGCGCGACCGGCGAGTAGGTGTTGCCGATCTTGGCGGCCCGACCATTCGCTTGCTCGATACCGCTGGACTGGAAGAGGCGCGGGCTGGATCGATCGCCGACCGGATGCGCAAGCAAACTGAAAAAGCCATCGCCGATGCAGACCTGATTTTATTTGTCGTTGATGCTTGCGCGGGCGTGACGCCGACAGACAAAGCGTTCGCCTCGATTGCGCGCGAAAGCGGCAAGCCTGTCATTCTCGTTGCCAACAAAGCCGAGGGCAACAAAGGCACGGACGGATTTTACGATGCGTTTGGGCTCGGCTTTGGCGCACCCATCGCCATTTCAGCCGAACACGGCGAAGGCATCGGCGATCTCGTCGGCGACATAGGGGCAGCGCTCGGGCTCAAGTTTCCAACGACGCGCAAGCGCTCGCGGCGCGGCGAAATGGAAGACGGCACCGTTGCCGATGACGAGCCAGCCGATCCGCGGACCAAACCGGTTCGGGTTGCAATCGTCGGTCGTCCCAATGCTGGCAAATCAACGCTGGTCAATGCGTTGCTTGGCGAAGACCGCATGATCACCGGGCCAGAACCCGGCTTGACGCGCGACAGTGTCGCCAGCGACATCGACTATAAGGGCCGCACCATCCGGTTGGTCGACACGGCTGGCCTGCGCCGCAAAACCAAAATCACCGAACTGGCTGAAAAACTTTCAGCCAGCGATGCTGTCCGCACGCTGCGTTTCGCTGAGGTTGTCGTGCTGCTGATCGACGCCGAGCGCCCGTTCGAAAAGCAGGATCTGACGATTGGCTCGATGGTCGTCAACGAAGGCCGGGCCTTGGTCATCGCCGTCAACAAATGGGATCTCGTGGTCGACAAGCAAAAAATGCTGCGCGAGTTGAAGGACACCATCGGCGATAGCTTGGCGCAGGTGCCGGGTGTGTTGCTGGTGACGATTTCAGCGCGGGCTGAAAAGGGCCTTGATCAACTGTTGGCGGCGGTCGTCAAATGTTACGAGACGTGGAACCGTCGTGTGCCAACGCCGCAGCTCAACCGCTGGCTCGAAGAAGCGCTGTCGCGTCACGCGCCACCGGCTGCCGCAGGTCGCCGCATCAAAATTCGCTACATCACGCAAGCCTCGACGCGGCCTCCGACATTCGTTGCCTTTTGCCAACGGGCCGACGCGATGCCGAAGTCGTATTTGAAGTATCTCACCAACTCGTTGCGCGAGGCTTTTGATTTGCCGGGTGTGCCGATCCGCTTGAGTTTGCGGAAAGGCGAAAACCCATTCGCCAAATAACGGGAGCTGACCGGCAGTCGTGGCAGCGATGCGGCAACGGTGGTGAAAAAGCGCCCCAGCACCGCCACTATTTCAACTCATGTGACGCGCGAACGTCTGGCGTCGGTGCGAACCAAACGGTAGTGCTAGACGTTAAGCTGGCTAGTCGCGTGAGCACATAACGCAAGATCAAGGATCGACGCATGAAACACTTTAATTCGCTGTTGGCTTTCGCCGGTCTCGCGACCGCTTTCACAATTGTGGGTGCTGCTGGCGCATCAGCCTACACGCCAAAGGTGCGCAAGGCCTGCGCTGGTGACTACCAAAATTTCTGCGCCCAATACGTGCCAGAAAGTGCCCAGGCCCGAGCCTGCTTTGAAAGCAACCGTAAGGCTCTGTCCAAAATGTGCGTGGCAGCCCTGGTCGATGCTGGCGAAGTTCCGTCGCGATATTTGAAGAAGTGATCGAGCCGTGCGGGTCGCGAAGCACGCGGCCTGCATCGCCGTTCGTCGCATCTGGGGTGCCGACAATTTGAGATCTGAGGGGCTTGAGAATGCAGCGGGCGGGAGCCTGCAGCGGACACGACAAACACGTCGGTCACACTGGGTCGCTCACCGCCCGCCGGCCCACCGCCACAGATGGGTCTTCTCAGTCTCGGGCGTCAGCCGCAACAACTGGCGCCGCTCCGGTAGCTGAAATAGGAACCGGTCGTGCGATTACAAGTGCCGAGCGATCGGTTACAAAGCTTGGTTCGCGGCGCGGCTGTTAAAACGAATGGCACAGCGCGTGGTCGCCCGCTAAATGTCGGGAATGGATAAACCCGCCGACGTCTTCTTCTATCATCTTGAGCATGCTCCGCTTGAAAAGGTTCTGCCGAGCCTGATTGAAAAAACGCTGGCGCGTGGGTGGCGTGCGGTCGTGCAGGCGGGCAGCGAAGAACGGTTGGCAGCGATTGATGAACTGCTGTGGACCTACAGCGACGATAGTTTTTTAGCCCACGGCACGGCGAAAGTCGGTCACGCCGCTGAGCAACCGGTCTATCTGACATTGGCCGATGAGACACCCAACGCGGCAGGTGTGCGATTTCTCGTCGATGGCGCGACGACGACGACTTTCACAGGGATTGAACGGCTTGTGTTTTTGTTCGACGGCGGCGATCCCGAGGCCGTGCAGATGGCGCGCGAGCAATGGAAAGCCGCCAAAGCCGCGGCGTGCGCCGTGACGTACTGGCAGCAAACGGACGGCGGCGGCTGGGCAAAGAAAGCCTGAGTACCGCTGGCAATCGCGAGACATCGCGGCCGCGTGCGACACCTGCTTGTCATCTTGACAGCGCGCTCGAATGGCGGCTCTTGCCGACGCCATGAACTATCGTCACGCATTTCATGCCGGGAACTTTGCCGATGTGCTGAAACACATCATTCTCGCGCGTGTCATCGTCTACATGACCCGCAAGCCGCAACCGTTCCGTGTCATCGATACGCATGCTGGCGCTGGGCGCTATGATTTGGCGGGCGTCGAAGCCGTCAAGACGGGCGAATGGAAAGACGGCATTGCGCGCCTTTTGTCAGAGCCGCTAACCGCTGACGCCGAAGACCTGTTGCAACCATACGTGTCAGCCATCACCGCCTTGAACCAGGGTGTTGTCGGTGATGCGCCGCATTTTTATCCCGGCAGCCCGCGCGTTGCACGCCACTTGATGCGCGATATCGATCACCTGGTGGTCAACGAGTTGCACGCCGACGACGAGGCGCTGCTGCGTCGTGAATTTGCGCACGATCGATCAACGACGGTGCTTGGCCTCGATGCATGGACCGCGATCAAAGCGTTGCTGCCACCTAAGGAGCGCCGCGGCGTCATCTTGATCGACCCTCCGTTTGAGGATCGCCGCGAATTTACTGCGCTGACGACTGCGATCGAGGAAGCCATAAAGCGCTTTGAAACGGGCACGATGATCGTCTGGTATCCGATCAAAGACGCAGTTCGCGCCAACGATTTTATCGCAACGATCACGGCGCGCCCGGGCCTGAAGTTTACCGACGCCCGATTGGCGATCGCAACGCCGTTCGCTGGCTTGGGGTTGACGGAAACTGGCGTACTCATCCTCAACCCGCCGTACACGTTGCACGCAGAACTGACGATCATTTTGCCAGCCTTGGTCGCGGCGCTCGGCTTGGATCGCGGTGCTAAGTTTGAACTGCGTTCAAGTGGAGTGTGAGCCGAAGCGCGGCGCTTGCGCGATGCAAAAATGCGGGCTGCTGCCATTTCATCTTGCTTGGACGCGGCTTTTTTGGATAATTTGTCGCAGGCCGGAGAGGTGGCGACTGAGCAACGGGTCGGCGAGCTGGACCTTGGTGGGCTGTGCACTGCCTTGGGCTGGCCGAACTGTTGCGCAAATGCGGCGTCGATCGAGCCTCGCTGTGCGACATAGGCTGGTCGGTTGCGTACCGGCTGGTTGGAGCACGGCGGGACTGCGCAAGGAGAGACCC
>JANMII010000239.1:0-8282 GCA_031375665.1 Hyphomicrobium sp.
CCGCCCAGTGCGCTCTGGGCGCCCAGCGAGCGGTCGTGCACTTCGAACGCGGTGCGCGTGTAGTAGTCGAGCCCGCGGACCAGACCGTGATCGATCTCGTTGGCGATCCCCGATGCCGCGAGTCCCGCGAGTACCGCGTCCCAGTGCACGCACGATTCCTCATCGAGGTGATCGAGCATGTGCGGCAGCGATCCCACCAGCTTGGCGAAGTTCTTCTGCCGCGCTCTCAGCTTCGCTGAGTGTTCGCGAAACGACCAACACCTTGGCGCCGCTGCGACCGAAAACTTTCGCGATTCCTTTTCCGATGCCTTTGCTACCGCCCGTTACAATGACGGATCGGCCTGCAAGCGACGTCAGCATAGGTGAACTCCTGGTGGAAACGTGTTGTGCCTGAACAGCTGAGCGACGGGCGCCAATAGACAGCGCCCGTCGCTAAAGTTATGAGCTGATCGGCGGCGAACTTTGTCGCAACCGTCACGCTATCAATCGCCCGTGAACACCAATCGTCCAATGCGAGCATGCGTCGCTGGTGAAATGAAGCGGAGCGCGATGCCCCACAACAACCCAACTCCGATGATTGTCATTGCGATGTAGGGAATGTTTGAACCAAAGCTGCCGCTCCCGCCGAACGTGGCGAGGTTCACCACCAAAAGATAGACGAGGTAAACCTGGGCGAAAAACGCGATGGTAGGTGCGATCAACGTCGAAAATACGCTTGCATCTTCCGGGTGATGCTTACGGAAATAGACGATGATCGCGATTGACACGACAGCTTGCAAAATCAACAGCAGCATCGTGCCAAGAATGGCCAGCATCGTATAAACGGCGACGTAAGCTTGAGCATTTGGATCGTCAGTCCCGAGGAAAGTTGCAAAGAGACCAAGCCACAATGCGGCTAAAGCGGATTGCATCGTCGAGGCGACGTGCGGGCTTTTGAATTTGGGATGGGTGCGGCCCAAAAACCCCGGCAATACACCCTCACGACCAAGCGAATACATGTAGCGCGCAGCTGTGTTGTGGAAGGCCATGCCGCAAGCAAATGAGCTGGTCAGAATGAGAACGCTCATGAGTTGCGAGGCCCATGGTCCAACGAACGTTCCGATCGGGGTCAGGAAGAAGTTGCCAGAATCCTTGACCGCCTTGACCAACATTTCACCTTCGGTCGGATAGGCAGAAATCGCGCACCAACTCGTTAGGATGTAGAAAAGTCCAAGCCCGATTACCGAAATGTACAGTGAGCGCGGGATGATGTGCTTGGGGTCAACAGATTCTTCGGCGTAGTTCGGCGCCATTTCAAACCCGACCCACGACCAGAAAGCCATGAAGATGCCAACGGCAGCCGCACCAGCAGCGATGTCGACTTCACCGATTTTCTGCTCGCTGACAGCGGTCGCAACGTTCAACAGGTTCAAAGCTTCGGTGTTAAATGCTGCGCCGGACATGATCACGCCGGCATTGAAAATCGCAAGGATGATCACTTCAAGGATCAAGGCGACGCCAAGGATCTTGGCCGAGAGCTGAACATCCAGGTAGGTAAACAACGCGGCCAGCACAACCGCGAACAGCGCGAACCAGATCCAAGGCACGTTGATGCCAAATTGCGTTGAGACCCAAGCATTGGCAAAAAACGCGAACAGTCCGTAGAGCGACGCTTCAAAAACGCTGTACGCACTCAGCGATGCCAGACCTGCCGCCATGCCGATCTCGCGACCAAGACCTAGGCTAATGTAGGAATAGAAGCCGCCAACAGATGACACCTTGCTGGCCATCGCAGCATAGCCGACCGAAAAAATTGTCAGAACGATTGTGGCCAGCAAAAACGCCGCTGGCACATAGATGCCGTTGCCAAAACCGGCAGCAAAGGGCACGTTGCCCAGCATTGCCGACATCGGTGCTGCACCGGTCACTGTCAAAAACAGCACGCCAACGAGACCAACGGCTTTGCCGTGCAATTTATCGACGTTATGTTCGGTCTCGATGTTGAAACTTTCTCGCGCCTCGCTGGCGCCCCCGATCCCCTGAGTCACGTGTCTGTCTCCCCCCATGATGTTGCCGAAACCGGTTTTGGGTTCGGCTGAAGACGTGTGTGGTGCCTACGCGCTCTCAACAGATCACCGCCGTCGAATGGGCTGAGCCTGAATAGAACAAGGCGCAAGCTGCGGTAAGTGTTACTCTAACCGCGGGTTCGGTCCAACGATTTGACCCGCCCCGTCACAAACTTGACACGGGGTGTGACCTAGGACCCATCAAGTCGGCGAGTTCTCGACTGCTCATCACGTTGCAGTAGATCATATTGATAATCTCGAGCTCGTTGTGATGGAGGTCATCGGTTCCAGCAGCACAACAGTCTTCAGCAACTACGACAGCGAAGCTCTCGTCGGCCAGGCTGCGTACGGTCGACGACACGCACTGATCGGTAAAAATTCCACAGCAGATCACCGTTTTGATGCCGAGATTGGTCAGAATTAAACGGAGGTTGGTGCCAGTGAGGGCGCTATCCGTTGTCTTGGTGACGACAATCTCGTCACCTACCGGTGCGAGATCTGCAACGATTTGCGACCGCTTTTCATCTTTTGGGAGCAGTAGATTGTTCCATCCGGGCAGCTTTTGCGACAACGATCTATCGCGCCCGTTCGCTGTATGACAGGCGATCCGAGCAAACAAACATTCGATACCGCGCATCCGGCACAGTGCCAGCAACTCTCTCGTTCTCGGCAGAACCAACCCTTGCATGCGGTCGTGAAAGGGCGTCCAGGCGTCAAAGCGCGTCTGCTCATCGGGTTCCAGGGTGGCGCGCTCTGGCCGCTCTAGGTATGTGGCCTGGACGTCGATGACCAGCAGCGCTGTCGTGGCGGGATCGAGGTTTGGATCGTCCGGTGGTGGTGCTCCGCGATAATAGATCGATCGATAGCTCGACTTCCACGTCATGCAGCCTCCTCGCGTAGCGGTCAGTAGCGTTTTTTGAACAATCCCCGTCGCTCATAAACATCGGCAGCTTCAGCGATAAACGCTGCCATGCGGGTGGCGCCGTAGCGGTCCCGGAGATCATCGGCGGCCGCAAGCAGTTCGGCTTTGGTTCGAGCGCGCCCAGGTCGCAGCAACTCATAGGTCTGCATGATGACGTCTTGCGGTACATCGACAATTTCGCCGGCGCGCATGAAGTTTGCAGCCAAGGTTGGTCGGCTCGCTGCATTGGCAATTTCAGCTTGCTGATTGAGCGCGCGCTGCGTGATCGTCAAATCGTCGAGTGTCACAGCCCCTGACATGACGTTTTCAAGGGTCAGATCAGCGAGCCGCTTGCCGCGACAGCCAACGACGATCTCCGGCCGCTTTTCGGCCAACGGGTAATCCTCAACCGATAATGTTCGCTCAGTCATTGTTTTGGTCCGATCCAAGCGATCTCGACATCGTGTGGACTTGCACCGTCCTCGATGAGCGACGTTTCGATCGCATATATAAGTGAGACACGGGCGTGAAACCGCGCTCCAAGCGCCTCGCCGCGTGTCGGCACAACAATCGGTGCTGGCAATTCACCGCGCGTGAAGGCCGCCGCGTTCCGACCCATCAAGCGGTAATGGTCAAGTGATGTGATCGGCGCGTTGGAAAATAGTTCGAGGTTGTTGTGTGGCAAGCGATCTTTTTGATGGATCACTGCGGTGCCTTTGGCTTGCAGTCCGATACCGATACCTGAGCCGGAAAGGCGCGCAGCCGACAATCCCAAAAACGAGGTGTCAGCGGTATGGCGCATGCGCACGAACCGCGCTGTCGCGCCGCCCTCGGTTAGTCCATCGCTCAGTGCTTTCGTGACGGCTGAAAGGGGGTGACCGGCGATCGTTTGGAACAGTTCGATGCCGAACGCTGGACTGATGCCAATGACGACCTCGGATCGGTCTTCGCTTTGCCGTGCCGGTCCCATGGTCCGATAGCTGATGCGTCGCACTTCGCCACCGCGAAGCATACCTTCGGCGCGCAACACGTTATCGCGCGTGAGAACATCGCGAATGGCGATGATTTGATCGCGCCGATCGCCACTCAATCGATAGCCACTGCCTGGCCCCGAATAATCGTTGGCGTCGTTGATCGCGCTGATGACACGGCCGCCTCTGATGACAGCTGATGTTTGCAGATAGTCACCCGATACGCGCAAACGGACGAGATTGAGCAGATTGTGAGCTTCTGCCTCAAAGCCTCGGCGCGCCAAGGCTTTGATCACGTCGACAACCGTTATCGATTTGGCCTGGATCGCCTCGCTCATGAGAGCTGCATCGCGCGGCAGATAGCTGCGCGTATCGTCTGACCCTGAGGCCGCGATAACGCTGGCCTTCATATCACCTGTCGGCGCGCCTAGACCGAGGTCGTCGAGCACGGCGGATAGGGCATCGACGGCGCGGGCGCGGACCGTCAGTGCCATGCTTTCATCCATTGGTGACAATCCGCCGTCGGCCTCGAAATCACGTTGCAGCACGAGGTAGTCTTCGAGCTCTTCGCCATTCAGCAGGGAGGCGTTAAACGAATTATCGTACTTTAGAATTGAGCCAAAGCCCGAACAAATGAGATCTGAGCCGGCGATCAAATACGGCAAGATCTTCGCTCCAACACGGATCTCAGATTCTGTCGGCCGCGCGTCATTGCCGCTCGCGCATTCGAGATCGAGCCAAACCGCGATCAGGTTTTCAGCCATCAGTTCGCGCATGCCACCCGGCACCGTGCACGTCACAGGCGCGCCGTCGATGCCGCCGTTCTGGGTGCCCTGAACGCCCATGGCGCGCTGTAAACACAAACATCGGGCCTCCAGGTAGAGCAGCGACTTGCGCTCATGGAACCCCATCAGTAATTCCGAACCCGCACCAGATGTGCAGCGCATTTTGATACCGCGCGATGCATAAGCCGCCGCCAGGAATGCCTTCGACCATGGGGTATCATCGCCATCGACGAAGCTCTGCTCCGTGCCATAAACCGAAACCGTTTCAGCGTACGATGTAAAACCGGCCATGCCGATCCGCAGTTCTTCAGCTTCTTCGCTCGAACACTGAAACAGCGTGCCCCACCGACCGACCGACGCGCCGACCGCGCAGGCCAGTGCATTCGACCAGGCATTGCGCGCAACCCGGGTTGTGGTTTCTATTTCATCGAAACCAAAGCCGACCGCCGTCGCTGCATCGGCCGCAAGTTGTAATGGATCGTCTTTGGCATTGGTGACGTGGGCTTGGTTGCCGGGTGTGCGGCGTGCGCGCATTTTGCTGTAGGCAAAAGCCAATTCGAGCGACGACAGGTGGCTGACAACATCGGCCAACTTCGCTGGTGTTAAGCCGTGCGCCAGCCGAACCAACTGCGCCCGCGGCACATTCATATCGACCAGCATGCGCGCAAGCGTCAGCGAACTCATTGCCATCGCTTCGTCGGCAATTGATTCATCGAGGTGATAGCGGGCGATGAACTCGTCGATCATGTCGAAATCGGCCGCCTGCGTGCCGTCCATTATCGACGCACGACCATTGACCCAGCTCAGCGACGCTTGCGGATCGTGCGGGCTTTTGAAGGCTGCAAAGCCGTTATCGGGATCTTCAGCCGCAAACTGGTCGAGCCGAAGCGGACGCTCGTCCCAGTCGGAAAAGCGCTTCCATCGATTTGCGGGAGGACGCGGTGCGTCGGCCATGTGTTGCCTATTTTGCAGACCCCGTCGGCGGGCACTGCAAACGTAACGTAACCGACGGCCAGCGGCTTTGACAGAAGCAGTTCACAACTTGACGGCCGCCGCTGGTCCACGACAGCGGTCCACGACGGCTGGCCACCAAGACGGTCCACGACGGCGGGCGCTGAGCGACGCGAGGCCCCGAACGCGCGATGCCCGCTGCAAAACGGTGCGCTGGACACTCTGGTCGTTTCGCAGTCAAGTTGCGGCGGCGTGCGTGAGTTAGAACAGCAGCAATATTCGAAACCAGAGTGCCGGATATCACGAGCGCCGGATATCAAGAGTGGCTGGGGCGTTGGAAAGCCTGGCGACCTCGAAAGTTCCAAGACCTAGAAAGCCCGCAGCGGTGATGACCGACACGCAGAAAATTCTCGAGCTCAATGCCTTCGATTTGAACACGACGGCCACGCTTGACGCAGCTACCGCCGCGCTCGTTCATCGGCGGCAGAAAACGTTTGGTCCAACGTCCATGCTATTCTACCAGCGACCACTCAGCGTCGTCCGTGGCGAAGGGGTGTGGTTGTACGATGCCGATGGGCGAAAATATCTCGATGCCTATAACAACGTGCCATCTGTTGGACATTGCCATCCCCGCGTCGTTGAAGCCGTCAGCCACCAAATGGCGACTCTGAACACCAATACGCGTTACCTCTACGATATCGTCTACACCTACGCCGAGCGCCTGCTTGCAACGTTTCCCAGCGAATTATCGAATGTCGTCTTTACCTGCACGGGCAGTGAGGGCGTTGATCTAGCTTTGCGGATGGCGCGCATTGCAACCGGGGGCACAGGTATCATCGCGACCGCGAATGCCTACCATGGCAACACTGCGGCAGTAACGGCAATATCGCCCGCGTCGGCTAGTGTTGAGCCACCAAACCCCGACGTCATTTTGGTGCCAGCCCCCGATACCTATCGATATCCAGATGGCGACGCTGAGGTCCGCTTTGTGGCAGCCGTCGCCGAAGCCATAGCAGCAATGCAAGCGCGCGGCATCCAGCCAGCCGCAATGATCGCCGACAGCATTTTTTCGAGCGACGGCGTTTATCCCGGCACGCCGGGGTTTCTCGGTGACGCTGCAGCATTAGTCCGAGCGGCTGGTGGCGTGGTTATTGCCGATGAGGTTCAGCCAGGTTTTGGTCGCCTCGGATCACACATGTGGGGATTTGAACGCCACGGCTTCACACCTGATCTCGTGGTTTTGGGAAAACCCATGGGTAACGGGTATCCGATCGGCGGCGTGGTCGCGCGACCCGATTTGCTCGATAAGTTTGGTGCCGGATCTGGCTACTTCAACACTTTCGGTGGCAGCTCGGCACAAGCCGCAGCCGGGCTCGCTGTGCTTGATGTTTTGCGGGATGAGAACTTGCAGCATAACGCAGCCGAAACCGGACTTTATTTGCGCGCCGGTCTCGAGAGCCTTGCTCGGCACCACGCGGCCATTGGTGATGTGCGCGGGTCTGGACTTTATCTCGGCCTTGAATTCGTCGTGCCCGATGGATCGCGCACGCCAGACAAGGCATTAGCCGTTACCGTAATGAATGGGTTGCGCGTCAGCGGCGTGTTGGGCAGTACCGCAGGCCAGCACAGCAACATCTGGAAAATTCGCCCGCCACTCTGTTTCAACCGAAACCATGCTGATCTGCTGATCGACCGCCTCGACGGCGTTATGCGTGACCAGGGGCAGTCATCGT
Source organism: Hyphomicrobium sp. (assembly GCA_031375665.1). GTDB lineage: Bacteria > Pseudomonadota > Alphaproteobacteria > Rhizobiales > Hyphomicrobiaceae > Hyphomicrobium_B. The sequence continues at coordinate 7,387 of JANMII010000239.1, forward strand.
AGCAACCGCCGTCGTTGGGCATGCATTACTGATCGAGGAACGCGTTAAAGCGGCCTTTTTGAAAGCTGAATTGGAGTTCACCGCATGAGCGGCAGACTAAGTGGAAAAATCGCACTGATCTCTGGTGGTGCCACGGGTATGGGCGGGGCTTCATCGCTGTTGTTTGCGGCTGAAGGCGCAAAGGTTGCGGTTGTTGACCAGAATGAAGCGGCCGGGCTTGCCGTCGTTGACGAAATCCGACGGGCAGGCGGCACGGCCATGTTTGCCAAAGCTGACGTTGCCAAAGCCGATCAGGTCGACGCTGCCGTCAAAGCGGTCGAGGCAGAGTATGGCGCCATCACGGTGCTGTTCAATCATGCTGGAACGATCATCATCAAACCGTTTCTCGAGTGCACGCTCGAGGAATGGGAGTGGCTGATGGCCATCAATGTCACCAGCATGTATTTAATGACGCGCGCGGTCTTGCCTGGAATGCTCGCTGCGGGCGGCGGGGCGATTGTCTGCACGTCTTCCATTTCAGCCATTGCGGCGACACCACGCGAAGTTTTTTACAACACGACAAAAGGCGCGTGCCACATGTTTGCGCGCTCGATCGCCGTCGAGTTCCGCGATCAAGGCATTCGGTGCAACGCGGTCTGTCCGGGCTTTGTTGCAACCCCGCATGGCTTGCGTGAAGTCAAAGAGTTGTCGGCGCTGGGCGTCGATATGTCAGACGCCGCGATCGCTATGCAACAAGGTCGCTTGTGCCGCCCTGAGGAAGTTGCGCGCGCGGCGCTCTTTCTCGCCAGCGATGAAGCAAGTTTCATCAATGGTGCGCACCTGTTCGTCGACAACTGCTTCACGGCGGTCTAGGGCACCACCAATGATCAAACGCCGCGCGCGCGATCTCGGCCTCG
>JANMII010000253.1:0-7637 GCA_031375665.1 Hyphomicrobium sp.
TCGATGACGTGGGCTCATTTGGAGAAGCGTCATGGCCACAGTGCTAAAGTCCATCGGCTCATCCCCAGATCATGGACTGTCTCTGACGACGCGGGCCGTGGCACAGCCGACGCGCACACCGTACGCCATCATCACCGGCGCAATGGTGGTTCTTTATGCCGTGGTCGGATTGCCCGCATGGGCTGATGGCGCGCGGCCGCCCATCGATTTGGTGCTTGCAACGACACTTGCCGTTAGCCTGATCGCACTCTCCGTTATTGACCTCACAACGCTGCGTTTGCCCAACGTGTTGACAGCAATTCTATGCCTTGCCGGCTTGGTGCTCCAGCCGTCGTCCGACGTCGGGTGGCGGGTTGTTGCAAGCGCTGTTGCTGGCGGCGCGTTGTGGTCAGTCGCGTTAGCCTACCGAGCGATCCGAGGCCGTGATGGCTTGGGATTTGGTGACGTCAAGCTATTCGCGGCGTGTGGTGCATGGGTGGGATTGGCTGGCCTCTCAAGCGTGATGCTGGTCGCCTGCGCTGCGGCTTTCACGGTTATTGCAAGCAAGCGGTTTGTGGCTCAGTCCGTCGATCGCCACGGCCGCATGGCGTTTGGGCCATCACTGGCATTTGGTCTGTGGATTGTCTGGCTTTATGGTCCACTCGACCAAGCCTTGATGCTGTAGCTGAAAGGCAAAGAGCCATGGCGACTAGAATTTTCTCACAGCATGCAACAGCGCTGAGAGGGTTGTGCGCCCGCTGCATGTTGCGCGCCCGCTGTGTGTCGGGGTCCCGTTGCAGGTCGCGCGCGCATGACGACGGCTTTACCTTGATCGAACTGCTGGTCGCGCTCTCTATCATCGTCATGCTCGCAACATTTGCCGCCCCACAAGTTTTCAAATACGTCGGCAAGGCGCGCACTGAAACCGCGCGGGCTCAGATCAGTGCAATCTCTACGGCCCTTGAACTTTACGCGCTCGATCATGGCGGCTTCCCGCCGCAAAACCTCGGCCTTCGCTCGCTCGTTGAAAACGCGTCGGGCAGTGCAAAATGGAAAGGCCCATACCTCAAGCGCGCGGAAGGCGTTTTCGATCCATGGGGTCAACCGTTCAAATACGCGGTTCCAGGACGAAGTGGTCAGCCCGATGTTTTTACGCTCGGTCGCGATAACGCAACCGGTGGCGCTGGCGAAGACCAAGATGTTGTTAGTTGGTGAGTTGATCAGGTTGTGTGTCGGCCGCATGCTCACTGTCGGGCAACGGCTTGTCGTCGGTTGCGCAACATCAGTTCAACGACCAACGTCACAGTTGAAGTAGCCGTTGGTCGGACGCCTCGTTCGAAACTGATTTCGACGAGATCCGGAATGCGATTAGGTGCAACCCACTGCAGATGCCACGTCGGCTCGGTCAAATTGCCTGAAATGCCAAAATATCGAAAGCGAACAGCCCAAACACCGGCGGCCAACGGCCGTTGCGCGATGCTGTTGGTGGCGGCAGCAGCGGCGGGATCGATCGTCGTCCAGACAGCCGACGTCAATGGATAGGTTTTCAAACTCACGCCAGCAGCGACGTCGGCTGCGTCGCGAACCGACGCTAGTTCGATGACATAGAGCCCTGCGCCTTGAGGGGCACCGAGCATGGGCGCGACAAACTTCACCGATCGCTCATCGCCGACAAAAGCAACACGCGATGCGCCCGTCTCATCGGCAAGCGTCAACGGCATCGCCTCGGCCAACAACCGATTGAAAGCCAAGGCCGATGACGAAACGCTGCTCTCATTCGTCAATGCGACGCCAAATTGGCTGGCCCGATTTGCGAACCTGATCGTCGATGGTAACAGCGCCGTCAACATGGCGAGAAAAGCCAAGGCGAGCAAACACTCGAGAACCGTAAAGCCACCGTTGCCCAGATCATCGCCCGAACCGTGGCTCAAACCGTCGCCCATACCGTCGCCGAGTTCGTTACGGTTGCTGCTGAATTGCGGGAACACGTGGTGGGGCGTGGTCATGAGCGGCCACCCACTTTCATCGTCCGCAGCGTTACGTCGCGACTTTGACCACGGCTGCGATCAGACCAGCGCACGGTCACATCAACCCAATAGCCCCCACCAGCAATCGGTTGGGCCATGATCGCGTATGTGGTTCTGGCGTCGATCTCGCCCGTCGTTCGGCCAATAATAACCGCTCGCGACACGCCGATTTCCGCCATCAATCGTTGCGCCGTCACGATTGCGAAGTCTTGTCCTTCAGCAATCTTGGCGCCGCGCCATGCACCAGCAATCCCAAGCTGTAGTGCAGCCGCCACCACGGCGAAGATCGCCAGTGCCACCAGAGTTTCGAGCAGAGTAAAACCGCTGTCTCGCTGCATGATCAGTTTGCAACGCGCAATCGCGTCTCTCCCGTCAGCCAGTCCGTCGTCAAGGTCGCCGTACGACCGGCGCTTCGGAGTTGAATGGTGGCACTGTTTGACGAGCCGTCGCGCAAAAAGCGAATGCCACTTTGGCTCGCGCCTGGTTGGTTGCTCGATTTCGCGGTCGGCAAACCTGAACCGTCGACCAATCGCAGCGACATGGTTGCTGGCACGACAACCGCTTTCGCGCCTTGCGTCCAGGTCAATCGCCGCGCTGGCACGCTATAGCTGATTAACTGCGTACGACTGCTTTTTCGCGCAACTGACCGGGCTGCCTTCAACAGACCAGAGACTTCAATCGCTTTAGCTCGGACATCGTCGCCCGGCCGTGAGCGCTGGAGCAGCGGCGCGGCGATGGATGCCGACATCGCTAGGATCATCAGAACAATCAGCGCTTCCAACAGCAGGAACCCGTTGTCGTTAGAAGGCCGGGCCTGGTGTGAAACTATCATCGCAGTGCCAGATCGTTGATCGACATCAAGGCACTCATGACCGAGAGCATCAGCGTGCCAACGACCACGCCGATCACCAGCGTCGCGACCGGCGTGATCAGTCCGATGATGCGTTGGAGTTGACGGCTCAGAGTGGCGTCATAAATAATCGCTGCGCGGGACATCATGACGTCGATCTGCGCAGTTTTTTCACCGATCGTCAGCATTCTCATGAAGAGTTCAGAGAACAGTTCAGACGCCGCGAGTTGTGCGGACAATGTGCCGCCTTCGCGAACGTCCTGACCGGCCCGAGCGACAACGTCGGCCATGGCTGTGTTGGTCATGACCGCGCTTGCGACCCGAGCTGCCTCGACGAGACCAACACCGCCGCTCAACAACAGCGCCAGCGTTCGCGCTAAGCGGCCGGTTTCGCGTTTTTCGATCAAGTTTCCCACCAGTGGTACAGATAGCATCGCGCGATCGATCGCGCGGCGTAGTCGCTGCGACCGCAAGGCTGCAACGATCGCGGCCAATAGGCCGAAGCCGCCAACGATCAGCGCCGAACCGTGATCGCGTACGAAGACATCGACGGCCGAAAATACACGGATCACGACCGGGGCTTCGACCTGCGCCTCGTCAAACAATGGCGCGAGCGCTGGCAACAGCACAGACATCACAACCGCAACGGCTGCGATCGCTGCCACGACAAGGATGGTCGGATAGATCAGCGCTGAGGCGACGCGGTTGCGCATGGCATCAGATGCTTCGAGACAGTCCGCGAGGTTGGCGCTGGCGGCTTCGAGTTGACCTGACGCTTCGCCCGCTTCGATTAACCGCCAATAGTATTCTGGAAACGTTGCGCCTTGACTGGCCAAACATTTGGATAGCGCTTCACCCTCACTGACGCGCGCATGCAGCCCGCGCACCATGGCGCGCACTGATTTTGGTAGCATCGGCTGCAGCGCGATCAAGCGAAGGCACTCATCGATGGGCAGCCGCGACGCCAGCAAGCTCGCCAACTCGCGGGTGAATACGGCGAGATGAGCGACTGGGAGCGTGGTGTGAGGTAACAGTTCGCGCTGATACCAGGGCGTATCGCCAGATGAACCAACCGGTGGACGATCAAGCAAGCTGGCAGACACGCTGGCTGTTGGACTGGCACCCGCTGTTTCATCCAGCGACAATGGAAACCAGCCTTTGCGGGCGAGTGCATCCAAAGCAAGGTCGCGAGAGCCAGCCGGAATTTCACCCCGAATTTGGCTGCCGTCGCGATCGTAGGCTGTGTAGCTAAACAGCGCCATCATCGCTCCGTGTCACACGCAAAACCTCACTATACGTGGTGACGCCCGCGCGAACTTTCAAAAGCCCGTTGCGCAGCATCGACGTCATCGATTGCGCGCGGGCCGCCCGCAACACGTCGGCTTCGGATTGACTACCGAGAATGGCTGAGCGGACATCGTCGCCAACGTGAAGATATTCGAAGACCGTAGTCCGGCCGCCAAAGCCGGTGCCGCGGCACGCCGGACATCCGACCGCGCGCCTGACACACGTCGTGTCCGGGGGGGCGATGGCTTGGGGCTCAGAGATTTTGTCGAATAACTCTTCGACAAAATTAGCCTCATTCACGTCGACAACCGAACACACATCACACAGCCGCCGCACCAGCCGCTGCGCCAAGACGCCCTTTAGGCTTGACGCCAGCAAGTAGCTCTCGACCCCCATATTCAGCAGTCGCGTAACCGTAGCGACAGCGCTATTCGTGTGCAGTGTTGACAACACGAGGTGGCCGGTCAACGACGCTTGAATGGCGATCTCTGCCGTTTCGATATCGCGGATTTCGCCCACCATCACGACATCGGGATCTTGCCGAAGCATGGATCGCAAAGCTGTTGCGAACGTCAGCCCGATCGCTGCGTTGACTTGAATTTGGTTGACGCCCGCGAGTTGATACTCGATCGGATCTTCAACCGTGAAAAGTTTGCGGCTGGCCGTATTGAGGCGGGCGAGCGCTGTGTAAAGTGTCGTTGTTTTGCCGCTGCCGGTTGGTCCCGTCACCAAGATCAGGCCGTTGGGCTGGTCGCAATCGCGCAAGAACAGGTCAGCATCCGGCCCCGACAAACCCAATTGCCTCATGTCGAGCGCAACACTGGCCCGATCCAAAATGCGCAACGCAACACTCTCGCCGTAGATCGTCGGCATTGTTGAAACGCGAAGATCGATATCGCGACCGCGCACAGCCACCGTTGTGCGGCCGTCCTGGGGCAATCGCCGCTCGGCGATATTGAGTTGCGACAACACCTTGATGCGCGAGCTGACCGATTGCCGTAGCCCTTGGGGCAAGGTCTCGATGGTGTGCAGCACGCCATCAATCCGAAACCGAACCCGCACGCAATCCTCGCCCGGCTCGACGTGAATGTCGGACGCGTTGGAATCAACGGCGCGCGTTATGAGATCGTGTACGATCTTAATGACCGGGGCTTCACTCGCCATATCCTGAAGGCGGCGAATGTCACGATCGGCGTCATCACCCGAAACCGCGACGCTGGCAAGTTGACCGCGTTTTGAGGCCGTCAGTGCGGATGTCTGATCGGCTGGCGCGTAAAGCCGGTCGAGGGCTGCATCGACGTCGGCCGCCGCGGCAATGCTGTACGACACGTTGGCTTTCAGCAAAAATGCGACAGCCGCCAGTGCCTCGGCATTGAACGGATCAGCGACGGCGAAATCATAGCCCGCGTCCGTTGCTCGGATTGGAACCATGCGGCTGGTTTTCAGAAACGCGATCGGCAATCGGTCTATGAGGATCGCTGATAGCGGAAAATCCCCTGCCACGGCTATCGGCTTGCCCAGAACATCAGCGAGTGCGTCGCACAATTGCCGGTCGCTCAAGAGCCCGAGCCGCGTCAACACCAGATCAAAGCGCTCACCTGATAAGCTTTGCGCCCGGCGCGCCCGATCGATCGCCGCTGCATCGATCCGCTCAGTCGCGAGCAAAGCGTCAGCAAACCGATCGATGAATTCGGCGCTGCGTGGATCGGGACTAGGAGCAGCGTTCGAACCGCCGATCGAAGTCGCCGAAAAGAGCTGGGTCACGGATCCCTGAGTGGGCATGCAATGCCTCAAGGTAAACACACAAAACCACTGCCCAAACGTATCACGATCGCGTACTCTCCCGCTACCAGCGCGTTGTTCATTATGATTATAAAAAGCCCTCGCATCGCACGCTAATTTCTCAACCGATGTTGGGCCAAGGCATCGACTGCAAACAACGCTCGGCAGGATTTGGTGCAAGGCAACGTGGAAGCGGTTTAGCCCATGATGGCTCGCGACACGCAATCGACTTCGACACCGCTGCGCTTCTGGCGCTGGTGGTGCAACGAACTGAGCGATGTGGCCCAAAGTCTCAATCGCCACGTGCTGACCCTAAGCGCGCGAATGCGATCACGACGTCCCGTCGTAACGCTCGATCCGGCGGGCGAATGGATCATCGACCGCACACAGCCCTTAGGCGGCGGCTCAATGCCCGCCCCGACCCTGGCAGATTACTTAGCGACTTCGCGGCAACGCATCGTTTCTTTCCGACTGCCGCAGCGGGAGGGGTTCGTTCGGCACATCGAAATTCCCAGGGCAGCCCGGCACGATAGTGAACGCTTGGCGATGCTCGATGTCGAACGCGCAACGCCATTCAAACCGAGCGACATCTACAGCACACACACGCTCACCACATCAACCCGCAGCGCGTTGGGTTTTGTTTCTGTTTGCCACGTCATCGTGCCCCGCCAAGTCGTTGACGAGAACGTTACGGAACTCGAAACTTTTGGTCTACGCGTCGCTGACGTTGTCTATCGCGTTGACGCATCGAAGACAGATCTCGTGCTGTCGCGACAGCCGCTTACACGTGCTCAATCTGTCGGCAACACGGGCAACGGATTGCTGACGCCAGCGCTGACGGCTCTGCTTATTCTGGTTTTAGCAATCGCAGCCGCAATCACCATCACACGATACGATGCCGCGCGCGCTGCACTATCGCAAGCCACCACAGAGGCGCGTGTCGCATCGCAAATGCGCCGTGCTGAATTCGAAGCGGCGAGTACAGCTATCGCCCAAACGCGCGCGGTTGAAGATTTTGCCGCCGCGCAGGTGTCACGTTCTCAGGTCTTGAACGCACTCGCGCGCGTCCTGCCAGACAGCGCATGGCTGACCGAAATCAGCATTGATCGCGACGTGATTGACATTGCTGGCTTTGCAAAGCCTGCAGCCGAACTCGTTAGCGTGTTCGAGCCAAGCGAAGTTTTCACCGATCCAGCATTCACGTCCGCGATCACCAAGGACGCCGATCGAGATCGTGAGCGCTTTAGTTTGCGCGCGCGATTAAAACGGCGCGATACGGCGGCATCACTGCCGACGCCAACAACTGCGCCAGAGAGCGCACCTGTGCCGCCACCGATCGCAAGCGAGAGCGTCCCATGAAACACGCGATCTCGCCCGCATTGCAAAAGATGTTCGCACTATTCTTGTTGGCTGCAGGACTTTTCACCCTGTACGGGCTTGCCGTCGCACCCGTCTGGCACGCAATTGTTTCGACTAAGGACGCTATCGCAACAGACCGTTATGCGCTTGGCCGCCTCATCGAGCCCGCGCAACCGACCATGAGCGACCCACAAGCTGCAGCTCTGCCAGCTCTCGGCGATACGTTTCTCGCAGGGGCGAGCAACGCCAGTCGTGTCGCCAATCTGCAATCGCGTATCGGAAAAATCGCTGACACGTTGGCGATCGATGTCAAAAGCCGTCGCGAAATTGCGCTGGAAGATCGCGACGGGATG
>JANMII010000265.1:0-8984 GCA_031375665.1 Hyphomicrobium sp.
GCAAAATGCGCAAAATCTTGACGTCCATCTCATCTAGCATCGCGCTAAATCCTAGAAACCATTTTCAACAATACCGCCTATTTGGAATAGCATTTTTCCTGGATGCCATGTCAATCGACATTTTGGCATATTTTTGCGCTGATCCTCCGCAAGTTCTTGCCGGTTGCGATCGCTTGTGAGACCCTAATCACACTGGTCGGGTCATCGCCCGAACGAAGGATTACGGCGTGACCATCCCTCAATTTTTGACGGACGACATCTGGATCGTCGGCTCACTGTCCGGCGCGAGCCTGACGTCGCTGCGGGCCCTTGGCATCAAAACGATTGTCAATCTTCGCCCCGACGGAGAGAGCGACGACCAGTTGCCAAATCGCGTGCTGGCCGATGTCGCGCGCCAGCTAAATTTCAACTACCGTTATTTGCCTGTAGCATCTCACGAGGTTTTATCGGCGGCAGCATCGGCTGATGTGTTGGACACACTCACACGGCTGTCACGACCGCTCGTGCTGGCGTGCGCCAGCGGACAGCGCGCAGCCGTGGCGTGGGCCGCAGCAATGTCGCAAACGATGGCCATAGACGAGGTTCTGGACATCACAACACGCGCCGGATTTAATCTAGAATTGCTACGCGATGATTTAGCAGCGCTGTCGCTTCAACAGACGGTGGTTCCGTCTGTCGTCGCTTTCGCTGAGGCGACCGAACGCCGCTAGGCGCAGGCGTTTGGACATGCGCCGAGGCCTGATTGCGGTTCACCGGGTGCGGCTGTGATCATCGCGCCACTCGCGGGGTCGCTGAAACACGCTACTCCACAAGCCGCGTTTGCGGGCCTTCGCGTCGCCTTCCTCTCGAATGTATCCGCCGTAGGCCACGGCAAGACCAGACTTGACCATTTCGGCGTTGAGATCGCGGCCGCCTGCCGTGCACTTTGACAGGTAGCGTCCGAACCGATCGCGTTCAGAGACACTGCAGATGACTACATCTCGGCCGATCAATCGAACAAGTTCCTGTCGAGAATCTTCGCCGCATGCCCATGATTGGCCGTTCCGCTGGCACGTCTGGCGGCCTTCCGGCGCATCGATCCCCTTTAATCGAACTTCGTCGCGGCCGACTTTTAAACTGTCGCCGTCTGTTGGACGACCGGTGCCTGAGACTTGGCCAGGCAGTGGGCCGCTGTCACGATTTCCGCTTGGCGAGGGCCACTGATCACGGCCGAACACGGCCGCAATGATGAGCATAATCACGGTCGCGATCCAGCGCGCCATAGCTTGGCGGTTCTGGGGACGCCTGCGTTGCATGTCGCACCTCTGTTCGATTTCCGCACGTCAGGCCGCAACGTTAAGCGTTAATTTATCGAAATCCTGGCACCGTGACGCTCACACTTGCGAACGGCACCCCGCGAGCGGGATTGCCAATGGGATAACCGCTGCTGCGATGCGCGACAACGATTTCAGTGTCGAGACGTCCTCGCCGCGCGCGCCAAGGCCTGTGCGCCAGAAAAAGGCCGATGACAATCTGAAAGCTTATCGCGATCGGCTGACCCACGGCACGAGCAACAAGCCTGAGTTCGAGTACGAACTTCTGACGATGTTTGCGCGCAATGAAATCAGCGCACCGTTCGCCATGCCGGCGCTGTGCTTCATTTTCTACATCACGTCCATGTTCTGGGCGTCTTTTGTTGAGGCCACATTGTGGATCGCCATCGTCTCGATGGCCAAAGTTTATATGCTCGACCAATGCCGCAAACTCTTGGCGGCCGCCCGCGACGAGATCAACGTTGGCGAATGGCGACGGCATTTTACGCGCATCGAGTTTTGCAACGGCCTCGCTTTGGCAGCGTTCGCGCTGATCGGCATTTACAGCGATAGCGCGGCCCAGCCCGGCGCAACCTTTTCGGCACACGTTTTCATCTTCGCGACCTTGATGGTCGTTCTGGCGATCCGAATGACGTTCGCATCAACGCTGATCAGCGTTTTTCTGGCCGGATCGGTGCCGATGACGTTAGCGGTTGCTGGACGATTGTTCTCGGTCGGTGAACCGTTTTATTTTGCACTGGCGTCGATGGCGATCGGCATCCACGTCTTCTTTGTTTATCTGGCACGTGGCCTGCATTCGACGGCGCTCTCAATGGTGGAGTTTCGCGCGGAAAAAGACAGCCTCATTGCCGAGCTGGAAGAGGCAACAACCATTTCCGATGAATCGCGACGCCGGGCTGAGACCGCCAATAAAGCAAAATCACGATTTCTTGCCACCATGAGCCACGAACTTCGCACGCCGTTGAACGCCATTATGGGCTTTTCCGAAGTGATGGAGAAAGAGCTGCTCGGACCCATTGGCAGCGAAACGTACAAAGAATACGCCCGCAACATTTACTCAAGCGGCAATCACCTTCTCCACATCATCAACGAGATTCTTGATTTATCTCGCATCGAAGCTGGCCGCTATGATCTGCACGAAGAGACGATCCATTTGACCGACATCGTCGAAGATTGCGAGCGCCTCATAAAGATTCGAGCTGATGCCAAGGGCCTTCAATTGGTCGAAGAGTTCGCCGATGATTTGCCCCAGGTTTGGGCCGATCCCCGCGCCATGCGCCAGATCTGTCTCAATCTGCTTTCAAACGCACTCAAGTTTACGCCAAAGGGCGGTCGCATAACGGTTGTGGTCGGACACACCGAGGATGGCGGGCAATTTATCTGCGTCAGAGATACCGGTCCTGGTATTCCGAAAGATGAAATTCCACGCGTTCTGCAGGCATTTGGACAAGGTTCGTTGGCCCACGAGTCGGCGGAAGGCGGGACCGGCCTTGGATTGCCAATCGTCCAAAATCTGATCCAGTTACACGGCGGAACCTTCGATTTGCAGTCGGAACTGCGTAAAGGCACTGAGGTGATTATCGCGTTGCCACGCCAGCGGGTTTTACACGCGATGGAGCCGCTGCAGCCCCTTGGTCAAGAGAGCCATCGCGGGGCCAGCACCCCGTTGCCGCGATCGCCGCGTCGGCCCCGCTTGAAGGCTGCGTCGCCGTACGGTTCGGCTGAACCCTACCGCGCGACCGGAACGCGCTAATCAGCCCTTGTCGCCGATCGCCTGGCGGCATATGCACGAGCACGGATCAGCCAATTAAGTTAGCCCAACAGGCCCGCGCCGAATATGGAATCGCCCTGCATCAAAGTCTGCGAAATCGATGAGCACCTCGGGCTCTGTCTGGGTTGCGGGCGCACGCGCGGCGAAATCGCGCGCTGGACCACTTACACCGATGCTGACCGAAGTCGGATTATGACGACTTTGGAACAGCGCTTGCTGGATCAAGCCAGCCGTGTCCGTCACCATGCCAAGGCTCGCTCGTCGACCTGAGAGGCAGTCAATGTTGGCCTGGCTGATTACGGCAATTCTTGCATTGGCCGGTTTGTTTGTTGCAGTCGAAAGCCATGGCTTCGCGCCATTTGTGCTAAACGATACGACCATCATCGGGTCGATTATTGGCGCGCTCATCGTTGGTTGTTTTGTGACGTTTTGGCCAACCAGCGGCGGACACGGATCAACCGGCCTTAGAATTGCCAAGGCTGTCGTGATTGTCGGCGTCGCAGCTGTCGGACTTGCCGGGCTCTATTTTGGTCGTGACTTAAGCCAGCTGACGCGTCGCGGTCCGGAAGATGCCGAGGCGTCGTCCGCGGTTACGTATGACGGTCCAGTTGCGGTCCGACTGCGCAGTGATCAAGGCGGGCGGTTCACGACCCAGGCTCAGATCAATGGCGCTGCCGTCGATATGGTCGTTGATACAGGCGCAACCCAAGTCATGCTGCGATCGAGCGACGCGCAAGCCGCTGGCATCGACATCGCTAAGCTTCAATTCGACACCGCGATTGCCACCGCCAACGGCACGACATACGCAGCCCCCGCGCGCCTTAGAACGGTGCAGATCGGTTTATTGCAGATCGAAGATATCGATGTCCTCGTCGCCAAGCCGGGCACTCTTAACAAAAGCTTGCTTGGTATGAGTTTTTTAACACGTTTGGCGTCCTATCAGATCGCTGGCGAGTTTATGACGCTGCGCAACTGAGTGTCGGCGTCTGGTTCGCGCGACCATGCAGGGTTGGATGCGATGAGCGTATCTTCGGGAACGGTTAGCCTATTTGCGTCGGCAGCATTCGCCATCGCCGGTGCCAGCGCGGCAGCGTATGCGCTCCAAAATCCCAGCGAAGCTCGTGCCATCGTTCAATCTTTTTTCGACGGATCTGGTGCCGAGCACGTTCTACCTATCCAGGTTGCAACAGCATCGCGCGACGACGAAGCTTCGGCCCCGTCAACCGACAACACTGGCGATGTCGCTCTCCGCGCGACGGGCAACGGGCATTTCGAGAGCGAAGCGGAAGTCAACGGCCGCAGCATCGACGTGATGGTTGACACCGGCGCAACACTGGTCGCGCTGACCTATGAAGATGCGGAGCGGGCCGGGATTTTTCTGAGACCCGGCGACTTTACGCATCAAGTCTCGACGGCGAATGGCATTGCGAAGATAGCGCCCGTTACGCTGCAGGAAGTCTCGATCGGGCCTATCACCGTTCGCAACGTCAAGGCAGCGGTGTGTGAACGCGGCAAACTTGCGCAAACTTTGCTCGGCATGTCGTTCTTGAGCCGACTTTCCCGCGTCGATATGCGCGCTGGAACACTCGTTTTGCACGAGTAAGGCGAGCCTACTTTCATCCCACCGCCATGTTTTGCATGTTGACAGCGAGGGCGAGCGTTGGCGGACAACACACGTTGCCGTTGGCCATAGCGTCCAGGTGCCATAAGGTCCGGCCGCGGATTTGTTTTGAAGGGCTGAGCCATGTTGCCAAAACCACGTGCTGACCTCGTACCCAACACAGTCGAATTCGAGCGGATCCCGCTGGTCAAGCCAAACGGATTTCGCGAGTACGATGCGCGTTGGCTCTTTCCCGAAGAAATCAATCTGATGGGACTGAATGCGGTGGGGCTCGGGCTCGCGACGATGCTGGCGCGGCGCGGCGTCCCCAAACGCATTGTCGTTGGCCATGATTTTCGCTGGTATTCCGCTAGCGTCAAGCAAGCCTTAATGACTGGACTTTTGGCTGGCGGTTGTGAAGTGCACGACATTGGTTTGGCATTGTCGCCGATGGCCTACTACGCGCAATTTGCGCTCGATGTCGAAGGCGTCGCAATGGTCACTGCGAGCCACAACGACAACGGTTGGACCGGCATCAAGATGGGGATTTCTCGGCCGTTGACATTCGGGCCAGACGACATGCTGCAACTCAAAGAAATTGTTCTCAACGCCGATTTTGAAACCAAGTCCGGCGGACGCTATGTGTTCGTTGCCGACATGGCCGATCGGTACATCGCATCGTTGACCGATCGGCCGAAGCTGAAGCGAAAACTCAAGGTCGTGTGTGCGTGCGGCAATGGCACGGCTGGCGCCTTTGCACCGCAGGTTCTTGCAGCCGTCGGCTGCGACGTCATCCCGCTACACGTTGATCTCGATCACTCGTTCCCGCATCACAATCCAAATCCCGAGGACATGGCCATGCTGCGGGCCGTCTCAGCCAAAGTTCTTGAAACCCGCGCTGATGTCGGATTAGCCTTTGATGGCGACGGCGATCGCTGCGGCGTGGTCGCCAATGATGGTCACGAGATCTTCGCCGACAAGGTTGGGGTGATGCTCGCGCGCGATTTGTCAGCCATCTACAAGAATGCGAAATTTGTCGTCGACGTCAAATCGACGGGGCTATTCAACACCGATCCCGTGCTGATTGCCAATGGCGCGACGACCGCCTACTGGAAAACAGGGCACAGCTACATCAAGCGTTATAACTTCGAACACAAAACGCTTGTCGGATTTGAAAAGTCAGGCCACTTTTTCTTCAACACGCCGCTCGGTCGCGGTTACGACGATGGCATCGTCGCCGCTCTGGCCGTTTGCGATATGTTGGATCGCGCACCCGACAAAACAGCCGCTGATTTACGCGACGCTCTGCCAAAAACGTGGGGCTCACCGACCATGTCGCCCCACTGCGACGACGACGTGAAATACGGTATCGTCGACCGTGTGGTCAGCCACTACACCGCCGCGTTTGCCGCAGGCAATCGGATCGCTGGCCAGAAAATCCGCGAACTGATTACTGTGAATGGTGTTCGGGTTGTCCTCGAGGACGGCACCTGGGGCCTAGTCCGCGCTTCATCCAACAAGCCGGAACTGGTTGTCGTGGTCGAGAGCCCAACATCAGAAGCCAACATGAAAGCAATTTTCAAAGACATCGACCAACACCTCGCCACCATGCCGGAAGTCGGCGCCTACAATCAGAAAATTTCCGTTTGAGGCCTGGTCGTCGCGCACCGGGTTAAGCGTTTGTTTCGGGCTTCTCGTGCAGTCTTGATCCTAGCTGATCCGGACATCGCGAGCGCTCTCAAGTTCCATGGCTGACATTTCTCGCAAACACCAAAGCTTGACGGTGACGCCGCGTCGCTCGAGCATCATTCGGATCGGTAGCGAGGCGCCATCCAAACCCGACGCCCGGCGGCGGAAATCGATCGACCAGCCAGCAACCGCGACCGATGCCGCTCATCGCCTGACGGCCGCAGCGTTTGCGACAACCCAAACCCTCGTAACGTCGGGCCGATCGTCAGGGCTGCGCTTTTTGCAGTTCGTTCGTGCCTACATGAAGGGCTTCGCGGCCGGCCTTGCCACGTTCTGGCTGCTGACTGAACTCAGCGGTGGCAGTTTCAATCCGGTGTCAGCGATCGCGATGCACGTCGTGGCAATCGTGGTCGCGCCATTTTATGCGTTGATGCTCGCGCCTGCGTTTTTCGGTTTGTACCGCAGCACCGCCATGGTTGGTTTAACGGGCCATGCGCGCGCTTATCTGATTGGTGGTGGCGGTGGCGGTTTACTGTTGCTGCAAAGATTGGCGAGCGGACAACTCATCATCGGCGGCGATCTGCGCGCTGATTTGTTCGCAATCTCAAGTCTCATCGCTGGCCTTGTCGGTGCGATGACCTTCAATCGCGCGGCTGACACGATTGTGTTGGCGAACCACCGCCCTAGCTAAAGCGGGCCGCTTAGCGACCAAAGAAAGCGCCCGACAACCAAAAGTAAAAAAACGGCGAAGGCGATTTCAAGCTTACGTCTTGGCAGTGCGTGGGCGACCCGCACGCCAAGTGGCGCGGTCAACAAACTCAACGGAACGATCAGCGCTGCTGCCATCACATTGACGTAGCCGATCGAGTAAGCTGGAACGGCCACACCCTGGCCAGCCCACGCGTAGCCAAGCATTCCGGTGATTGCGATGACGGGACCAAATCCGGATGACGTTGCGATGGCAGTCAGCAGCGGCATGCCATAAAGCGTGAATAGACTGATCAGAAATAGTCCGCCGCCGATACTCATCAGTGCCGACACGATCCCAATCAAAAAAGCGGTCGTGGTGATTGGTATAGACTTCGGCAAGTGATCGCCGATCCGCCAGTCGTCGCGACCAAGCAGCAGCTTCGCCGCGACCATTGTGCCAGCAATCACCCAAACCCACCGGAGGGCCTCGCTGGACGCCGCGCTTGCAATGACAACGCCGAAGATCACGCCAAAAAACACAGCGGGTGCAAGCTGCTTCAAAACGTCGAGATCAGCAGCACCTCGGGCTTTTTGCGCCAAAAACGACCGTAATCCCGTGGGTGCGATGACGGCCATCGAAGTGCCAAGTGTGAGTTGCATCAAGACATCGTGCGGCACACCCAACAGTTCGAAGGCTGTGTAGAGAACTGGGACTAAAACTGCGCCGCCACCGATACCAAAAACTCCGGCCAGAAAGCCGGTGACGGCACCCGTCGCGATCAAAATAGCGACAACATCGGCGGTCCATGCACCAGCCGTCACAACGCAGCCGTCATGTCGACGTCATCACCATGAGTGGCGAATGCACGCAAGCCTTCGGCGATGGCCGTTGCTGCGATCAGCACGTCAGCCGCGGCTTCAGGTTTGACGGCATTTTCACTCAAATAGCGGCGAAACAACCGTCCGCGCGGTTGCTGATGATATAGCCCAAGCACGTGACGCGTGACGTTCGACAGCCGCCCGCCGTTGGCAACGTGTTGCGTGACGTAGGGCAGAAGTGCTGCAATCGCCTGTGATCGCGACAGGCTGACGGCGCTTGCACCAAAATAGCGCTCGTCGACAGCGGCAAGGAGGTAGGGATCTTGATAGGCGGCTCGCCCAATCATCACGCCGTCAACGTAGTTCAAATGATGGTCGCACGCATCGAGTGATGTAATGCCTCCGTTGATAACAATCGTGAGGTCGGGGCGCTTTGATTTCAAACGATAGACGCGTTCATAGTTGAGCGGTGGTACGTCGCGATTTTCTTTCGGTGACAAGCCTCGAAGCAAAGCTTTGCGTGCATGAACGATAAAAACGCTGCACCCAGCATCGGCGACTGTATCGATAAAGTTTTGAAAATCGCGCTCACTGTCTTGATCATCGATGCCAATCCGGCATTTGACAGTCACAAGAACTGCAGCAGCTGATTGCATGGCTGAAACGCAACGCGCCACCAATCCTGGCTCGGCCATGAGGCATGCACCAAATCGGCCCTCCTGGACCCGGTCAGACGGGCAGCCAATGTTGAGATTGATCTCATCATAACCGAAGTCTGCTCCGATCCGCGTCGCTTCCGCAAGTTTCGCTGGATCGGACCCGCCAAGTTGGAGGGCCACCGGATGCTCACAGGATGTAAAGCCGATTAGCCGCTCGCGGTCGCCGCGAAGGACAGCGTCGGCTGTCACCATCTCAGAGTACAGCCGCGTATGACGCGACATTGCGCGATGGAAAACGCGGCAGTGCCGATCGGTCCAATCCATCATTGGAGCGACAGAAAATTTGTGGGAAGTTAGTATCGTCCGCGGGGTCATTGACACGCATCGCACTTCAATATGGGCCTAGCTCTGGCAGCCGCTTTGCATCGCTGACGGCCTATTAC
>JANMII010000293.1:0-6750 GCA_031375665.1 Hyphomicrobium sp.
CGATGCGGCCGTCATCGAGACGGCCCTGGACGCGCAAGACTTCACTCGCATCGCGTTCTTCGATCGGGATATCGGCGCCGCGCGCCACCGACCAATCGATGGTTGAGTGGGGCAGCGCAACGTAAAACCGCACGCCCGTATCAACCGCTGCGAGAGCTTTCAAATAGGTACCGATTTTGTTGGCCACATCGCCGTTGGCGGCAACGCGATCGGTGCCGACAAGCACCAAATCGATCTCGCCCTGCTGCATCAAATGACCGCCGGCATTATCGACAATCAAAGTGTGGGGCACGCCGTGCTGTAGCAATTCGAACGCCGTGAGCGACGCGCCCTGATTGCGTGGCCGCGTTTCATCAACGAAGACATGAACGGCGATGCCGGCATCGTGGGCGTGATAGATCGGCGAGGTCGCGGTTCCCCAATCGACGCACGCCAACCATCCGGCGTTGCAATGGGTCAAGATGTTGACCGGTTGGCCGAGAGATTTGGCCGATTTTTTTTCGGCGATTGTTTTGATCAGAGCCAAGCCGTGCTGGCCGATGCTGCGGCAGCAGGCGATGTCGTCGTCGCAGAGTTCAGCGGCGCGCACGTAGGCGGCGGCGGCGCGCGCATCGGGTTGCAACGGTTGCACCACGCGACGAACGCTTTCGAGCGCCCAGCGCAGGTTAATCGCTGTCGGTCGTTGCTGGGCTAGCATGGTCACGGCCTCGGCGAGCGCGTTGTCGGAAGCGTCTTCACGCAAGCTGAGCGCCAAGCCATACGCAGCCGTCGCGCCGATCAGCGGCGCGCCGCGCACCAGCATGGCTTGGATGGCGTAGGCGGCATCGTCGAGCGTACGCAACGTGACGGTTTCGAGCCGGTGCGGGAGCAGCGTTTGGTTGAGTATGCCGACCGACCAGCCATCATCGTTGAGCCAAATGGTGCGCGTCTGCCGACCGTTCAAAATCATGATGGAGATGCCTGCGTGTTGGAATGCGTGTTGCGAGAAAATTCGAGAAGCGGCACGTGAGATCGATTGCTAACCGTCGCGGTCGAACCTCTAGCACGAACCGCGACGGCCAAAGGTGGTGTTTGAGTGGTGTTAGACTAGCTATGCCGTGATCAACGCTGACCCCGATGCCGTGGCGCTGCGAACCCGCTGCTCATCACTTCGCATCTCTCGCGACTCGCCGCGAAGCGGTCACTACTCACCGCGAAGCGGTCCGGCCATTGGCATGCTGACGGTTTTATCAAGCCCGCACACCGGGCACGCCAGCGCATACCACTCGGTGTACGGCCGGGTTGAGCGATCAATGATGGTCAGGCCGGGCTGGTCGCACGCGGGGCATGGCGCGGCGGCATCGGGGTCGAGCCGCCACGACGCGATCGTTTGAAACGCGACGCGCAATTGCTCTGCTGACAAATCAGCGGTCATCGTGTGGCCGTGTGACACTGGGGCCATCGTCAGTGACCATCAAATGAGACGAGCGCGTGGCATTCGACGCCCAGATCAGCCAACCGCTTGATACCGCCAAGCTCGGGCAATTCGATAACGAAAGCAGCGCCTGCGACCACGCCGCCCGACCGGGTGATCAGTTTGGCGGCTGCTTCAGCTGTACCACCGGTCGCGATCAGGTCATCGACGATCAGGATGCGCGCGCCAGCTTCGATCGCGTCTTCGTGGATCTCGATGATGTCGACGCCGTATTCGAGTGCGTATTCCTGGCCGATGGTTTTGCCCGGCAGCTTGCCTTTTTTGCGGATCGGGATGAAGCCACATTCGAGGCGATCGGCAATCGCGCCGCCGAGAATAAATCCGCGCGCTTCGATACCGGCAACCGCGTCGATGTCGGCATCGTCGAAATGTTTCGCCAGTGACTTGATGGCCTTTTTCAAGCCTTTGGGACTGGCAAGCAACGTCGTGATGTCACGGAACATGATGCCGGGCTTGGGATAGTCGGGGATCGTGCGGATCAATTTTTCAAGGCTCTTCAACGGCTGCACTCCGGTCAAATTGAAGGCGCAAAATGGCTTTAAGCCTGAAAGCAGATTACAAGATCGCAGCTCGATCGCGCTACCAACTGATTCGGGGCCACAGCCTTTTTATGTGAGCCACCCGATACAAGGATTTGTGACAATGTCTCAAGGCTCTCGGGCTCAAGGCTCAGGCGGCGCGGCCGATTATGGTTTCCCGCCACACGGGATGCCGCTGTTGGGCGATGAGCACTCCGACGATCTGCCGCGCACGTTTCGGCGCGAGAAAGAGGCCCGCGCGCGCGAAGCCCGGGACCGTGCCGCTCAAGAGCGCGCCGCCGCCCCATCACTGTCGACAGGCCAGGACAATACGTTTGCCGATACCTTCGCAGCCGCCGTCAAACCACAGACTGCAAGCCCTGCGGACATTCAGCCGGTGATCAACGACATGCCTTACCCGGCCTCGGTGCGGCGGTTCGATGTGCCGTTTTTCCATCTGGTCGGGTTTTTCCTGAAGGCGGTGATTGCCGCTATTCCAGCGCTGATTTTGCTCGGCGTTGTGCTGTGGCTGATCGGAGCTGGTATCCAGACGGTGTTTCCTGACCTCGCCAAGATGAAAATCCTGATCGGTTTCGGCGCTTAGTTGAGCGGCGATATCAGCGACGCAACGAATAGAGCGCGCCGTTGACGCTCAAATTTTCTAGCTGAAACGGCCGGATATGTCGCCCACAGCGATGTTGGCGACGGCTGCTGTGTGTTGCCCGCCACAGAACATCCAACTCCAACTCGTGAAGCGTACCTACCGGATTGAACTCAACACGAAGCGAACTAGGTTTCGTGATGATCAGGTCATCTTACGAGGGACGCCGCGATATGATCCGTCAGGCAGGGCTGGCCAGCTGCGCCAGTATCATCACACTGGTTGCAACACCCGCGTTCAGCAGCGAAACCGGCTTTGCCGACATGCACAGCCACCGCAAAGAAGGTCGCACCGTTTGCATGGTGGATCATTACCACTACGGCAGCGGGAGTGGAAAAACCAAGCCAGCAGCCCTCGCCGCCGCCATTCAGAGCTGGTCGTCGTTCACGGATTTCGAGTACGGAAGTTCGTGGGCCAATTTTAAGCGCGCCAGTAGCAAGGCCGTGAGCTACAGCGCATCATCGGGTGGGTGGACGGCCGACGTGAGTGCCAGAGCTTGTAAATAGCGGGCTTGTAAATAGCGGGCTTGCAAATAGCGGGCTTGTAAGTGGCGAGTATATAAGTAGCGGGCTCGCAAATCGCGAGCTTGGAGGTCGCACACCTGCTCGTGGCAGACCCTCCTTGGACTGTCCCGTGATCGCATCCTGATCTAACCTAAGACGCGGCTTCAAACCAGGACACGGCCTCAACCCAAGACTCGCCCGGCTATCGCATCGAGTTTGCTGACGAGCTCGGGATCGCGCGCACCTTTAGATGTGATAATCGCAACGTCGAGCGCGCGATCGGACCCAATCGGACATGCTGGGTGCTCACGCGGCAGAGTTTCAGCCAGTCGACGAACCAGGCGCTGCGCTTTCTCAGTATTGTGCTGCATGATCTCGATGATTGCCGCCACATCGACGTGGGCATGCTCACTGTGCCAGCAATCATAATCGGTGACCATCGCGATCGTCGCGTAACAAATCTCAGCCTCGCGCGCGAGTTTGGCCTCCGGCATGTTGGTCATGCCGATCACATCGCAGTCCCATGAGCGGTAGAGATTGCTCTCAGCCCGGGTCGAGAACTGTGGGCCTTCCATCGCAAGATACGTCCCGCCGGTGTGGCAGATAATGGCTTCAGCTTCTGCTGCTGCCCCAACCGCTTGAAACAGCAACGGGCTGATCGGGTCGCCCAATGCGACGTGGGCGACGCAGCCAGCGCCAAAAAATGATTTCTCCCGCGCAAACGTGCGATCGATGAATTGGTCGGGCAGAACGAAGTGACCCGGCGCGTACTTTTCTTTCAGGGACCCGCAGGCCGAGACCGAGACCAAATCGGTGACGCCGGCCCGCTTGAGCGCGTCGATGTTGGCGCGGTAGTTGATGTCGGACGGGGAAAGCTTGTGACCGCGCCCGTGGCGGGGCAGAAAGCGGACGGGAAGACCCTCCAACTCGGCAAACAGGATGTCGTCGGATGGCGCACCCCAGGGTCCCGCAATGCGCTGCCATTGCGCATTCTCGAGCCCTGGCAGATTGTAGAAGCCACTGCCACCGACAATGCCCAGCACAGTTTTCGTCATCGCAACGCCCCTATTACCGTGTCCCCGATTTCATTCCAGCCGTCTGATGCTCGCCGTCTGGTGCTCGTCGTCACGACAACCCTGTAGCGCGCTCCATCCGTGTAACGCACTCGGTGCTGCGCGCGCACGCAAAAGGATGCTGCGACCGAGTGCTGATGTCGTCGCGGGCTCAGGCGGTGGCGATAAATCCGTACCGCGGCAAAGACTAGACTGTTTTTTGCACCAATGTATTGATGCGCGCGCCCTCGCCGTGGTGTTTTGTGCTGCCTAAACTCATGGCAGCGGGACGTCAGCGAGGAACCTCGCTCAAGCTAGAATACGAACTTAAATTCGGGCTATCAGACGAGCGACCAAACGGGCCACCAAACGGGCCGAACCACGACACGACCGCGTTTTCAGTTTCCGAAAGGCCACGACCGTCATGATGTCCGCTACGACGCCAATCGTCTCGACCATCACCGCCTACTTGGCGCCGTCGCTGATCAATCGCATGGCGTCCAGTCTCGGCCTTGGTCAGGGCATCGTCGCCAAAGCACTTCAAGCGGCCTTACCCGGCATTTTAGCTGGCATCGCGGCCTCGGTTACAAAAAGCGGTGGCACCACGCAACTGTGCCGGGTGCTGGCAAAAAACGACGCAAGTACACTCCGCACGTTTGCGTCCGTGATCGGCAGCAGCGGCCAGGAGCCGCTGATGGATGGCGGCGCCAACGCGCTGGTGGCACTGTTGGGCGTGCCATCGTCCAATGTGCTGGCCTCTGCGATCGGGCGCTTTACCGGTCTCAATCCGATGCAAAGCAGCTCCGTGCTCGGACTATTGACGCCGGTCGTGCTCGGTCACCTCGTGCAAGCACAACGCGCAGCCGGGCTGGATGGCGATGGCTTGGCGCGGCAGCTTCTCGAGCAATCCGCTGCCTTTGTCGCCGCGATGCCGCCAGGGTTCGCGCGCTTGATTGCCGACAGTGGATTGATACCCAACCCGGAGCAGCGGTCGCGACCGCCATCGGTGCCGGTCGGGGTGGCGGCGACTTCATCCGAGACAACACCGGCGACCGCATCAAACGAGACTGCACCGCTTGCTCAAGAAACGGCTCCAGCCATGACCACGTCCTCGCCGTCGGCTCCACCGGCGAAGTTTGTGTCCAACGATGATCGCCATCCGTCGATCGCAGCGACCATCGACCCTTCAGCGCGCGTGTATGCGGCCGAGCCACCACCGGTGGCATTTTCGCCTGACCCCGCTTTGCGGGCAGCGCTCGCACTTGCGCCGTCGATCAGCGCGACGATTCCGCCACCGGAAGTGCCACCGCAGCCCGCACCGGTGGTCGCGCCAAGACCATTGCCGCCGTTGGACCCGATCGTTGTGAAGCCAGCGCCGTCGCCAAGCGAACTGGCGCCGATTGCGCTCAGCCGACCCTCGATTGCGGGCACACTTGCACCCGGCGCTCAGGTGGCCACGCATGATGTGACCCTGCCAGCCGCCTTTGCGCCTGTTGCAAAACGTCCCGATATCGCGCCGTCGATCGCGGCCACGTTGCCGCCTGGAGCTGCAGGGCCTACCTCAACGCCAGCGACCCTTGATGGCGCTCCCGCTGTGGCGGCTGCGACGACACCTGCGACTACGGTCGCAACTCCGGCGAATTTTGTCGAGGAAGATAAAAAGCCCCATCAAGCCCGGGTTGATGTGGCAGCGGTCGCCGCCGCAGCGACAGTCGTGGCTGAAATTGCGCGGACAACCGCGCCGTCGCTCGCCGCCTCAGCGTCAAAGCCATCGATGGGTGCAACGATGTCACCCGCGCCGCAGCAGCAGGAGCAGACAGCAGCGGCGCCGCAACACGCCATCGTGGAGCCGAAGCCACAGGCAGGCGTTTCGGCAGTCGAGCCCCCCACTCCGTCGTCAGTTCCCGCGTCGACCCCAACGGCACCACCGCCGGACGCGAACGCCATGCCAGCTCCAGCTGGCAGTCCGCAATTTAAAATTGTGCCTGCAGAGCCTGCGCGCGCGGGACCGATACCGCCGTCGATTGCACCGACCGGAACCCACCTATCCGTTCCACAAATCCCAAGTTCAACCGGACCCACAGCGCTCCCGTCGCATGCGGCCGACGCGCCGCGCATTGACAGAGTTGAGACACGCAATGTTCCTGATGAGACACGCAGTTCTCCCGATGCGAGACGCAGTTCTCCCGATGCGAAACGCATTGCCAAGGCTGAACCGCCCAGACCCAACGCCACCGTCGATGCGCCAAAGCGAAATTCCGATCCCTGGGCCGGCATCCCACCACCGCCGTCGCGGGCGCTTGGCGTGCTCAAGCGCTTGACGGCTGCGACGCTGGTCTCAGCAGCGCTTGCTGCCGGATTGTGGGGGCTGGAAACGAAAATGCCGAAGCCTGCTGCGACCACCGCCGCGGTGACTGCCAACGCCATGGGAGCGATCCCAAACACCGCAGCGTCCGCGCTCGCGCAGCAAAGTCTCGCGCGGCTGACCACGGCGTTAAACGGCGTCACCGACGAGGCGACGGCACGCGCTGCAGTGGCTGAG